>JAPOOS010000046.1 GCA_026713305.1 Paracoccaceae bacterium
CCATTGCCTTAGTTCAAAGTTTCCCTACGCCCCACCAACACCACCACTATGCATGATCCGAGCTGACCGGCGACTCGGTCATTTGGCTTTCATGCCTGCATCCTGATTCATGGATGCCTGCCCAATCGTCCAAAAGCAAGCTTGACGGGCTTTCGCTCGAACAAGTCGCGACTGTCGCGAGGAAGCGCTCCCATTGCCAAACCTTGGCCCGTTGCCTTTCGTTCGACTTGCGGACGCGCAATCCGGAAACCGAGGGTGGCATCCATGGACTTCCTGGAATGCATGTCCATCAAGTTTGGCACGGTCTTGAACGCCATGACAGTTTGCCTCAATGTCTAGCCGGTCCGAACTGAGCTAGGACCGCGCCCCGCTGTGCCCCTTCGCATTCGCCTGCCGACCGGGCAAGCTCGCCTTCCGGCGCTTGCCGGACCGCTCACGACCCCCATCGCCGTCGCATTGCGGGCAACATGACCAACCAAATAGCGGTCATGGACTATCCTGACCAAGTTCCTGTGCACACGCGCCGGCACCTCGGTGGCGGCAAACTCGGCAAAGTTCGATATCACGCAACGCAACGGTCCCACCATGCCACTGCCTGAAAATGTTTGACGCAGTGCGCAAAGAATCGCTGCTTGGACATGAAAGCACTGTTACAAATGAGCTTCAACAAGGCATGTCATTCAGCACGAGTTGCACCTCGGGGTTCCGGTCGAGGGTCGAGACCCGCGCGTATCCTGCAAGCATGAAGTTACTCCTGTCCGGAAAAGGCCTGCGGAGCTTCTTCCGCCGCCGCCTCGATCCCGGCTATGTCGATCTTCTGCATCGTCATCATCGCCGCAAACGCGCGTCTGGCCCGGGTGCGGTCGGTATCGGTGGTCAGCTCCAGCAGCCGCTTCGGCGTGATCTGCCAGGAGACCCCCCAACGATCCTTGCACCAGCCGCAGTCGCTCTCCTTGCCGCCATTGCCGACGATGGCGTCCCAGTAGCGGTCGGTCTCTTCCTGGCTCTCGGTCACCACCATCAAGCTGACAGCCTCGTTTGGCGAAAAGGCAGGACCACCGTTGAGCCCCAGGAAGGATCGCCCAAGCACGGTGAATTCCACGGTCAATTCGTCGCCTTCCCTGCCGCCGGGATAGTCGGACGGAGACGCGTTCACCCGGTCGACATGGCTGTCGGGAAAAGTGGCGGCGTAGAACTCGGCTGCCTTGCTGGCTTCGCCGTGGTCGAACCACAGGCAGGTGACGAGATCAGTCATAGTTGTTCTCCCTGTATCCCGGCTGTTCGTGACTCGTGCCTCCGGCTCCGGCTCACGCCGCCGCTTCGTCGATGGTTTCGGTCCGCAAGGCCCACCGCTGCCACGCTGCCGTCAGGTTCAGAAGCGCTCGTAGTCGTTCAAGGTAAAGTAGAGAGTGTCGCCAATCTCGCACAAGGCTGGATTGCGTTTGCAGAACACCACGCCGCCGCGATTGAAACTGATGTCCTCAGGTTCCTTCCACGGTTCCTTCAAGGAACGGACTCGGCCTGCATGCTGGCCGTCCCTGACCTCCGAACCGAGCTCAACTTCAGGCTCGAACACCCCGTCAGTCGGCGCAAACACGTAGTTTTCGTCTGTTTGCATTGCCATCAGGCGCGTTGTCCACTTCGGTGCCTCAACCACATGCGTATCCTTCAACACACCCAGACGCTTCAAGCAACGGAGCATTCCCGAATAGGCGAATTCGCGAATCCATGGACGCAGCCTTCCAGCGCCTCCAAGCTCGGTCGAGACATAGATCTTGCCCTTTGGCGAAGTCTCGCCCGACAGCGTGCCATGATGCACACGGTTCCCGACGATGCCCAGAGGAGCGCCGAACAGTTTCAGGATGTCCATCTGCATGGCGTCCTTCTCGGGCTCGTCTCCCATCAATCGAATCTTGCAGGACGGCCAATGATCGATCGAGGACCCGGCCGAATGCAGATCGAAGACCGCCTCGGCGCGCGGCACCAGTTCGTTGGCGATGAACCAGGCAATCATGTCGGTTGGAGTGCCATACCTGTCGCCCGGAAAGATTCGATTGAGATTTCCTTCGCCGGAATAGTCCAGCGGGGAGGTTCGCCGCCCGGCATATGCAGCAGGAGCGTTGGCGCATGGAAGCAGAATGAGTCGTCCAACGACATCCGACACGTCCAGCTTCAAATAGAGATCCGAAGCGATGGATATGCCCTCGTATTCGTCCCCATGATTGGCGCCTATGACGAGCGCCGTGGGTCCTTCGCCGCCACGAATTGTCATGATCGGCACCGGAATCCAGCCATACGCCGAACGGTGCGAGGAAAACTGTATCCGGACATAGCCGTGCCGCTTGCCGCCGGCGTCTAGGTCTATCTCGCAGGACGGCGCGAAGCTCACGAGAGGTGTTGGCATTTCCTGTCTCCTTCGATTTCAATCGTCATGTCTTCGCTTCAACCGCCTGGATGGCCTTCGCAAGCCGGCGAACGCCTTCTCGAATTTCATCGGCGGACGGATAGCTGTAGGCGAATCTCAGAAACCTGTCGGGGTCGGAACCGGGAAAGCTCAGTCTTCCGGCGCCAACCTCCACGCCAAATTCCCTGGCCTTTCCTGCCACCGCTTCCGCCGATATGTCCGAGGCAAGTTCGCACCACAGGAAGTACCCGCCGTGCGGGGGCCTGACCCGCGCATTGGGGAGGAACTCCGCGATGCTGCTCAACATGACGTCCCGATGAATCCGCATGCGGTTTCGAACGGCGCTGATGTGTTCATGCATTCGATTCGAGCGCATGAGTTCCGCAACGATTCGCTGGCCAAAGGGACTGGAACCGCCTTCCGACTTCTGGGCAGCCATTCGCTGGACGATTTCGGGCGTGGCAATTGCCCAGCCCGTCCTCAAGCCGGGAGAGAGAATCTTGGAAACCGTGCCGAGCGCTATGACCACTCCGGCGCGGTCCAGGGACTTGATCGGAGGCACGTCGGCTCCCTCGAAACGTATGCGACGATAGGGATCGTCTTCGCAGATTACGAAGCCGTAGGCCTCGGCCATCTCGACCAGCCGGATTCTTCTGGCCTTCGACATGGTGATGCCGGTTGGGTTGTGAAAGTCCGGCACGTCGAACAGGAGCTTGGGCATCTGTTCGCCGTTTGCGGCCAGCCTTTCAAGTTCCCTCTCGAGGAACGTTGCATCCAAGCCCTGTTCATCCTGTGGAACCTCAAGAAACACAGCGCCGTGGAGCCGCATGTTGATCAATGCCGTCATGTAGGTTGGACGGGAGACAATGATCCGGTCGCCGGGTTCGACGAACGCCCGGCAGGCAAGATCGAGCGCGTGCTTGGCGCCGTTGGTCACAAGTATGTCATTGCGGCCGCAGGCGACGCCGTCCGCCTCGACGTATCGCACAATCTGGTCGCGCAGATCGTCGATTCCCATGAGCGGCCCGTACTGCATGCTCTCGGCGGCGAGCTTCGCGGCGATGGCCGCCTCCCGCCCGACATCCGGCAGCAGCGGAGGGTAGGCCAGGCCGCTGTTCAACACAATGGCGCTTGGGTCGTGATCGTAGATCGACTTTCCGAGAATTTCCGCTCGCCGGGCAAAGCGGTGTTGCGTCAAGTTCATTGCCGGTGCCTGATGTCCATCCAAATCTCCGCAAGCGCCTCCGGCGCTTCTCCGCCCGTCGCCTGTCCGGCGAGTTTCCGCAGCCTGGCTGCCCGGCAATCGGCGCGGCAGCCAGTCGCGCTTGCACAAATACAATATATCATATATTGTTATGGTCAAGTTGAACTTGAAGCGAGAGCTTTCATGGAGCCACAGTTCCCGGACTTTCCGAAGGAGGAGTTCGAAGACCGCTACCGGAGAGCGCGCGCAATGATGCAAGCGGCGCAACTGGATGCCCTGCTCGCAACCGAACGGCTCAACTACCAGTACTTCTCCGGTCACCGCTCCGAGCAGAACGCGGTCGACAAGATCCGTCCCTACATGTTCATCCTGCCGAAGGATGACGAACCCGTGCTAATCACGATGCCCTTCGAGGTGGCACAGATCGAGGCAACCTGTCACGTCGGGAAGATCAGGACAACGGGCGCGCTGACCGGTCATCCCGAATTCGTGGCGAATGTGCTGCGCGAAGCCGGCCTGTCGAGGGCGAGGATCGGGGCCGAGCTTGGCAGGGAGCAGTACCTGGGCATCAGCCACGCAGGGTTTTCCGAAATCGTGAAGTCGCTTCCGCAGGCGGAATTCGTCGACGCCGCGGACATCTTTCTCGAATGCCGAGTCGAAAAGTCTCCAAGGGAAATCGAATGCTGCCGCCGGGCGGCCCGCATAAGCGCAACTGCCCAGAAGGAGGCGCTGTCGCTGATTCATGCCGGCATGACCGAGAACGAAGTCGCCCAAGTCCTGAGGGAGCGGCTGATTGCCGGCGGCGCCGAGAAGATATCGCTGCTTTGCGTGGTTTCGGGTCCGGTGGACGACCGCGGCATCGTTCTGCTTCCAACCGAACGCAGAATCTCAAGAGGCGAAACGGTTGGCTTCGACGTCGGCGTGTCATGGAAGGGATACTGGTCGGACCTTGCCCGAACGGCGTCCGTGGGCGAACCAAGCGCCGAGCTCGACGAATTCTACTCGTGGATGATGGAGCTTCGGCACGACTGCAACATGCAGCTTCGGGAGGGAAACAGCCCGGCAGACGTGATTCGCGTGGTCGACCGGCGCCTGAAGAAACGAAACATGCGCACGATGGGTGTCGGCAGGATCGGACATGGGGTTGGTCTGGACACCACCGAATACCCGTCCCTTGCCGCGTTCGAACGCATGGTGTTCAGGCGAGGCATGACATTCGCATGCAACCCGAACTTCGCGAACCATCTCGGCTTCATCAACGCCGAGGACAATTGGGCAGTTTCCGGCAAGGAGCCGGACCTGCTGTCGGAGCCCGTGGCCGAGGCACGGATTTCAACTGTGGCCGCGTGATTGCGGCGGCGGGAAACATCAACAAAGGAGTGCATGAAATGTTTGAATCAAATCTCTTGCGCCGTCACGCGCTGGCGCTGGCGGGCTTCATGGTCGCCGTGGGGCTTTCCGGGGCAGCCCTGTCGCAGGACCTCATGTCGAAGGCAATGGACAAGGGCATCAATGTCGCTTTCTACAACTTCAAGCCGTACACCTACATGGACGAAAACAACAATCTCGTGGGCACGGACATTGAACTGCTGAAGGTGGTTCTTGAAGGAATCGGGGGCAACATCGACAACGCGCAGGCGGTGGACTGGGGCGCCCTCATTCCCGGCGTTCAGGCGGGACGGTTCGACGTCGTTGCCGCCGGAATGTTTGTCAATCCCGATCGATGCGCGCAGGTGCGCTTCTCGCAACCCTACTTCGGGATCAAGCAGGCGCTGGTCGTGCTCAAGGGCAATCCGCATGGACTGTCCAACTTCGAGTCGGTTCGCGACAAGGGCGTGAAAATCGGGGTGATTTCCGGCGCTGCACAGCATAAGTTCTCAACCAGAGCGGGAGTCTCCGAGGACAACATTCTCCAGCTTCCCGACAATCCGGCTGGGATCGCCGCGCTGCGCGCCGGACGAATTGACGCTTGGGCAGTGTCGGCGCCTGGCGTGAGAGACATTGTTGCCGGCGTGCCGGAGGGCGACCTTGAAGCTGGACCGGCATTTGCGGAAGTTGCGGGCGAGCCTGCGGTTTCGCACGGGGCCTTCGCGTTCCGCAAGGAGGACGCAGCGTTTGTGGACGAATTCGACAAGCATCTGACCGCGGTCGTTGGCACGCCCGAGCATATCGCGATCATGGAGAAGTACGGCATGACACAGGACGAACTTCCCGTGGCAGGAACAACCACCGAGATGCTGTGCGCTGGCGGATGAGACCAGTCATGGCAAGACCCGGCGGCGGTTTGCTGCCGCCGGGAATGCGAATTGACCGCTGGGCGAATCGGTCAATGGAGGCATCGCGGGCGCGTTGACGGTCAGAATAGCGGCAATTGCGGCATTGACGGCGTTTCTCGTCGGTCTGGCAGTCGCGACATTCTCCGAACTGCGGGTGTTTCTCCCGGCGTTGCTCCGGGGCGCTGTGGTGACGATCAAGATCTCGGTTCTTTCCGCCTTCCTGTTCTGGGCGATGGCATTCGTCACGGGGATCGGCCGACTCAGCAAGATCAGGCCGATCAGGTGGACTTGCGCAGTGTACATCGAGGTCTTCAGAGGCACTTCGCTGCTCGTCATTCTTTTCTGGTTCTTCTTTGTGTTGCCGGAGTTCGGCGTGCTTCTGTCGGCAACCGCGGCCGCTGTTCTGGGCGTGGGGCTGAACTTCGGCGCATACGGTGCGGAAGTCGTTAGAGGCGCGGTTGCCGCGGTCCCGCAAGGGCAGCGCGAGGCCGCCGTGGCGCTCAACATACCGAAACACAGGTACATGCTGAGAGTGATCATTCCCCAGGCGATTCCGGTGACGATCCCGGGACTCAGCAACCTGACCATCGAAATGATCAAGGCGACCGCCCTGGTGTCGGCGGTGACGCTCGTCGACATAACCTTTGCCTCGGTTCAGCAGAATCAGATTCACTACAGGACGCTCGACATCTTCCTGGTGACGCTGATGCTCTACTATTGTTTCGCCCAGTTTGTGCGATTTGGCGGCGCGATGCTCGAGGAACGAATGACGCGGCATTTGGGCAAGGTGCACTGATGGACTGGCAGTGGGACTTCACGTTTGAGGTCGTCCTTCCGCGCCTGTGGGAAGCGGCAGGCGTTACCGTCTACGCGACGGTCATGTCGTTCCTGTTCGCGCTGCTCGGCGGATTGATTCTCATGCTGCTCAAGACGTCACGCTTCCGGCTGGTTTCGTTTGTGGCCGGCGAAGTCATCGAATTCATCAGGGCGACGCCGCTCCTTGTGCAGATATTCTTCCTGTTCTTCGTGCTTCCGCAGTTCGGCATTCTGTTGCCGCCGCTCACGACCGGAATACTTGCCATATCCATCTACAATTCGGCGCTTACAGCCGAAGTTTACCGAGCCGGCTTGCAGTCGGTGCCCAGAGGCCAGTGGGAAGCGGCGAAGGCGCTCAACATTCCGACCCATCGCGTCTATCAGAGAATCATCATTCCGCAGTCGCTCCCGCCGATCATTCCGGCGCTGGGAAACTATCTGGTGGCAATCTTCAAGGAAACGCCTCTGCTTTCGTTCGTCGCGGTCGGGGAAATCATGCATGCGTCGAAGCTGATTGGCTCCCAGTACTACCGTTTCACCGAGGCGGTGACGATCGCCGGCATCTTCTTCCTGGTTCTCAGCCTGATTTCGGCGGTCGGAATTCGAGCGGTCGAGCGCTACGTGAACAAAAGGATTCTGCATTGACGGACCCCAAGATAAGGTTCGAAAAGGTTACCAAGCGCTACGGTGCGCTGGTCGTCCTGGACCAGTTGCAGTTCGAGGTGGCCGAAGGCGAAGTCGTGACTATCATCGGACCGTCGGGTTCCGGAAAGACGACTGTGCTCAGGGTCCTCATGACGCTCGAACCGATTCAGGACGGGATCATCTGGGTTGGAGGCGAACCTCTCAACAAGATGTGGTCCGGGGACCGACTCGTGCCGGCGAGCGAGGCGCACATTCGCTCGGTCCGCTCCAGGATCGGCATGGTGTTCCAGAACTTCAATCTCTTCCCGCACATGACGGCGCTGGAGAACTGCATCGAGGCCCCAGTCCAGTCGCTGAAGCTGCCGAAGAGCGAAGCGGTCGAACGAGCGGTCGAACTGCTGGAAATGGTCGGTCTGGACGACAAGAGATCACACTATCCGAGCCAGCTCTCGGGTGGACAGCAGCAGCGCGTGGCAATTGCCCGCGCATTGGCGATGCGGCCGAAAATCATTCTGTTCGACGAGCCAACGAGCGCGCTTGACCCGGAAATGGTCGGAGAGGTGCTTACCGTCATTCGCGAACTGGCAAGCGCCCACAGCTACACGATCCTTCTGGTCACGCACCAGATGGGCTTTGCACGCGAGATATCCAATCGTGTCTGTTTCTTCGACCAGGGAAGGATCGTGGAGCAGGGAGAGCCGGGGCGACTGTTCGAAAGCCCCAGGAACGAAAGGCTGAAGCTGTTTCTGAGCAAAATACTTCAGGCTTGACAGGCCACGGGACACGGCCTGCCGGCAGCAACATCGGAGAACCGCAAATCATCATGCAAACTCCAATCCACTACGGCGACGGCGTGCAGGCGATTTGCAAGAATCTGCGCAACAGCATCCTCAAGGGAACCCTGGAGCCGGGGCGCAAGCTCAAGATACAGGCGCTTGCCGAAGGCTACGGCACGTCGATCATTCCAGTAAGGGAAGCGCTTCGCACCCTTGCCGCGGAGGGACTGGTCGTCATTCGACCGAGAAAGAGCCCGCTTGTCGCCAAGCCGGACATCGACGAGGTGATGGAGATCAACGAAATACGCCGGGCGCTCGAGCCGAGGACACTTTTCCACGCCGTTTCCCTCCACACGCAAACCAGCTTGGCGCGCTGCAAACAGATTCTGGAACGCGACCGCGCCTGCGTGCAGACCTGGCGAAGAGTGGAGTTGAACCGACAGTTCCACATTGAACTGCTTGCGCCATCGGGCAGGATCCGCACGCTGCAAGTGATCAAGGAGCAATACGGCCCGATCTGCCTCTTTGCGCATCTGCAGGTTGTGCAGGACAAAGTCATGGAGGGGGAGGCCGTTCAGGAGCACGAGGCGATACTGGAAGCGGTGGCCAGGCGCGACACCTCCGAAGCAATCAGGCTGCTTGACCGGCATTTGGCCCTGGCCGCCAAGAGAATCGTCGTGATTGCCCGTCAGAGCGAGAGAAATCCCGCCTAAGGCATGTCCGCCAATTCGTTCGGTCGCTCAAAGCGGAGTTCTTCCCACCCCTGAAGCCGACGCCCGAATCAATCCGGCCGGGCCTGCGTCTCCGCCGCAAACCTGCCCTGTTCGCTGCCCATCAC
Source organism: Paracoccaceae bacterium (assembly GCA_026713305.1). GTDB lineage: Bacteria > Pseudomonadota > Alphaproteobacteria > Rhodobacterales > Rhodobacteraceae > MPNP01. The sequence goes on from JAPOOS010000046.1 coordinate 8,960, forward strand.
CACGCAGAATCATGGTCACAAAGCGAGGGGTTCATTCCGTTTGACGCGCCAGCAGGTCTGGCGATGACGTCAACGCATGCCGCAACGCCATGTGTCAACAACCTGACCTTCCATCGACGTGTCGAAATTCACGCTTCGATGAATTCAAGCCATTCGGAACGCCAATCGGCATAGTCGTGCATCCAGGCAAACCGCTTTCGGAGAGAATCACGATGGCTTTCGAAGAACTGCATGCGGTGGCGCACGTCAGTTTTCTTTCGGTTTGTGAATCGAGCTGTTGACGGGACTCGAGCGGCCGCAGGCGACCATGCCACGGCGCCGAACTTGAACCGGTTTGCCGTCGGACCGCATGGCGGGAGCGAACGAGCCGTACACCAGGTTAACTGGATGATGAAGACGGTTGCAGCGGGAACACGAGGCATCGCTCTCCCTGCCGACCATGTGCGGCTGCCCTCGACATCGCCGCGGCCTTCGCAACGACGATTCACTGCGCCGGCACGGCACAATGTACAGGCAGCGATCTGTCATGGGTCAGCCGTGGGAATCACTGCGAGGAGACGTCTCTCGAATTGTTCCAATTGAAATGCTGGTGGAACCGTAGCGGCGATGGCTCAAGAACTCGAACTGTCCTCCATTGGGCATTGGCTCCGATTCCTCGACGACGAAAACGCAGCCAGCTTCGATCCAGCGCTTTCCCAGCGCCGCTGCAATGGCAGCGGCAGCAAGCCCGCGTCCATAGGGTGGATCCAGGAATGCAAGGTTGCAGGGAGGCTGCCTGGCCGGTGGCAAAGCTGTTGCATCACAACGATAGATGGTGGTCGACGATGCAACTCCAAGCAGCTTGACGTTCTTGCGGATTAGTTCACAGGCACGGCCGTCCCGCTCGACAAAGGCGGCGCTGGACGCTCCGCGGGACAGCGCTTCGAGACCCATTGCGCCCGTGCCGGCAAAGAGATCGAGCGCCCGCGCCCCGGAAACACAGTCGCCAATGTCGGAATGGATCAGCATGTCGAAGATGGCGGCCCGCGTTCGGCCGGTCGTAGGCCGCAGCCGGTGGCGTCCGCCACCGGCTCCTGGCGAGGCAAGCCGGACACCCTTCATTTTGCCCCCGGTGATGCGCACTGACATGGTTTCCGTCCGAGAGTTCGGTCCTTATCGCGAACGAAGCAAGACCTTGAGATTGACCGAGGCATCCTCGATCAGCGCGCCATCGACTCGCTTGTCCATTTCTATCAGGCGTTTGCCGATCATGTAGGATCGAGGATCGTTGACCGCATCAACGGCCAGCACCCTGTCGTCCTTCATGTACCAGAAGGAAACGGAATCGGAAGTTCGTCCCAAACGGGACAGAATGCGATTGCTGCCGAAGCCAAGCCCGGCAATTTGCAGCTTGGCGTCGTATTGGTCCGACCAGAACCACGGCACGGGCAGGTATTCTCGCTCTGCGCCAAGGATGTTTTGGGCCACGCACTCCGCCTGATCAATGGCGTTCTGCACGCTTTCAAGCCGTATCCTGCGGTCCCTGAAGGGAAAAACCGTGCAGTCACCGGCCGCCCAGATGTGCGGAATGGAAGTCCGCCCATACGAATCCACGACAATGCCCAGTTCAGCGCTGGCTCCCGCCTGCGCCGCAAGGCCGCTGTCCGGGACAATTCCGATGCCAACCACAACCAGGTCCACTTCCAGCGCCGTTCCGTCAGTGAACTTGGCGGCCTCGACCCGCGAACTTCCGAGCAGCTTCTCAAGCCCGCAGGCTTCCAGCAGGTCAACACCTTTCTGGCGATGAACTTCAGCCATGAAGGACGAAGTCTGAGGACAGGCGACGCGCTGCAATATTCGATCGGCAGCCTCGATGACAGTGACCTCCATGCCGCAGACAACCGCGGCGGAGGCGGCTTCCAGCCCGATGTACCCGCCACCGACCACCAGCACGCGCCGTCCCGGCTGGAATTCCGGCTGCAGGGAATCAATGTCGGCCACCGTGCGAATTGTGTGCACGCCTTCGAGATTGCCGCCAATGACGGCGGGCAAACGTCTGGGAATCGAGCCGGTTGCCAACACAAGCTCGTCGTATTCGATGCTGGTGGCGTCAAGCTCCAGCCTCTTGGCGCCGGGGTCTATGCGCCGCCCCCGCTGGCCGAGCAGAAGATCGATGCTGTTGTCCCTGTAGTAGCTGGCCGGACGCAGATACAGTCTTTCCCGCGCGAAGTCGCCAAGAAGGTATTTCTTTGACAGTGGCGGGCGTTGGTATGGCAGTTCGTTTTCGGCGCAGACCAGGGTGATTCTCGCATCGCAACCCAGCGATCTCAGCTTTGCTGCGGTTGAGAATCCTGCTTGCCCGCCGCCGACCACAACCACGTTTTTCAATTGCATTGACAAAATCCCGGCATGCTATAGTTCGCTTTGGTCAAGTATATCCGATTGGATCCCAGACTAAACCCGTGCGAGGTAGGAAAAATGACCATTTCAGTAGGTGACACGTTGCCGGCAGCAAAGCTGATGACACTCGGAGCGAGCGGTCCGGAGGAAGTTTCGCTTGGCGATCGGCTTGGTGACGGACGTGCCGTTGTTTTTGCGGTTCCAGGAGCCTTTACGCCAACCTGCTCGCAGGCGCACATGCCAAGCTTTGCAAGAAACATGGATAGGCTTCAAGCGCTCGGTGTCGACAAGGTGATCTGCGTGGCTGTCAACGACCCGTTCGTAGCCACCGCCTGGGCCGAATCAACGGGAGCCACGGAAAGCGGCATTGAAGTTCTGGCGGACCCGCAAGGCGCTTTCACGGAGGCTCTCGGTCTGGCATTCACGGCGCCGCCTTTCGGACTGATCAATCGTTCGATGCGGTACACCATGCTGGTGGAGAACGGCAAGGTGGCGTTTCTCAACGTCGAGGAATCACCCGCCGTCTGCGAGTTGTCTTCCGCCGAGACGCTGCTGGACCACCTGTCGCCCCAATGACCGCCGGCAGGAACCGAGCACGTTGCCAGGGACTGGCGATGTCCGGGACCTGCGGGACGAAAGCGAAAGACCTCGTGAACTCCCACATGACATGACAGCTGGATCTTGAAGACTTCCTGATTCCCTGACTGGGGAGGTCAATGCTCGCTCGCAAGCCCATTGAGCACGACAGTCGTTCGTCCAGCCCTTCGCGTCGGTTTCGGGCGAAGCGGCTGACGGCGCCGACGGAAATGGCTTGGGGCACAGCTTCCCTTGCTGGTCTTTGGCGCTTTCCGGATGCCGGCGGTTTTCGCCTTGTCGCACTCTCCTGAAATGGCGCCATCCATTGTGCTGCCGGGGAGAGGAAGGCCATTCCGCCTGCTCGGAGTTGGGCGACGCTGCATTTGCGGCCGAATGTCCTCGAGCGTTCCGAGAAGGTCTTCAACGAGTTGCCGACAACTTGGCAAGTCTTCAGAGCATGGCCGTTTCGGATGGAGCAACGACATCCCCTGAAAGCGGCGCCGTGCTCCCGGAATTGCCTCGGAATGTTCAAGGTGTTGCAGAGGGCCGAAGATGTGACTGGCGTCAGCATCGCCTGTCAGCCAGTTCCAGGGGTTTGGCCAACAGACCGCTCGGACAAGCGCAGGACAAGCGGTCCCACAAATCGTTCTTCACCGACCGTGTTGCAATCCTTCCTGGCGGGGAAACGCCACAAACGTGACTTCCGCCGGCTGCAGTCGGCGGCTTTGGATTTATGCCGATCAGCAGCAGTCCGGCAGCCGACGGTTCAACTTAAGCCCCCGAACTGACAAATGGCGCGAATTTGAGCGGGATTCATTTTCGTACTTCCGGAACGCCCTTGTTTGGAACGGCTAGCGTCACGATACGCATGAGGGTCACCCGCATTCTGTCTTGTCCTGCCACTTGCAGACTTCCTGGGCTTGTCGGCTGCAAGTTTGATGATCTCCATCGCCTTGCTGTCCTACATTCCGATGTTGGTCCAGGCAGGATTGACGCCGGGAAAGGGCTTGTTGCGCGCAAAGTTCATTGCCCATTCCTCCGCAGCGGTGCGGTCATTGATTGGCAGGTTGGTGCGTCGTTCGTTCACCAAGTCCAAAGCCGCATAGCCTGAACTCCGTGTCACGCCGCGCGTGCAAGATCGGCAGTTGATCTTCATCCCGTCGGAAAAAGCGCCCGCTGCCGCATCCATATGGAATGGTGTGCATGAAGCCGGCCTTGTTTCATCGGTTGCCGGCTGAAATCGAAGCGTCTGTCCGAGTCGAATCTCCCGGCCTTGCAAGCGTACGGGTCGTCGTGGCCGGAAAGCCGTCCGCCGTCCGCCTCGCTGCCCAAAGCGACGCGGGCCGGCCACGTTTGGGTCGCCCTTTGAAGCCATCCTGCAAAGGCGGAGCAACGCGTTGCTCGAAAGCTCCGCACTTGCGAACATAGCGTTGGAAATTTCCCGGATCGAGTGAGGCGCCCCAGACTGCTTCATAAACCTGTCTGAGTTGCCGAATCGTAAACTCCGGCGGGCAGAATCCGGCGGCAACCGCCGTGTGCTCCATTCTGGAGCGAATTCGTTCCACGGCGTCCCTGACGATCAGTTCGTGATCGAAGGCAAGACGGACTGCGCCGCTCTCAATGCGCGCCACCGGCACCAAGTCGGCCTTGGCGGCGTCCCCGCCGCCGCGGGGTGTTGGCACGTCGGCGCAGCCCGCCCAAAAGGCAACGGTGACCACTCGCATGCGTGGATCCCGGTCCGGAGCGCCATATGCAGCAAGCTGCTCCAGATGCCACGCTCCCCCTTCGAGCCCTGTCTCTTCGGCAAGTTCTCTGGAGGCGGCCTCCTCCAAGTCCTCTTTCGGATGCACGAAGCCACCGGGCAAGGCCCAGGCGCCGAGATAGGGCTCGCCGCGCCGCTCAATCAGCAGCACTTCGAGCGCACTTCGGCGGATGGTGAACAGCGACACGTCCGCAGTGACCGCAAATGGCGGGTAGGACGTTGCGTCATATTGGGATGGACTCTCAAAAACCATGGGCGCAAAATAAATTGTTGACATTACAATATCAAGTCCCTATATATTGTCGCAGCCACAATTTAGGCGGGAACCCCGAGCAGATTCACCAAATCGCGCTCATTCGCAACATCCTCGCCTTGCAAAACACTTGAGGAGACATGCATGACCGAAACTTGCTTGGACACAGTCACGCTGGGCACGCCGATTGAACGGCTCGGCGTATCGTTCTTTCCGCTCTTCATGCCTGGAAACGAGCTGCCGGAAATCACCACCGGCGAGGACTCGGGGCTGAAGATAGAGGAACTCGACGAAGAGTCGGTGGAGACGCTGCACGCAAGCAATCCCACGGACAAGCTTGTGCTCGTCGTCGAAGGAGAACATTTTCTCGGCGGCTTGCAGAACCGCACCGTCAACGCCACCGTTCTCGTGGACTCCCTCTCCGCAGTTGAGATTCCTGTAAGCTGCTTGGAGAGGGGACGCTGGGGAAACCGACAGAAATGGCGGCGTTCCGAGTCCTTCACGCCGAATCGCATCCGGACCGCGAAGCGCCGGGGCGTCGCCCAGTCGATGCGGTACGGGTCCCGAGCCGGCGACCAAGGCCGTGTTTGGGAGGAAATCGATGAAATGCTGGCGAGCGAGAACGTTCATTCCAGGACGTCGGCGGCGGCGGACCTGGATATGGAATTCTCCCGCGACAAGTCCCGCGCCGAAACCGTTGAAGAACTCGTCAAGCGCGGTCCGCTGCCCGACCAGTGTGGCGTCCTTGTCGCGCAGGGCAGCGAGATATCCGCCATGGACCTCTTTGGCGCGCCACATCTGCTGGCCGCACACTGGGGGCAGATTGTCCGTTCGCATTACGTGGAATCGGCGAGGCCAAGCGGCCAGCCGGCCCCAGACCGGGCGCTTGAGCTGATCCGACGCTTCGGACGGGCGTCCGCCCGCGAAATCGAAGGCGTGGGACTCGGCATCGAGCGCCACGTCGACGACGACGACTTGATCGGACAAATGTTGACGCTGAACGGAACTCTTGTTCATTCAGCATTTTCACAAAAGTCACATGAGGAGGAAAACCCCCTTGACCCTGGCAATGGCCGCCATCGCCCGGGCCGCCAGAGCTTTCGTGACAGTCACATGAGGAGGAATGCCCCCTTGACTGATTTGGATCGCGCAAGAGGATTGATGGCAGGCATCGCGGTTGGGAACCTGCTGGGCATCGTCGTGGAAGGATGGCCGCGAAGAGCCATCGCCCAAAGGTTTCCGGAAGGGATGACCGAAATCGTGGCCCGTCCCGGCTATCCTGACGACGACGATCTGGCTCAGGCCATCGTGATCGCCGATGCGGCAACAGCCGCCGGCGGGCTGAACGTGGACGATCTCGGTCGACGCTTCTGGGTGTGGGCCGAAACCAACGGCCTTGGGATGGGCCGCCTCACAGGGAATGTGCTGGCGTTGTACGGCGGCAGCTACCCCAGAAGATTGGCTCGCCGTGGAAGGGACGGAACCGCGCGGATGCCGCAAGGCATGCCAATTGTCGAGGCCTCGCAACAGGCGTGGAATGGTCGGCAGGCCGGCAATGGCGCGCTGATGCGGTGTGCGCCGCTCGCCATCAGGTGGCGCGACAATCCGAATTCACTGGTTCGGGAAAGCGTTCTCTCGGCCGTGCCAACGCATTGGGACTGGCGCTGCGGCTGGTCCTGCGCGCTCGGCAATCTGGCCGTCGCCGCCGCGCTGCGAGGCGAAACGCTGTCTGCGGAAGACCTGTTGCGATTGGCGCGGGAAGGCATGGCTGCATCATTGCCGGAGCTTCGCGACTACGGCTATCGCGCGGACATTCCGTCGTCGGTCTTGAATGCGGTGACCTTGGCGTCGCGGTCTTCCATTGACGACCTGCGATTCGACGGCCGAAACATGGGCTTCACGCTGTTGTCCCTTCAGGCAGCGTTGATCTCCTGCTGGCAGGCAAATGACTTCGAGTCCGGTCTGCGCAAGGCCGTCGAGGCGGGCGGCGACACGGACACCAACGGCGCCATCGTCGGCGCTGTTCTTGGGGCGAGGTTTGGCCTCGCGGCAATCCCCGAACGGTGGCTGCGCCGGGTGAACGAGCTCAGGGCAGGACGCGTGTCGATGGAGGCCACCGCCGATCGGCTGGCGGCGCTGGCCGAGGTGAGCTGAGCAAATTTCATTGTCGCCGCCAGGCACCCCTTTCGGCAGAATTTGGGATGGAAACAAGGTGCCCGGAGCCCTTGACAGGAAACGTCTTGGGCTCCGGTTTGGGCTTCCTGCCTATGCTGGAAGATGGAGCTTTCCGGCAAGGAGGAGACGATGGCGCATCATTGCCGATCGGTGGTCGACAGAAGCCGCAAGTCTGTCATCGTGTGGCGCCTGGTCGTCTTGCCCAGCGAGACAGGACATGATGTGGCCCGTCGGAATTTGTTGGAACCAAAAGCTTGCCAATGGTAGGCAATTGGCCCATATGTGCGGAGATGGAGATCGAATGGGACGAGGCCAAGAACAGTGTCTGTTTCGAGCGTCGGGGCTTCGACTTTGCCGCCCGGGCCCTCCTTGATCCGCACCGGATCGTCGCGCAGGATCGCCGGCGGAACTATGGCGAGGACCGCTGCCAGCTGCTCGGCACGGTCGACGGGCGCGTGAATGTCGTCGTCTACACGGTGCGACATTCGGCCGTTCGCATCATTTCGGCCCGCAAGGCCAATCAAAGGGAGGTCGCGGAATATGAGCACAACGCGCATTTGGATTGACCCCGACGATTTGTCGACTCTCCCCGAGGGGCGGATCGACCCCGAAAGGGTGGATGCCACCACCGAGGCGGAAATCGCGGCGCAGAAGCGGGAGGACGAGAAAGAGGCCATGCAGGACATGGCGCGCTATGTGCGCCGTATCCGGCAGCGGTTGGGACTTTCCCAGACAGAGCTGGCGCGGAGCATGGACGTGTCGCGCGAGACAATCCGCAACTGGGAACAAGGCAAGCGCTGGCCGACCGGCGCGGCGCGCGCCCTGTTGCGGGTGCTCGACAAGGCCCCGGAAACCGCGCTTCGCGTGCTGACCTATAGAGGATGACGGCGATTCCGACCGGAGAAGTTCTCTCGATAATGCTCCAGGCGCCGCATGTCCCCCCCCTTGCGCCCACTGACCTACTCAAGCGCTTGGTTCCATGCAGGAAATCCCCTGCCTGTCCCATCTGACATGGCCGAATCGCGGGGCCAATTGGACTCCCGGGAGCGTAGTGTTGCGGGAGTTTCTGAGAGATGCCGGAGAGCGAGAATAGCGGGATTGCCGTCCTGCACGGTGTGGCGGCGACCCACTTTGCCGGGCGGCGGCTTCACTTCGGACAATTGTGTTTCCACCTCGGCCGACACTTGAACCGTGACCACTGCGCGTTTCCAAAATGCAGGGTCCTGCCCGCAAGCAGAGTTTGCGTCCGTGCAATGCGATGTGGACAAGTGTGGGCCGCATTCGGCCGTCTGCCGCTATTTCGACGAATGGCCCGCGAAGCGATCCATTGCACGGGCTAGCTGGATGTCGAGCTTGGTCAGCGTACCGGCGCTGTGAGTTGTCAACCTAACTTCCACACGATTGTAGACGTTTCGCCACTCCGGGTGGTGATTGAGCTTCTCGGCATGCAATGCACATTTCGTCATCCAGCCGAAGGCGTCCACAAAGCTCCTGAACTTGAAGGTCCGGGAGATGGCATTGCCGCTGCGGTCCAGGGTCCAGCCCGAATCGCAAAGCTCTCCGGCCTGGTCCCGGACCGACTGTGCAGGCGAATTCTTGGCTTTGGTCATGCGGTGTCCTTTCGAAATGGTCCGGCGAGTTCGGCGGCGGAAAGCTCAAGTTCCACTTGCCGTGTTTCCTGCTCCAAGTAACGAGCCATCGCCAACCTGAAACCCTCATGCTCCATCCAGTGAAGCGAAAAGGTCGGCGTTGCCATGTATCCACGAGCCAGCTTGTGCGGTCCCTGCGCTCCAGCCTCCACGCGGGACATGCCTTTCTCGATGGCATAGTCGATTGCCCGATAGTAGCACAGCTCGAAATGCAGGCAGTCGTTAAACCGCGAACAACCCCAATACCGTCCATACAGGGCGTCCCTGCCAATGAAATGCAGCGCTCCGGCAACATGCTCGTCTCCAATCCGGCACATGACCAACAGGATGTCGTTCCGCATGGTGCGATGCATCTCGGTGAAGAACTCTCGTGTCAGGTACGGCATTCCCCATTTCCTGGCTCCGGTGTCCTGGTAGAATTCCCAGAAGACATCCCAGTGACGGTCCTTGATTTGATCTCCCGCCAACAGTTCGACGTCGCCTCCACACTGACTGGCCAACCGCCTTTCCCGCCGAATGTTCTTGCGCTTGCGTGAGGTCAACGCCCCAAGGAATTCCTCGAAACTGCGATACCTGCGGTTTTCCCAATGAAACTGAATGCCGTGCCGAACCAGCATCCCGAGCGCCTTGCCGGTTTGGGCCTCTGCGGCGGTGCAAAACGTGATGTGCGCCGATGACAGGCTGTTGGAGGAAGTTAGCTCCTTCAGGGCCTCCAGCATTGCCGGAAACGCCATTTCCTCAAATCCGGGTCTTGCCAAGACCCTTCGGCCGGTTACCGGCGTGAACGGCACGGCGCTTTGGAGCTTCGGGTAGTATCGCCCTCCCGCCTGTTCGAAGGCATTGGCCCATGCATGATCGAACACATACTCGCCCTGGCTGTGCATCTTTGCGTATACCGGCATGACGGCGATGACGGACCCCTGCTGCCTGGCAACCAGATGGAATGCAATCCACCCGGTTTCGGCGCTCACTGAATCCGACGCTTCAAGCGCCCTGAGAAACCGGTGCGTAGTGAACGGGTCCACCGGCCTGCCCTGCGCCGTTTCCTCGGGGCATGCGCACGCATCCCATTCCTCCGACGGGATGGCCCTGATGTCTCGGCAGACTGAGACCTCGACGGCAAGGCTTGACGCTCTTTCCGGTTCCATTTCTCAGGCGGCGCAACACCGCTCGCCGGGCATGGCGACAGCGGTGAAAGGCGGCCGCTCCGGACTATTCGGGACGAATTCGGTCATGGCGGCAATATCTGGAAGATCCCCTCGATTTCGACCGCAATGCCAAAGGGCAGCGCGGCGACACCCACGGCGGATCTGGCGTGCTGACCCCTGGAACCCAGCAGCTCGACCAGGAAGTCGGAAGCGCCGCTGACCACCGCCGGCTGGTCGCCAAAGTCAGGAATCGAGTTTACGAATCCCGTCAGTTTCACGATTCGGACCAGGCGTTCCAGATCGCCGTCGCATGCATTCTTCAGATGCGCCAGCAGATTGATTGCGCAGAGCCTGGCCGCCAGTCTTCCAGTTTCGACGTCGACGGATTCTCCAAGTCGCCCGGCGATTCGCTCTTCGCCGCATGCGGAGAGCTGCCCCGAAACGTAAACCATGTCGGAACTGATCACGTATGGCACGTAGGTGGCGACGGGAGGGGGCGCCTCGGGAAGAGTCACGCCCAGCTCGGTTAGCCGTCGTTCGATGCTTTGCATGTTTGCTGCCTCTTCTGTCCATTTGGGATCGACGCGTTTCATCAAGCGCCTGTTGCGACAGACCACTACAGTTCCAATCCAGGCAATTCCACCTTGGCGCCCATTGAGTCCGCAAACCGCTGTCGCGGCAATTGCCAGCGCCATTTGTGCTGCCGGGACGGCGGACGATCAACCGGGCTTCACGAAGGCCGCAACAGTTGACGTGAATTCGGGCGCCAATGGTCCCCATTCGTGGGCTTGAAACGCCTTTGTCCTGCAATCCCGAGTCTGGCTGGAACATTTCAGCGAATGATGCCGCCGTCTTCTGCCTGCAGGGCAATTCAACGCTCCATCGATGGCCAAGTTCAGGATTTGGAACTGCGCATGGACCGTTCCTGCGTCAGGCATCCACGGCTTCCTTGTCCGCGCGGAACGACTGCGGTATGATGTTCCTGGAACAAGCCCGATCATGGGCCTTTTTCGCAAAACGGTCCACGCACATCCTGCCGGCGACTGACATTCAAGCTTTACTCCTTCGACTATCCGACGAGGTTGCAGAGTCACGGTAGATGATGTTCGGTAGCGCATTCGGGAAATGGACTGCAGCGATGCCCTCGATGAGGTGTCCGCTGGCGATGTTGGCAATCGGGCTGGCGCTCATTGTTGGCGAATCGAAGGCAGCAAACACTCAGGCCGCAATCGCGGTCGTGGAATCTTCCATTGACCAGCTTGATGCGATCATCGCTTCCGGACGACCTTCGAGCGAGATCTCCGACGGCATCGAATCACTGTTCAAAGAGAACCTCGATGCTGTCTACATGGCTCGGGCAGTGCTTGGTCCTCCCTGGCGCACTGCCACAGCTTCACAACGAGCCGCATTCACAAGGGTGTTCCGCCGCTATCTGGCGGAGAAGTACTCGCGCTACTTTCGGAAATTCAATGGCGCCACCTACACCGTGCGCAGCGCCCGAACGACGCGCAACGAAAACTCCTATGAAGTCGTCACGACAATGCACGTTCAGAACAAGGAGCCGACCAGGGTGTACTGGCATCTCTTCGAGACGAAGCACGGTCCCAAAATCCGCAACCTGATCGTTGACGAATGGAACCTGCTGGCTCTCGAAAAGACCGTGCTGCGGAATCTTCTCAGGCATTACAACGGCAATCTCAACTCGTTGATTCGCGTGCTGCCCAGGCGCTACGAGGATCGCTGAAACCTTCCCTCCGGAGCAGCAATTCTCGTTGTGGCATTTTTCCTTCCCGTTGCTGGAAAGGACAATTGTTTCGATCGGGTGATTGTGTGGCGAGACGGCCGGCTGACGTGCAGGCATGCGGTCTGGTCACGGAGTGCGCTCGTCCGCAATCAGGCTCAACAGGGAGTCCCTGTCTTCGAACACAGTGAAGCGGCTGAGGATGTCAATGAAAGGGAACATCTCGCCAGAGCTTGGGTGCAGTGGCCCGTTCCCTTGCCTGCCGCCACAACTCCTTCACCATGTCGGCGCAGCGCTTTCTGGGCGAATCGAAGCGCTCTTCGAGGAACTCGAACTTTGCAGTTTGAACTGTTTCTAGAACGCTTCGTGAATCCCCTTCCTCGTCAGGACCAAGACGAACTCAAAGGATTGTGCAGCCACGCCAAAGCGAGAATTGCCGCTTGAACAGCTAGAATCCGAAGATGTCCAACAACGATTCGAGAATGTTGGCAGGTTCCTGCTGCGGCGCCTCGGTCGGCGTTGGCGGCGATGGGGTTGCGACCTGCGGTCCAGCGAAATTGGGCATCGGAAGCGGGACAGGATCAACGTCGCTGTTTATTCGGGCCATTGCGCGCTTCCAGATTTCGGCCGGAAGACCGCTGCCGGTAACGTTGGTCAAGGGCGTGTTGTCATCGTAGCCCATCCAGACACCGGCGACATGGTTGGCCGTGAATCCAATGAACCAGGCGTCTCTTGCCTCCTGACTGGTGCCGGTCTTGCCGGCTACTTGCCATCCCTCGAGTTGCGCACGCCTGCCCGTTCCATTGGTTACAACGTTGTGCAGCATGAATATGAGCTGTTGGGCCGTTTTGCCGGAGATTGCTCGGGGGTCCGGCTTGCTTAACCCGGAAATCAGCGGCTGGGTTTCGCCGGCAAGCCGCAATTCCCTGATGCCGTGTGGTCTTGCGGGAACTCCCCAGTTGAGAATGCCTGCATAGGCGCCGGTCATCTCCAGCAGATTGGCTTCGGAGGCGCCCAAGGCCACCGCCGGTCCAGCGGCCAGTTTGCTCTTGATGCCCAGTCCGCGTGCCACCGACCGCACGCGGTCCCGCCCTGTTTCCTCGGACAGCCTTACGGCGACCGAGTTCAGGGACTTGGCAAGGGCTGTGGTCAGGGACACCCTGCCGTAGTAGCGATCCTCATAGTTGCGAGGCGACCAGCGCCTGTACCCCTGAGCCTTCACGGTTATTGGCTGGTCCACCACAATGTCTCGATAGGTTCGTCCCGATTCCATGGCCGCAGCATACACGAACGGTTTGAACAGCGATCCCGGTTGCCTCCTCGCTTCGACGGCACGATTGAACTGACCACCCACAGTTGCCTTGGTGCCGCCCAGCATCGCAAGCACGGCGCCGTCTCTCGACATCACCACAACTGCCGCCTGAACGCCGGAACCGGGGCGAACCAACTCGTCGAGCACGCTTTCAACGGCTTCGTCGACTGCGTCCTGTACTCGGCGATCAAAGGTCGTCTGAACGACGAAATCCCGATTCAGGTTGCTGATCATGACGTCGGGAATTGTCGACAACACCCAGTCCACAAAGTGGCTGCCGCCCTGATCCAGCGCCTGGCTGGCAATCACCGCAGGCTCCTCGCGTGCGTGCTGAGCCTGGGCGGGCCTCAAATGGCCGCGCGTCTCCATCAGGTCGATGACGGTTTTGGAGCGCTGCTGTGACCGCTCGAGATCCTTGGTCGGCGAGTAGTATGTCGGCGCGGCAAGCAAGCCTGCCAGCATTGCGGCCTCTGCAACCGACAATTCCGCGGCCGGCTTGCCAAAGTACCTGAAGCTGGCGGTCTCGAAACCCGTGGCGCCCCCGCCGAGATAGGCGCGATTGAGATAGATTGTGAGGATTTCGTCCTTTGTGAACTTCAACTCCATTGCCAGTGCGAATGGAATCTCCTTCACCTTCCGCCACAGGCTGGTGCGGCGGCACTCACGTTCGTAGGCAAACTCGGTTGGCCACAACTCCGGGTCGTAGGGCTCGGCAAAGCAGATCAGCTTGGCAACCTGTTGGGTGATCGTCGAACCGCCATGGCCATCGAGGGCTCCGCGTCCCTCCCTCAGGTTGATCAGGACTGCTCCGGCGATGCCTCGGGGGCTGATTCCGAAGTGGCTGAAATAGCTTCTGTCCTCGACAGAGACTATTGCGTCGATCAGGTGAGGAGAAACATCGTCGGGAGAAACCGGAGCGCCAATGCGCTCTCCTCTCCACGCAAACGCCTGGCCATTGCGATCGAGAAAGGTGACAGTGCTGTTGCTGCGGATGTCGGCGAGTTCGGGTGCAGGCGGGAGCTTTTGGTAGGCGAAGAACACCGAACCGGCCAGCAACAGCATGCTGACTGCCGCCAACCGCCAGCCGATGTGCCAGATGACCAGCCAAATCACGCGCAACACCGAAATTGCTGCCTGACGGCAGCGCACCAGCGCCCTGCCGATGGCATTGTCTGCTCGACTGCGCTGCTGGTTCTGGCTCTGCGATTGAGATGGCTGTCTTGCCGCTGGACGCTTCACGCTGGCACACATATCGGAAGAAAAACTGCAGGGCCCGGGTTCTCATGCCCACAGGCAACGAACACTTCCACAACTTGCCAATCCACAATCGGCAATCCCCTTGAATATGCAGCTATACCACGACAGTTGGAAATTGAAGACCTCGAATCGCTGAAACTGGCTGCAGCATCCGTCAGCGGCTGAACGCCTGGCTTTCCGACACCGAACCCTTTCTCCCGAGCGAGGCTGTTCAATTGCGCTGATTGGTCAAGGGCAGTGACGAGGCAAGCCCTCCCCTGGACGCAAAGCGTTGCAAACAGCGCTCTCGCCCTTTCATTCAACTGTCTCCCCAACCCCGGTCATTGTTCGCCTTTTGGAAGCGCTTGCAACCTGGCCGGGCATGCAAGGGCAAGACCCGTCCGCTGCGTTGCCGCATGCAGGAATGCCTCCTCACCGGCAAGGCGGGTGACAATTCATCGAGCGCGAACGCCACTGACAGCCCTTGGAATGCGCCTGCCGGACCGGATCAACGGCAATTCCGGGATTCTTGATGCGGTGCGGCCAATGCGTCACGGCGCCGAAACAGTCTGTTTGACGACCCTTCGCCCCTCGCGGGACGGAACGGAATGGGCGCAGTCCCCAGCGGCCAGTGAATTCTTGGGCGGCACGCATTCGGAACAGGCTTGCATTCGGAGTTGGTGGAAAGGCATTCGACGGAATGTCCTGGCTTGCAGCTCGTTGATCATCCGGATTGGGTCAGTTTCGACATTTTGCGTGGGCATTGCTCAGGAGGCGCTGCAATCAATTGGATCGGCAGTCCTGGGTAGTTCGGTTCCTCTCGCAAGCCCTCCGAACACGACAATCATCTGTCCGCACATGCCACTGTTGCAATTCGCTTGCAGTGCCGTTGTGATGAGGGCCGAACACCTGCATTTCGGCATTGTCGATCAATTTCATTCGTTCGCAACCCAAACGAACTCAAGGGCGACTGTAGTGGCGGGAGGCAGCACAGTGGAGGAGGTCGGCCATAAGCCAGCCTGTGGACTTGTCGGGCGCTGCCAGTCGCTCAATGCGCTTCCCGGGCATGGAATTGGGACGTCAGGACTTCGTTGGCTTCCTTCATCATCCGTTCGTTGAGCCGGTGTTGAATGGCATGCTTTGTTGAAGCTGATTTGTCACAATGCTTTCATGTCCTGGCGCGCTCGCACCAAGTCTCGCATCGCCTCCCGCTCGGCGTCCGGAACCCACACCGCCGTCAACTCGCCCGAACGCCGCTCAGAACGCCGCAAGCACCCGCATCCTGTTCCGCGCTGTTCCCGATCGCCGTCAATTCACTTCGCAACCTTTCTTTGCTGCTTGGAAGAAATAACCAGACAAACAACAGTTTGCCTTCGGGTGTAGGAAAACCCATCGGACTTGCCTTGACGTCTCCCCGATTGCGCCCTATTTGTGCTCTCGTTGCCTTCGGGTGCCAGAAAACCCATCGGACTTGCCGCCCATGATCGGGAGACACGGGGTCCGATCATTTCGACCCCAGGGACGCCTCGTGCGTCCCTGTAATTTTACATGGTCCGACATTCCCCCTGACGATCCGAACGTCTACCGATCCTACGATTCTGAGCGGGACACCTCGCTTCACCGATGGGCAACCCGGAAGTTGAACACGTTCCCGGGAGTGAGCGTCTGGATGGCGCCTCGCCAGAAGAAGCGTTCGCCGCCGGTGTGTCCCGGCTGCCAAGCGGCGGCGGAGAAGTGTGCGGCCTGCGGGGCGGACATGCGCGGAACGGAGGAGAAGGGCGTCGATGTCCGCATGGCGACGGACATCATCAGCCTTGCTTGGATCGAGAATTGCGACATCGCGGTCCTGGTATCGTCCGACCGGGACTTTGTGCCCTTGGCCAGGTTTCTTGAGACCCGAGGGATCAAGGTCATCCATGGCGCTTTTCCGCCAAAGGGGCGCAACTGACGGCCCGGCGCTGGGCCGGTGTCAACGTCGGACACCTGCGGGAACAATTCAGTCGCTGAGCCGCCTACGCGCCTTCAGAAAAAGGGACAAGCGCTCCAGCTTCGGTGGCGTAGCCAGCCAGCCGAGCGGCGCGACGTTGAAGTGCGAGAACCAACCGATCAGTGGTCCTCAGCCGCGTCGCTCCGATAGAGAGCTTCGGCATCCTCGGCCTTGATGACTGCCTCTCGGACGGCAGGCGCCGAAAGATCCGGAACACGAAGGATGCCACACGGCATGCGTGCAACCGATTCGATTCGCTCGAAGGACTCGCCATGCTTGACGGCGAACCCCGCCAACCCGCGAAGCTTCGGAAGTGCGTCGGCAAACTGGGGGCTGTGGGAATCGACGATTGAGACTGTTGCTGTCCCGCCGTCGCCGTGGAAGACAGGGAAATCCGGGCTACCAGGGAAACTCGGCATGTCCCACTGCCCGCATCAGGGCCTCCAGATAGTAGTAGTCTCCATAGGGCAGCATGTTGTCGGCACGTCCCGCTCCCACAAAGGCAGCGCCTTCCTTCAG
>JAPOOS010000110.1 GCA_026713305.1 Paracoccaceae bacterium
CCGCTCACGCTCACCGACTCGATGACGTCCGGATAGAGTGTGCCCTGTGCGAGGTACCTTGCCGACTTGATCTCCCGGGCAATTTCACTGAACACCTCGATGAACAGCTTGCCAATGATTCTCCGCTTCCGCTCCGGGTCGACAATTCCCGCAAGCGCCCGGAGAAAGCGACGCGATTCATCGACTGCGATCAAGGGCATGTTGAAGTTGTCGCGAAACAGCCCAACAACCTGCTCGGCCTCGCCCTCACGCAGCAGGCCGTGATCAACGAACACGCACTTCGTCCTTCCCGGGATAGCGCGATGCAGCAGCAGTGCGGTAACACACGAATCAACGCCCCCTGACAGGGCGCAAATCACCTTACCGCTTCCGACCTGCGCCTGGATGGAAGCAATGGCGCTGTCCCTGACTGCCGCCACCGTCCAGTCCCTGCGAAAGCCTGCCAAGTCAGCGAAATTGCGCAGGAATTGGCTGCCATTCGGAGTATGGTAAACCTCAGGATGGAACTGGAACCCAAACAGCGAACGCGTCGTGTCGCCAACAATGGCATACGGCGCGTTCTCGGATTCAGCGAGCGCGACAAATCCGGGCGGCAGCGCGACCACTCGGTCGGCATGCGACATCCAGACGGTTTCGGTCCCGTCGGCAAAGAGCCCGCGCAGGAGCGGATGCCCGTCATTGCAGCCGGTCGATTTCAGTGTTGTTCGGCCATATTCGCCATGTTCGCCGTCAGCGGCAACGGAGCCCCCCAACTGCCTGGCCATCACCTGCTGGCCGTAGCAAATGCCGAGCATCGGCACTCCAAGTTCGAACAGTGAATCGGGCAGTTTCGGAAAGGACTTCGCAACCACACTTGCCGGTCCGCCGGACAGGACAACGGCAACCGGCGAAAGCCGGCGCAGCATCGTGTCGTCCACAGCTTGGGCCGGATGGATTTCGCAGTAGATGTTCAGTTCGCGAAACCGGCGAGCGATCAACTGCGTGACTTGGCTGCCGAAGTCTGCAATTAGCAGAACCTGATGCTGGTGTTCGTTCATGTGTCGTTTGGACCGGTTTGCCTTTGCCGATGTCATTTTGCTTTTGAAAGGAAGCTTGGCAACCGCTAGTTCTAGCGGGGTGTTCGGCAACCGAAGGAATTGAGGTGTTCGCTGCGGATTTCAGGCAAGAACACGAACTGCAGCTCACCTGCACACGGCACAATCTATCGATTGGCCCAGATTGGAGTACCATGCCATGACATCGCCGCAGGGATCGGGACGGCGCGCCAGAAGACGAAGAAGCGGCGGCGGCGCGGCTCGCCGAGCCAGAAGGACAACGGTTCGAATCGAAACCGCAAGGTACATTGAACGCAAGGTGCCGAACTTCGACCTTCTCAATGAAGAGGCGCTTGAAGTCATTGAACATCAGGCAGAGTCCATTCTCGAGGAAATCGGAGTGGACTTTCTCGACAACCCCGAAGCGCTTGCATTGTGGAAGGATGCAGGCGCCGACATCGACGGCAACAGAGTCAGAATTCCCCGGGGACTTGCCCGCACGCTGTGTGCCTCGGCGCCGGCAGAGTTTACGCAACTGGCCCGCAACCCGGAGAAGAACGTTAGAATTGGCGGAGATTCCCTTGTTCTTGCACCAGTCTATGGCCCGCCGTTCGTTCGCGATGCGGATGCAGGTCGGAGATACGCAACGATCAAGGATTTCCGAAATTTCGTTCGCCTTGGCTACATGTCGAAATGGCTGCATCATTCAGGCGGAACGCTTTGCGAACCGACCGACATTGCCGTGAACAAGCGTCACCTCGACATGGTTTACGCTCACATGACACTTTCGGACAAGCCCTTCATGGGGGCCGTCACGGCGCCGGAGCGGGCCAGCGACACTGTCCAGATGGCCCGCATACTGTTCGGCGAGCAAACCGTTGCGGACAACACCGTCATCACCTCGCTGATCAACATCAACTCTCCCCTGACATTTGATTCCATGATGATGAATGCGATGGAAGTCTATGCCAGGGAAAACCAGGCAAGCATAGTTTCTCCGTTCATTGTCGGCGGAGCGATGGCGCCGGTAACTGTGGCCGGAACGCTGTCGCAGGTACTTGCAGAGGTCCTCGCCGGAATCGGCTACAGCCAGTTGCTCCGAAAGGGATCGCCAGCCATATTCGGAGCGTTCGTGACCTCGATAGACATGAACTCCGGAGCGCCGACATTCGGCACTCCGGAGGCAAACCAGATTCTCTACGGGGCAGGCCAGCTGGCAAGGCGGATGAACTTGCCGTTTCGTTCCGGCGGTGGACTGTGCAGCTCGAAGCTGCCGGACGCGCAGGCCGCCTATGAATCCGCCGTCACGTTGCAGGCCGCCTTGATTGGCGGCGTCAACTTCATGCTTCACTCGTGTGGCTGGCTCGAAGGGGGGCTTGTGTCGTCGTACGAAAAGTTCGTTCTCGACGCCGACCACTTGGGATCCCTGCATCGTTTCGCCGAGGGAATTGACTTCAGCGAAAACGGGCTCGGACTGGATGCCGTCAGAGAGGTGCAGCCAGGCGGCCACTTTCTCGGGTGTGCGCATACGCAGACCAACTACAAGAATGCGTTCTGGCGAAGTGAACTGTTCGACTACAAACCATTCGAAACATGGTTGGAAGAGGGTGAGAGGGACACTCAGGCCCTGGCAACGAACAGGGTCAAGCAACTGCTTGGACAATACGAACAGCCGCCCATTGATCCTGCTGTCGACGAAGCGCTCCTTGCGTTCATTTCACGGAAAAAGGAATCCATGCCGGACGCGTTTGTGTAGGAAACCGACCGGCAGGCGCCAAGCGC
>JAPOOS010000045.1 GCA_026713305.1 Paracoccaceae bacterium
ACCACCATATCCTGCGACGAGGTGCTGTCGAGCAGGATATCCGAAGCGGCGTTCGACCATGTCAGCAGAGAAGCGGAGATTACGGTCGATTTCAGGAGCAGAATCCTGGTGTCCGTTCATGAAGGCGACGAAGAGGACGACGAGTCCAACTTCGTTGAGCAGGAGGACAGTTGGACATTTGTCCGCAGGATGGGCACGGGCGACCCCAACTGGAAGCTGGTTGCCAACAGCTAGCGGATTTGATCTTTTGGCCGATGGGAGCCCGTTCGTTTCAGGAGCTCAGTCCAGCTGACTTGGCGGAATGGGAGGCTTGGGATCGACAAAACACGCGAGCCGCGCAAAGACTCTCCAAGACTCCTTCGGCTTCTCTCACTCAGGAAGACTTGTCGGCTTGGTCGGAGTTTCTGGAAGGCAAGTCCCGGCGTTATCGGCATGAACCCTCAAATCTGGAGCAGCCTCCAAACCGATCGTCCGTCCGCCGCGCCCCAGTGAATGAAAATGCAGCGTTTCATTTGGACAAGCGAATTGTCGGCAAGCTAGCTGCAGGAAAGCTGAACCCTGAATCGGTTCTGGATCTCCACGGGAAAACGGTCGTCGAGGCTTTGCGGTCAATTAAAGAATTTGTGACCAGATCTCGGAATGAAGGGTTGCGGTTGATCCTTGTCATCACCGGGAAGGGGTATCGGAGTCAGGATGAAATGGGGCTAAGATCTGGGGTCGGCAAATTAAAACAGGCAACGCAGGTCCTCCTCGAATCTCGGGAACTGCGGCGGCATGTCCAGTACATTCGACTGGCGCACCGAAGGCACGGAGGATCAGGTGCGTTTTACGTCTACCTTCGGCGAAAATGACGCTCACGAGAATTCCCCTTCAGCCGGCACTGCATGAGAGATTCTCTTTGTCGAGAGGGGCAGGAGCCGCTCTAATCTAATGAAACCAAGTTCGGCAGAGCAAGATTGACGCTCAATCAAGAAATAGAGTCGAGGACAGGATTGTTGGATTGGCCGGGTAAATCCTGCGCCGAAGGTGAAGAACTTCCTGCTGTAGTACACATGTTGGATGTCGCAGCTTGTGCCGAACGTCTAATCAAAGGGCATACAGCATTTGCATGGCTTTCGGACAAGCAGCGCCGGGCAATGATCATACTTGTCGCTCTACATGACGTTGGAAAGATATCCGAATCATTTAAGGCGCTTATTCGACATGGCGAGAAAGGAGTGCCCCGGCACTGGATACTCTCCGATTTCCTTCTATGCTACGTCCTGGATGAGATTCTGACAGCGCTGTGTGCCGACCAAGGGGTGCGACTCGAACTGTATGCCGCGGTAGCTGGGCATCATGGCCAACCGCCTACGCGTGTAGGGGGAAACCGGGCCGAGAAACGAAGGCTGCGCTGTGCCATCGGAAAGGGAAAAGTTGAAGCCAGGCGATGGGCTGCAGAATTGCTCAACTTGTTTCCGGATGCCTCCCTGGAGGACATGCGGGTTGAACAGGCCAAGGCGCTCAGTTGGGCGCTTAGCGGGCTAACTGTGACATCGGATTGGGTGGGATCAAACGAGGCATGGTTTCCTCTCCAGCGTTCCCGCAATGGGCTGGAAGCAATGTTGGAGGAATCACGGACCCTTGCTGATCAGGCAGTCGAGCAGGCTGGCCTAGTTTCTCCTCGCGCTGTTTCTGGTCGGTCACGTACACTTGCGGGATTGATCTCGCTGCGACCAATGCAGGAAGCCACCATGACAGTTGGCATTGGAGAAGGTCCCCAACTTGCAATTCTCGAGGACAGCACGGGTACAGGCAAAACCGAGGCAGCATTGATCCTCGCACGACGCATGATACTGGCCGGAAAGGCTCGTGGACTGTATTTTGCACTTCCAACAATGGCGACATCGGACGCAATGTTCGAACGCATGCAATCCATTGTGACTGACTTGTTCGAATCAATGCCATCAACAGTTCTTACACACGGACGAGCGAAGTTGTACGAAGCCATGCGGGGTGTTCGAGGTACAACACATGATGAAACACCGGAGGTAGACCATGTAGCGTGGCTAACCGATAGGAGGCGGACGGCACTGCTTGCGACCGTCTGTGTTGGAACCGTCGACCAGGCGTTGCTTGGCATTCTGCCAACAAAGTTTTCCACACTCAGGCTTTTTGGTCTGGCCGACAGGTTGTTAATTGTCGACGAGGCGCACAGTTACGATCCGTACATGCAGGAAGAACTGAAGGCTTTGCTGCAAATGCAGGCAATGCTCGGCGGATCGGCCATAGTCATGACAGCGACCTTGCCACTGTCACTGCGGCAATCCTACGTGGATGCGTTTCGGAGTGGAATTGCACGGAAGGCAGGCAAGCCTTTGGATGCATGCTATCCGGGCATGCATCTTGTTGGCCATTCGCAGGATAGCCAGCCAGTTCGGCCATTTGCTGACAGCATTCGGACGGTTAGAGTAGAACGACTTCCCAATGTGAAAGATGCGATCGCCCTCTTGGTCGAATCGGTGGCAAATGGCGCTTCGTGTGTCTGGATACGGAACGCCGTCGATGAGGCAATTTCTTCAGCTGAAGACCTCAAACGGAAAGGAATGGAGACTGAACTCCTGCATGCAAGGTTCGCAATGATTGACCGTCTGCAAAAGGAACAGGCCATTGTGAAGAGATTTGGAAAGAATGGAGTAGGAAGACAGGGCTGCGTTTTGGTTGCAACGCAAGTCGTGGAAGCATCGCTGGACTTGGATTTCGATGTCATGGTGTCGGATCTCGCACCGATTGGTTCGCTAATCCAAAGGGCAGGCAGGCTCTGGCGTCATATGGATGATCGACCCCAATCCGAGCGTCCAATGGAAGGTCCGACGCTGTATGTCGTTTCGCCGAACCCTGACAAGGTGGACGGAGAAGGCTGGCTTCGAGATGTTTTGGGCCGAGGATCCTGGGTGTACCGTATCGATGAGCAGTGGTTGACCGCGCGAGTCCTGTTTGACGCGGGTGAAATCGATTCTCCGAACGGGTTGCGCAAACTGATCGAAGCTGTGCATGGTGAGGATACTCCTGTTCTGCCCGAGAGCATTAGCGAGGAGCATGACTGGGCAGAAAGCGAGGCATTGACCCAAGTAGGACTTGCGCGGGGAAACGTGGTGGATGCCTTTTCGGGATACATAACGGGAACGCGGGGTGCTGTAGGGAACGATTCAGTGTTTCCAACTCGCCTTGGAAAACCGCAGGTAACAATCGTGCTAGCTCGCCGCGATGAAGGCAGCTTGGTCCCTTGGGCAGATCATGACGATGAATCCATTGCATGGTCCCTTTCAGAGGTGACAGCTTCAAGAGGCCAGTTTGGGTGCCTTCTTCCAGATCAGAATTCCCCGGAGATTCATGACCTCAAGGCGTCGTGGCCGGCGTGGAGGCGAGAGGCATGCAAGGTGTTGGTGGTTGACGAAATCAGTGGAACGCAAGGCCGCAACCTCCTATATAGCGAAGAGACTGGACTTAGGGTCAGTTCCCTGCCTGCGCGGGGATGAACCGCGATAGTATTGCACTCACGCACAAAGTGCACGATAAGTTACCTGCCCCTGCGGGTATTCAATTCTAGTGATTTGCCATGTGCCTCTTGATTTGACACAAGATCGATAAAGTGTTGCAATCACACACACTTCAGTGTCTCTTCACAGTGGTTCTGACTCTCTGGATTGCGGTTTGGAAGCTTTGGGTTTGGGATAGGCTTCGCCCATTTTGTCCCTGGCCTTGTCGACGGTGAACATCCAGCTTGTCTGTCCGTTGTCTTCATTTCTCTGTTTCATTTGAGCCGCGACCTTCGCTTCAAGCGTCTTCCTGTCGGGAATGCGTCGATTGAGACACCGACCCTGCAGAACGCCAGTCTCGATCTAGGCCATGTTGAACCAGACGGCATGCCTTGGCGGGTGGTGGAACTCGATGCGGCGAACTTCCTTCTTGGCTGGCAGGGATCTGTAGAGTGCGGCTGCCCTGTGGGTTGAAAGGTTGTCGAGCACGACCCTGATCTCTCTGGCCTCCGGATAATGGATGTCGGTCAGGTCCTGCATGCAGGCTGCGAAGTCTGCCGAGGCTCTGCGTTCGGTGACCTTGACCTTGCGCCAGGGGCGATGGACGTCGAGGAAGACAAACAGGTTGGCGGTGCCGTTTCGCCGGCATTCATG
>JAPOOS010000063.1 GCA_026713305.1 Paracoccaceae bacterium
GAATGCCATGTCCTCATTGGTGTCGCCATTGGATTGTCTCCCACTGACCGTGATCTTCGGTACGGTCGCCTCGACGAGAGGGAACAGCAGCATGGAACCGTGGACGAAGATGTCGCCATGTTCCCGGAGATTGCTCGCCGGACCAGCTGTACATTCTTGACAAACGGACACAGGGTACCTAGTTGTTAGTGTACTAATGAATGCGACAATATTCCGTTTCTTGCATACATGTCGCAAGAATACGCGACAAATGTGTGGAGTAGTGCTGAAATGTTGAACAAAACAACGGACATTATGTTGGAACAGGCAGTCCAGTCAGAATCCTATCCCATTCCGCCAGGGGTCTTCGCCGAGACCGTGAGGTCGGTCCAACACTACACGGATCGGCTGTTCATGTTTCGCATTTCCAGACCACGGAGTTTCCGCTTTCGATCGGGGGAGTTTGTGATGATCGGTCTCCCGAATGCCGCCAGACCGATCTACCGCGCCTATTCCATCGCAAGTCCCAGCTGGGATGACGAGCTTGAATTCTACTCGATCAAGGTCCCGGACGGTCCGCTGACAAAGCATCTGCAGAAGATCCAGCCGGGCGACACAATCATCATGCGCAGGAAGCCAACAGGCACGCTTGTGCATGATGCGCTGCTTCCTGGCAAGAGACTCTACCTGTTTTCGACGGGAACCGGAATTGCGCCCTTTGCCTCGATAGTTCGTGATCCAGAGACCTACGACAAGTTCGACCGGATAGTGCTGACACATACCTGCCGTCAGGTCGCTGAGCTGAAATATGGCGAGGAACTGATTGCCCAGACCATGGATGATCCGCTTGTTGGTGACCAAGCAAAGGAAAGACTGGTCCACTATCCGACGACCACACAGGAGTCTTCCCAACGCAATGGGCGAATAACCGGGCACATTGCCTCTGGAAGGATATTTGAGGAGCTTGGGCTTCCCCCTCTCTCGAGAACGGTGGACCGTTGCATGATCTGTGGGTCGATGTCGTTCCTGAAGGATGCCAAGCGCTTGATGGAGGATCGAGCATTCGTCGAAGGCTCGAACAGCAAGCCAGCTGACTATGTAGTTGAACGGGCGTTTGTCGGTTAGCCGGCTTGCGAACCGGCGGGCAGGCTGGGAAGTCGCACGGACAAATTCGACACATGCCTCCTGTAAGGGCCCTCGCAGGCACGCCGAGAACAGGTTCGGAACACTTGCGTTCAGAGTTCATCTGCCTCGCAAGTCCAGCCGCGAACCATTCGCAGGATCCGCCCTGAATTCTGATGCTGCGCGTCCGGCGAAGCGATGCCGTGTCGTTTGACAGATCGATTCAGATTGATTGACGGTCGAATTCGCCGGGTTCAAGGAGAGTTGCTTGACGCTGCTGTTTCTGCCGTGGTGCGCACCCTTACATGCAGGAACAGATGCGCTTCCTTTCCCAGCAAGTCGGCGATTTCCTTGCGCGCCAATTTTCCGATCTCGCGTATGACCGATCCGCGTGATCCGACAACTACCTTCTTGTGGGAAATTCGAGGCACATTGATGCACTGCCTGATGGATACCGATCCATCGGCATTCTCCTTCCACTGTTCCGTTTCAACCGTCAATTGGTACGGAAGTTCCTGGTGCAAGCGATGGAAGAGCCCTTCCCTTGTGATTTCGCAGGCGAGGAACTGCATGGAAAGGTTCGCAACCTGATCCTCCTCATACAGCCATGCTCCGGGAGGCGCGCGTTCAACCATCCATTTGCGAAGGTCGTCAACACCGTCGCCGGTCTTGGCGCTGATCATGAAAACGGCGTCAAACTTGAGCAGACTCGACAGCCGTGCGGTCAAGGGCAGAAGTTTGTGCCTTTGGATTCTGTCGATCTTGTTGATCGCAAGGATCCTTCGGCATTGAGTCTGCGTGAACTCTCCGAATGTGCCAATCATCTCCTCTGTTCTGGAAGTCAGTGGAGATGCAGCCGAAATCATCAGGACAACAATGTCGATGCCGGCTATCGCCGTCCAAGCGGTCGTCACCAGTCGCCGGTCATGGGCCCGACGCGAATAGGATATTCCGGGTGTGTCGGTAAACGCAATCTGAGCGTTTCCGCCAATCAGAATGCCAGTTATGTTTTGACGCGTTGTCTGGGATTTGTGGCTTACAATTGAGACCTTCTGTCCGACCAGAAGGTTGAGGAGCGTCGATTTTCCCACGTTTGGCTCACCGATTACGCAGGCAGTGCCAAACCGTCGTTCAGGCATCGGATGTCGAGAGCTGTGCGAGCAGTTTCTTCGCCGCCAGCTTCTCTGCCCTGCGTTTCGAGGATGCGGCTGCTGTGGCGCACGCGCCGCAAGGTGACGCCACTCTAATCAGGAATTCTGGATTGTGCGCCGAACCTGTGCGAGACAGAACCTCGTAGGTTGGGATATCTCGAAACTCGGCCTGCACCAATACCTGCAATGCACTCTTGTAGTCGTTTGTCTCCATAGACTCCACGTCCAAGGTTCTGTTCCACAGTCTCCCAACCAATTCGCGTGCTGCATCCAGACCTCCGTCGATGTACACGGCCGCGATCACTGCCTCCATGCACTCCGCAAGCACTCTTGCCGAGATGTTTTCCGGCGCTCCGCGAAAGCCGCTGCCAACCAAAACTGCATGTTCAAGACCGATCGATCTGGCGATCTCGGTGCATGAGCGGCCAGAAACCAGCATGTTGAACTGCGCTGCAATCTTGCCCACGCTCGCTTCGGGTGGCTGCGTGATCAGCCGCTCGGCCATGCACAATCCAAGCACCCGGTCTCCAAGAAACTCAAGCCGCTCGGAGTTTTTCCCGTCGGTGCGGCTTGAGCGATGGGTAAGCGCCTCAAGAAGCAGTGTCCTGTCGGCAAACTTGTAGCCAAGCCGAGATTCCAGCTTCAGGCACCGTGCTGGGATGTTCACTGCACGGCCTTGAAGAATCTGTCCGATCGCCAATTCCAGAATTGCAGCAGCGACCGCCCGGATGATGAGAAAACGATCCATTCGGCGCGGCCGATCAAGTTTTCAAATGGAACCATCCCAACCCCTCCGAACGTTTGCCTGACGCGACTGTCGATGCTGTTGTCCCTGTTGTCTCCCATGAAGAAGTAATGTCCATCGGGCACCAAATAGACGGGAGTGTTGTCGGAGCTCTGGTCGGCAATGTTCAATATGACGTGACCGCCTGATTCAGGAAACTCCTCTATGTACCTGTCCTTCAGGCATTCCTCGGGGTTGCCGGAGCGCGTTGCGCATCTGGGAACCATGCCGGTGCGACTTTGTCGGGCATACGGTTCGCTAAACTGCCCGGCTGCGGTCTGGGGCATGGGTTCGCCATTTATGTGAAGAACTCCGTCGCTCAAATTGATCCGGTCACCGGGCAAGCCAATCAGTCGCTTGATGTAGTCTTCCCCGTTTGTCGGATGTCTGAACACAATGACATCACCCCGCTCGGGCTCTGAGCCAAAGAGCCTGCCGGAGATCGGGCAAATCGCAAAGGGACAGGAATACCTCGAATAGCCATATGCCATCTTGTTGACGAAGAGAAAGTCTCCAATCAGGAACGTCTCCTTCATCGAACCCGACGGTATGTAATACGGCTGAAGGAAAAGCGTTCGGAATACAGCGGCAATCAACACCGCGTAGAAGATGGTCTTTGTGTACTCGATAACCGTCTGCAATGTGAATCACCCCCGGAATTTGTGAAATGGCCGATGCGAGCAAGCATTCTTGCTCGTGGCACTTGGTTCAATCCAATCTTCTTACAACCCAAACACGTGACTTGAGATTCAGTTCCGTAAGGTGAGGGCCATAATCCTCAAACGCGACCTCGTGGCTTCCGGCGCTGACAAAACGGGAAAGAGTGTCAACATAGACCGGCTGCTCCAGCGTGTGGTCGTTCAAAGAGAATGCCAACAACATTGAAGGCCCCATGGCAACCAGAAGCTGCTCGAGAACAGGTGCCTGCGCTGCACCGATGCCTATCGACCCAATGGCGCTGACAGCGCCGTAGACGCCTATCTCCGGAGGAATTGGATTGTCGATCGATGTCTGAATGAGTTCCCGATAGACCTGCTTTGAGCGGGCCAATTCAAGCATCGCTCCGTTGATGTCGGCGCCGTCAATTGCAGTGAAGCCGGCTGCAACCAATGCCTGTCCTGACAAGCCTGTGCCGCAACCAAAGTCAAGGACCGGCGCCGACAGGTTGTCCATACAGGACGCCAGCGCCGATGCGCAGCGTGCCGGCGTCTCGTAGCCGTGGTCAGTTACGTCCGATTCGTAGGTTGTCGCCCATTCATCGTACAGATCCTGGGTTTCAGCGGCAGTCTCCAGTTCGTACACCCGGGAAAAGAAATCCTGGCGTTCGTTCAATTCCATATGCTCCTCATCACGAACGGCAATCTTGTCGACAACCGGCCCTGTTTCCACGCATGTTGGGACAGGGAGACGCTGAACTCGATGCCTCCTGCAATATGTACTTCGCTCATTGTCCGCCACCGCGTTTGTTGGACAGATCCCCAGTTGCGGGCAATTGTGTGGTTTCGCATTCCGCCGAAATCACGATTGCCTGCATTCAAACCACAGCGTCGTTGGTTTTGACAGGACACCCAAGGGACTGGGCGGCGCCAATGTCCTGCGGCGCCGGCAGGCTTGCCGTCGGTGCCTACGATGCATCCAACTCGGACTGCAGACAGCCTTGGTCGACCTGTGCCGAAATCACGACAAACGCCACCGCCCAGGGATAGTCGTCCGACATTGACAAGTTGATGAAGCTCCTGTGGTTCAATGGGGTGAGTCTGTTCAAATGCGCCCGAGCCTTGCCGAACAGCTTCAGGCTCGGGAACGAGCCGGGCCGGGATTGCACAACAATGTCCCGCCATGCAACGCCTTGGGTCATTCCTGTTCCCAGCGCCTTGGAACACGCTTCCTTGGCAGCCCATCGCTTGGCAAGGAATCCGCCTGCATTCGACAGTCCGGAGGCATACTCAAGCTCGGTCCGAGCAAAAATCCTGTGTCGAAATCGGTC
The DNA here is from genome assembly GCA_026713305.1 of Paracoccaceae bacterium. Taxonomy (GTDB): domain Bacteria; phylum Pseudomonadota; class Alphaproteobacteria; order Rhodobacterales; family Rhodobacteraceae; genus MPNP01. Next base: position 5,024 of record JAPOOS010000063.1, read on the forward strand.
GCCATGCCGCAGAAGCGCGGCTTCAATCCGTCGGATATTGACAATGTCGGTGCCTATTCCGACTATCACTGGGCAGTCGGAGGCTCCGATGCATCGGTCATGAGCTCGCGCATCCTCCCAATTGCCTCGGTCAAGCCGACAAATATCGATTCCCCGACCAAGAAATGGCCAATGTTCAGTTCCGCAATCTGAGGCAGCTTGGCGATCGGTCCAACTGTCTCGTAGGACAGCCCGTGGCCGGCATGCACCTCCAGCCCACAATTCTCGGCGTAGGCGGCAGCCTTCGTCAATCGCTCCAGTTCAGTCCTGCATTCGAGCACGCGGCCGTCGTGCCAGGCATCGCAGTAGCTGCCGGTATGCAGCTCGACAACGGCAGCCCCCACACGGACTGCCGCATCGATCTGATCCGGGTCGGCTCCGACAAACAGCGACACGCGGCAGCCAGCCTTCTTCAGAGGTGGAATGAAGTTCCTTAGCTCCAATTCGATTCCAACGACATCCAGACCAGCTTCCGTCGTACGTTCCTCGCGGCGTTCGGGCACGATGCAAACTGCGTGTGGAGCGTGTTGCAAGGCGATTTGCTGCATCTCCGCGGTCATGGCCATCTCGAGATTGAGCGGCACGGAAAGTTCCTGCATGAGAGCCGCGACATCCTCGTCGCTGATATGGCGGCGATCCTCTCGCAGGTGCGCGGTGATGCCGTCGGCTCCCGCTCTTTCCGCAAGCTTGGCTGCCCTCAGTGGAGAGGGATAGCCGCCGCCACGCGCATTGCGAACAGTTGCAACGTGGTCAATGTTGACACCTAGGCGAATGGCTCTGGCTGGCATCAAGTCTCTCCGTGCTTGGAGCCGGCGGCCGTTTGACAGTCAAGCGGCATTGTGGCTCCGTGTCGCTTGGCCGAAAGCGTTGAGGATGCAATGGCGAAGGCTGTTCAAAATGCTGGACAATGCATTGGTTGTTCAGTTTCCTGCATGGCCAAATGTGCTGCAATCGCGCTGAATTGCAACCCCTTGCCAAAAGTGTGATTGCGGATTGCGGGCGATGAACGTCTTGGAGACTTGGACTCGCTGACAGTCCGCAACCGGCGTCGCACGCTTGCCAGGTAGGCGGTACGGCTGAATCGAGCAAGGCTGCAAGTCGCCTGAGCCTGAAGACGTGTGCCGCGCGGCGAGGCGGGTCGCAGGTCGCTCTTTTGGCCGCAATCCAATGGCGGCCCTGCCTGCGGTTGCGGAGAGCTTGAATTCGCATCTTGCCATGTGTGCGCCGAAGAGCTGGGAATGCACCCCGCCGCACCGGCGCTTAAGACTCGGATCTCTCGTCCGGACGCCTTTGGCGATATCGGCCAACGCTGATGACGCTGCTGTCCATGCCGACGGAGTGAATCACGTTGTAGAGATGGCGAAGGTCCATGACCTCAATCTCGATTTGGAAATGGAACCGTTCCCGGGTGCGATTGCTGATCTGAATGTTGCTGATGTTGGCACGCTGTTCGCCGATCAGCGTGCAGACACGTCCAAGAACTCCTGGCTGGTTTGAAAGCGTGGCCGAAATTCTCGCGGGATGGGTTATCGAATAGGGGCCCTGATGCCAGCTAAGGTCTATCCAGTTGTCCAGATCCATGAACTTGAGCAGTTCGCAGTCAATGGCATGGATCGCAACTCTCATGTCCTGACCTTCCACTCCAACAACGCGATCGCCCGGTACCGGATTGCAGCACGAAGCGATTTCATGTTGCCATTCCTTGGACAGCCCCATGAACTGCGGACCGGTCTCCCGCTCAATGACCTTCTTGATGCCGGGCGTTTCGGGATAGAGCGCCGCCAACACTTCGGCGGACCTAACCTTCATGTTGCCAATCCGGCGCAGGAGTTCGTCCTCGCCATCAATTCTGAGAAGCTCCGCCGCCGTTCTGATGCCGTTGCTTGTCAGCGGCTTGCCATGCTCCTCGAAGAAAGCTCGAAGAGTCTTCCGGCCCAGTTCCACGGAAACGCGGAAGGCAAGCCGCTTCTCGAGATCCTCAAGGTGGGCGCCGGCCTTCAATGTGTTGGCGCTGACCTTCTTTCTGTCGTCTATGAACGGCTCGCTGGCGGTGATTATGGTCACGTGTTCGCCGTTGATCACAGGACTCCCAAGCGGCAGGTCCCGTCCATTCACCACGGCGCCGACTGCGCAGTCGCCAATTGCGGGAGACAGCTCGTAGGCGAAATCCAGAAACGTGGACCCGGCCGGCAGCCAAACGACATCAGACTTTGGCGTGTAGCAGTAGACATGCTTGGACTGGATTTCCTCACGCAGCTGCTTCAGCAGGTCGCCGCTGTTCGCCCGTTCGACCACAAACTGCGAGAGCTTGGACTTCCATCGCGTGGGGTCCAGCGAATAGGGATTTGGAGCATGGATGCCGCCGCGGTACAGCCAGTGCGCGGCCACGCCGTATTCGGCCGTGTCATGCATCCGGCCGGTTCTGATCTGGAACTCGATCTGCTGACCCTTTCCGTAGGTCACGGTTGTGTGGACCGAGCGATACCCATTGGGCTTGGGACTGCTGATGTAGTCCTTGAAGCGGTTGGGAACGGCGGGCCAGCGTCGATGAATTGCGCCAAGAATGACGTATACGTTGTCCTCGCTGTGATTTCCTCGGGTGATGATGCGCACGCCGTAAATGTCGAATATCGACGAGTAGTCCTTGATGCCTCGCTGCATCTTGCGCCAGATGGAGAAGGGACGCTTCTCCCGGCATTCGACCAGCGTGCTTCCGATCCCTTTCTGGCGAATGAGGAGCTCGACTTCCCGACGCGCCCTTTCCACAACCGATCCGGGATCGTCTATGTCCATTGCACCGGCATTGCGAAGCTTTGCGACGTATTGAAGGACGTTTTGGCGGGCCCGCGGGTACAGCGCTCGAAAGGCCAGGTCCTCCAGCTCCTCGCGCCACGAATTCAGCCCGAGCTGCTCGGCGATCGGGGCGTAGAATTCCATCGTTTCCTTGGCAATTCTCCGTCGCTTTGTCGTGTCCAGGTATTTGAGGGTCTGCATGTTGTGCAGCCGGTCGGCCAGCTTGACGAGGATGACCCGGTCGTCCTGCTCAAGGGCCAGTATCAGCTTTTGAAGGTTTGCCGACTGCTGTTCCGAGGTGGTGTTCAGCCTCAGCTTGGTCAGCTTGGATACGCCGTGGACAATGTTTGCCGTGTCCCTGCCGAACTCGCGCAGCAGGTCTGAATAGGTTACGTCCGTGTCTTCCAGGAGGTCATGAAGGAGGGCGCCGACAATGATTGAAACGTGAAGTTCCTTGTCGGCTACAATCTTGGCGACGGCAATCGGGTGCGAATAGTACGGCGCTCCGGACTTCCGTTGCTGGACCCCGTGCATTTGACAGCAATACTCGTAGGCTTTTCTGACAAGCACGGCGTCAACATTGTAGTCATAGGAACGGATCTGGCGGATCAAGTCCTCAAGTTCAACTACACCGGCTTCAGCCTTGTCTACATGCTCTTCGGCGATATTGGCAGACTGCATGACCGTCAATTTCAGCTGCTATCTTCATGTGGCTGGCGCGACAGGTGATTCAGTAGTCGCCGCCAAGTCCGCAAAGTACACTGTGCCTTGCTTGCTGTGCAAGAGAGTCCTCCGACCACGGACCAAGCCCACTGTCAACCGCCATGCTATTTCGGCTTGGCGGCAAGCCACGCTGCGCGCATGGCCAAGGCATTTCGTTGCCAGGAACGTTTGACCGCGTTGAGCAATCTCAATGGATCAGGCTGAGCTTGCTGGCCAGACAGCGCCGCGACTCGGCATCGGGCAGCCCGGCCAGTGTGCCGCCAACGTCCAAGCCAACCTGTTTCAAGCGCCTGGAATCGGATGCAGCAGGGGATTGGCGCCAGGAGGCAACGCAAACTGCACCGCATCAACTGCAATCAGTGCATCGCCAAACCAGCTTGGGTTGTCTTCGCGTCCCTTGCCGGCGGCAAGCGGCATGTGGTCTTCAAGGGGTCGCTTCCTGCCGCGTGCATTGCCTCCGGAACCAGCGGCGAAGGTCGGTCTGCCCACTCAAACCGGCGCACGAGGGCAAAGCCGCTTCACACGCGGCTCCATGGCGGAAAACTCACGCTGGCGGCAACAAGGCCGGCGAAGGTGTCAATGAACGGACAATGCTGACTGCCAGCACAGGCGAAGGGCCCGAGCCGGGCCTGGAATTACTTGAACTCCTCTTCCAGCAGCTTGCGATAGAGGTCCTCGGGGATGTCGATATCGTCCGGAAAGTCATATGTGCTTTCGAACTCCACACCGCTTCGCAGGCCGGATTCGAGGCGCCGGATCGCTCCGTCGTCGCCAAGCTCGGGGTCGCTTCGCTTCTGGAAACGTGCCACGGCGCGTTCGTGCAGTGAGGAAATCTCCTGGTTGCCGACGGCAATTTCGCGCAACGCTATCACAGTGTTCTTGTCGTTGTCCAACTCCACCGTGCTTGGCGCGCCGGTTGACAATTCCTTGGCACGATGTGATGCCATCATCACAAGATTGAACCGATTCGGTTCCTTGTCTATACAGTCTTCGGTTGTTACGCGGGCCATTATGATTCTCCTGAACGCAATCGAAAGTGACGCGCTGCTCCCGGGAGCCAAGCTCCTCTCCCGAGAGCCAATTCTCCGCGGGCTGGCGCGGATCGCCCGATGTGGCAAGGATATAGACTTGCCCGCGTCACATTGACAGGACATGAGATAACGATTCTGATGACAGATGCAATAGACTATTGTTCGCCGAACAACATTTCCTGCCCGAACGGAAACGGCAGTTCCCGGTGAACCAATTTCCTCGACCCAGATTGAAGCTTCACTTGCTGGCGCCAAGAGGCTTTTGCGCCGGCGTTGAGCGCGCCATCAAGATCGTCGAGAACGCACTCGTCAAGTGGGGGCCGCCAGTCTATGTCCGCCACGAAATCGTCCACAACCAATATGTGGTGAATGCATTGCGGGAGAAAGGCGCCGTTTTCGTGGACGAGCTCGACGAATGTCCAAGCGGCCGGCCGGTTGTGTTGTCTGCGCACGGCGTGTCGAAACAGGTGCATGCCGAAGCTCGCAAACGGAAGCTGCAAGTCATCGACGCAGTGTGCCCGCTGGTAACAAAGGTCCACATGGAGGTCCGGCGAAACGACGGTCAGGGCTTGCAGACAGTTATGATTGGCCATGCTGATCACCCGGAAACAGTCGGAACGCGTGGGCAGTTGCCGGCCGGCGAAGTTCTTCTGGTCGAGCAGGTCGCGGATGTAGAACAATTGGAGCCCGCCGAGCCCAACTACATGGCATTCGTAACGCAGACCACGCTGTCCGTCGACGACACAGCGCAAGTGGCCGACGCGCTCATGAAGCGCTTCCCGTCAATAAAGAGGCCCCACAAGTCGGATATTTGCTACGCGACGACAAACCGGCAGGAAGCGGTCAAGTGTGTAGCCTCAACGCTGGACGCCCTGTTTGTGATAGGCAGTTCGAATTCGTCGAATTCCCGCCGCCTGGTCGAGGTCGGCACGGCGTCCGGATGCGGTTACTGTCGCCTGATTGATTCGCCCGACGGAATTTGCTGGGAAGATCTGGAAGGCATGCATAATGTCGGCCTTACCGCCGGTGCAAGCGCACCGGAGATTTTGGTTGACTGCGTAAGGGAGGCATTTGCGGAGCGCTTTGAATTGACCACAGTATTGGCCGAGTTGGGCAAGGAATCAGTTGTGTTCAATCTTCCCCGCGAAGTCCGATCGGTACACTCAAGGAAATCCAACCCCGAACTGTTGTCAAAGGCGTCGCGGCCCTCGGCAGAAGCTGTCCGGTGACACAGGCCTGCCATGTTTGTCTACACCAACGGATCACGGCAATGCGCTCGGGCCATCTGTTGGCTCCGGCATCGTTCGGCTTGATGTTCCACATGCAACGCGCTTGAATTGCCGCGGCTCCAAGGTCTGGTGCCGACGGAGAATGTGGCACACGGCGGACCGAAGGCGTTTTCGAACCGAAGTCCATTGTCCCAAGTCAGGAGTGAAGTGAGCCTGGATGACCAAAGACGGATTCATAGCCTACACTGACGGATCGTGCATCGGCAACCCCGGTGTCGGCGGCTGGGCCGTTGTCCTGCTGTGGAATGACGGCGACGGCAATTTGGAGAAGCGGGAAGCGAACGGACACGAACCGCGAACAACGAACAATCGAATGGAGTTGAAGGCGGCCATCGAGGCGTTGTCCATGATTCCGGAAAGTTCGAAGATTCATGTTTGCACAGACAGCACCTACCTTAGAATGGGCATAACCCACTGGATTCACAACTGGCGGAACAACGGTTGGCGAACAAAGACCGGAAATCCCGTGAAGAACAAGGACATGTGGGTCGAACTGGACGAACTGCGTGGACTTCGCAGGGTGACATGGAAGTGGGTCAAGGGACACGCCTCGAACAAGTGGAACAACAGAGCCGATGAACTTGCCAGGGAGGCCAGCGACAGCGCCTCAGGAAGGCGGCACGGGGAGAATCAATCTCCAACGGCACATTCACAGCCGCAATTGGAAACTGACTATGTTGGCTACGTCAGCGCGTCATGCAAGGGCGGCCAGGGGCCGGGAGGCTGGGGACTGGTTCTGGTCAAGGATGCCGGGAAGGCCAACCCGGTGGTCTTGCACGAAAGAGGAGGGGAGGCGTTATCCTCTAGCAATCGCATGACGTTGGTAGCCGCGGTCGAAGCTCTTTCCAAGGTTTCCGGCAATGCCAGCATAACAATTCTGTCCAACAACACCTACATCACGAACGGCATGAATTCGTGGGTTCACAACTGGAAGCGAAATGGCTGGAAGTCCGGATCGGGACGTTCGCCGATCAAGAACGTCGATCTATGGAAGCAACTGCTGGAACTCACTCGTGAGCGGCACGTCCGCTGGCGTTCGGACATGTCGAATTCGGATCGCAAATGGGTTGCGGAGGCCGCGAATCTAGCGAGGCAGGCAGTTTCGGAGGTTCGTGATCAATGCCCTTGAACCGCAAGCTGACTTGGAGGCGACCAAAGACCCTGCCGCCCTTTGCAGCGCCGGCGTCCGGCCATGCCCCGCTTCCCCGCGTTCGCATTGCGGTTGGAATGATGCCGGCCTTGGAAGGTCGGAGACCATCGTGAATTTCGACGAGGTAATCGAGCGTCGCGGCACGCATTGCGCCAAATGGGATATGATGGAGCAGGTTTACCGCGTCGACAAGTCGGACGGGATAGCCATGTGGGTCGCCGACATGGATTTCAGGCCGCCCGAGGTTGCCTGCGACGCCATTGAGCGCATGCTTGGCCATGGGGTGTTCGGCTACTACGGCGACGAACGAGACTATCTGTCGGCCATTTGCAGGTGGATGCAGAAACGGCATGGCTGGAAAGTCAAGCCCGAGTGGGTGTTTTCAACTCACGGTCTGGTCAACGGCACGGCGCTTTGCATCGACGCGTTCACGGAGCCTGGAGAGGGGATTGTATTGTTCACGCCCGTCTACCATGCATTCGCCCGAATAATCACGGCCGCGAATCGCAGGGTGATCGAGTGTCCTCTCGACGAGCGCGACGGCAAGTACAGATTTGCCTTTGATCGCTATGATGCCCTGATTGATGACAAGACGAAACTTGTGATCCTGTGCTCGCCGCACAATCCCGGCGGTCGCGTTTGGACGAGGGGCGAGCTGCAGGAACTGGCTTCCTTTTGCCGGAAGCACGACCTCATATTGATTTCGGACGAAATCCACCACGATCTTGTAATGCCCGGACACCGGCATGTGCCGATGCCGCTTGCCGCGCCCGAGATTGTTGATCGGCTGGCAATGCTCACTGCGGTGACAAAGACATTCAACCTGGCGGGCGCCCATACCGGAAACGTGATTGTCGAGGACGAAAGGCTGCGAAGGCGGTTTCGCCGCAGGATGGATGCATTGGGCATTTCGCCAAACAGTTTCGGACTGTTTCTTGCTGAGGCGGTGTATTCCGCAGAAGGGGCCGAGTGGGTGGACCGGTTGATGCGCTATGTCGAAGCCAACAGCAAGCGCTTTGACGTCGTGAACGAAATTCCCGGGGTCAGGTCGATGCCCTTGGAGGCAACCTATCTGGCTTGGGTTTCGTTTCGTGACACCGGACTGACGGATGCCGAAATTCAGCGGAGGGTGCTGCAGGAAGCGAAGATTGCAGCCAATCTAGGACCGACATTCGGCAAGGGAGGCGAGGGTTTTGTGCGATTCAATCTGGCCACGCCGAAATCGCTGGTGAATGAGGCCGTGAAACGCTTGCGGAGGGCGTTTGCATGACTTGCAAGCGCAAATGCTCCGGCCATAAGATATCGGGCGACTGGCGCGACTCGCGGTTTGCCGCCCGTCGCACATGATCCGAGGCGGCACAGAACAGGGCGCCCATGCACTATCTTGACTTCGAGACTTCGATCGCCGATCTCGATGCCGCCATCGAGACTCTGCAGGCGGACTTGAGCGAAGGGCGCCGGGAAGCGATCGACGCTGAAATAGAAAGACTCAACAAGCAGAAACAGCGCCAGCTGAAGAGCATGTACAGCGGTCTGACAGCGTGGCGAAAGTGCCAGGTGGCCCGCCATCCGGACAGGCCGCATTGTTCGAACTACATTGACAACCTGTTCACCGAGGTCACGGCGCTAGCCGGGGACAGGGGCTATTCGGAAGATCAGGCGGTGCGGAGCGTTTTGGCACGGTTTCGGGATCGGCCGGTTATTGTGATCGGACACGAAAAGGGCCGTGACACACGATCGAGACTGCACCACAACTTCGGAATGGCCCGTCCGGAGGGATATCGCAAGGCAACACGACTGATGAAGTTGGCTGACCGGTTTGGCTTGCCACTGATCACGCTCGTCGACACGCCAGGCGCCTATCCTGGACTTGGCGCCGAGCAACGCGGTCAGGCCGAGGCCATCGCCCGCACAATAGAAGCGAGCATCCGCGTTCGAATTCCCATAGTTTCTGTAATTGTGGGGGAGGGCGGTTCCGGCGGAGCGGTGGCGTTCGCAACGGCGGATCGGACTGCGATGCTGGAACATTCGGTGTATTCGGTAATCAGTCCGGAAGGTTGCGCCTCCATTCTGTGGAAGGATGCCGGAATGATGCAGTTGGCTGCAGACGCATTGCGGCTAACAGCACAGGACATGAAACGGCTGGGGGTGATTGATCGAATATTGCCGGAACCGCTGGGAGGTGCGCAGCGAGACCACAAGCAGTCCATCGAAACTGTCGGCAATGCAATTGCCGAAATGCTTGAGGAAACCTCGGGAATGTCCCGCAAGCAACTCGTGAAAGCGCGCCGACGCAAGTTCACCGACATGTTCGCGGCCTAGCGATCAAGCCACGCGCCCCGTCTTCACGGCAAGCCGCTCGAGGATTGTCAGGGCGAAGACCGTCGCCGCTTTTCGAAGCCGGCGCATTTCATCAGGCGGTCCGAGTTGGTCTCGATGGAATGTTCCAGTTGAGCCATGAAGTCTTCCGGTGGAAGGCCGGGCTGGATTGGCTGGAGAAACTCGATCACGGCCACGCCGGCATGGCGCATGATGGAGCGGCGCGGCCAGAACAGCCCAACATTGGTGGCAGCGGGATGGCAGGTGCAGGAAAGCCTCTGGTACAGCAAAGCCGCACCTATCTTGTAGGGTGCGGAGACGCCGGGGCTCACGCGTGTTCCCTGTGGATAGATGATCAACTGGCCGCCAGCCTTGTCGAATTCCTCGGCCTGTTCCAACATTTGGGCGACTGCCTCCGACCGGGTTCCGCGATCGACAACTATGCAGCCAATTTGACGTCCATAGAAGCCGATGATCGGAACGTTCCTTAGTTCCTTCTTCATGACGAAGCGGGGACGTTCGACAACGCTGCAGATAATCAGAATGTCGAAGAATGATTGGTGTTTGGAACAGATCAGCGCCTTTCCCGACGGCACCTGACCGCGCACTTCCGATCTCACTCCGGCAATTCGGTGCGCCGTCCATCTAACCCATCGGCAGTACAAACGGATGCCCAGATAGGCGTGCCGCCCTGACACAATGGTCGGCGCTGCGAACAACAGCGCCAGAACCGCCATCGCAACGTACATTTGGACCACAAAGACAAGAGAGCGCATCCATTGAATTGACAGGGCCAGGGGCGCAGTTGACATTCAGCGAGCCCTCGCAGGGCCGGTTTCAACGACTTCGGCAAATTCACCTGCGCGCGCTTGCACGGGCAACCTTGCCATGGCGGTCATTGCCCGCGCGCGGCCGCGGCCTGGTCAAGCTGCCGAACTATCGGCTTTGACGAAATGGATTTGTTCTTTCGGGCAAGGTCGGCGGCGGTCTGGCCCTGTTTGTTGGTCGCGCCAGGGTCGACGCCCGCCTTTAGCAGGATGCGGAGCATGTCGGCGCCCCGACGGTTTTCAGCCGCGAGATGCAGCAATGTCGACCCGTTCCAGTTCGTTTCGTGCGGGTTTGCTCCCAATTCCAGCAGTCTGGCGAGAACGCGGCCGCTGCGGCCCCATCGCGCGGCAAGCATGATCGGCGTGTACCAAGTCACTGGCGGTCGCAAGTTGGCGCCGCCGTCGATGAGCGCCGAAACCATTTCCGGCTTGCTGCCAAGCGCGGCAAAGTGGAGCGGAGCGTTGCGGTGCTTGGCTGCCGAAGGCGCGTCCGGATTTGCGCCGGCGTGCAACAGGATGTTGACAAGTTTGACGTGTCCGGCCGAGGTCGCGGTGTGAAGCGGCATCAAGCCCTCGGAATTGTACACGTGAAGCTGGTCCCGGTTCTTGACCAGTTCCGACACAGCTGCCTCCTGTCCCTGTTGGCAGGCAAAGTGAAGCGGGGTGTTTCCGTCGCCGTCTACCGCACCGGGGTTGGCGCCCTGGTTGACCATGGCCCTGATCGAATCCGCCTGCACTCCAGCTTCGACGGCTAGGTGAAGGGCTGACATGGCGTTGTGGAAGGACCTCTTCAACTGCTCCTGCGTCAACTGCGATTCAATGTCGCTGGGAGTGGTGCTTGTCGAAAGTCCAAGCGGGTTGCTGTACTCGAACTTCACGATCCTGAGGTATTGGGGCTTGCGGGGATCTCTGCCGACCTGGAGCTTGCTCGGCTTTCTCCACTTGTGCCATTCACGCTCGGCTTCGCTGACTGTCCAAGCCTTGGCGCCAAGCTGTTTCCTGCGATCCAGCCATTTCAGGCGTGGAAAGCCGCGGTGGTCCGGGAAGAGAAACTCGCTGATCTGCCGGTAGCCGGCATAGGTGTAGATGACGCGGATGCAGTCGGGAGTCGATGAATCGGCGGAGGCCTTCCGGTAGCGGCGGTAGTTGACGGCATCAACCGGCAAGAGGTCGCCGCCGCGCAGGAATTCGCCCGTTGCGGCGTCTTCGGCGAGTATTTTCTCGAAACGGTGCCCGCAATGGGGGCAGGTGCGCAAGGAAAGCAGGACCGAACTGCCGCAGCCCGGGCAAGTCTTGTAGGCGGTCTCTCCTTCGCCCTCGGTTTCCGCCGGTCTCTTGAGGACAAGATTGTTGAGCGGGCCGTGTCGTTCGAGATTGCCCCCAAAGTCGAGGACCAGGCAGTCCTTCTTTCCCGGTTCGTATCGCAGGCCTCGACCGACCATTTGCACGTAGAGGCTCGTCGATGTCGTGGCACGCACCAGCGCCAGCGTGTCGGCATGAGGAAAGTCGACGCCGTGGGTCAGGACATCGCAGCTGGTCAGGGCGAATGTCCTTTGCTCGCGGAAGTTCTGGAGAATTTCGGCGCGGTTTGGCGTCGACCCCACCACGCATTCAGCCGTTATTCCTCGCTTCGACAATTCCTTCGCCATGACTTCGGCGCCTTCGACACCGGCGCAGAACACGATGAGGCCCTTCCTGCCCCAGCAGCGCTTGACAATGTGGCTGGCAATGCTGGCGCGGTTTCGCTGCGTTTCCCTGTCCTGATCGCTGACCTTGTACTCTCCGAGCGACTTCTTGACCTTCGACAGGTCGAGACCGGCAATTGCCGTTTCGGAAGTGGGGCGCACCATAACCGGCGGACTGCGTTCGACCAGGCGGTCGATTTCGATTTCAAACGCGATGCCGTCGAACAATGCCTCCGCTCCCTCGCACAGGTCGCCCTGGTCGAGCCGGTAAGGCGTGGCGGTCAGGCCCATGATCTTCAGCTTGGGATTGCGTCTGGCCAATGCGGTGAGGACGGAGCGGTATTGGCTGTTCTCGTCCACCGGCACCAGATGCGCCTCGTCAATGACGACCAGGTCCATTGGATCATCGTCGCCGTCTCGTCTGGCCCAGGACTGAATCTGGGCGCAGGTGACAGCGCCAATCTCCTTGCGGCCCAGGCTGGCGCTGTAGATCGCCGGTTCGATGTCGGGGCAATAGGCCGAAATCTTGGCGGCGTCCTGTTCGAGCAGTTCCAGACGATGGGTCAGCAGGAGAATGCGAATCGAAGGGTTTTTGCGGTGAACGACCTGGACGCAACCGGCAATGATGTGGCTCTTGCCTGCACCCGGGGGAGCCACAATGACCGGCGCCCGCCCGTATTCCTTTCGCCAGTAGCGAAAGCAGTGTCGCAGGGCGTCAGTCTGATAGTCACGAAGACGCGGCGCGGCGTCAACAGTAGAGTCGGACATTTTCCCTGACCGTGCAGCTGCTTCCCTTGCCTGATGGCGCCGTCATGCGATCATGCCGAAATGCCGAGCACGTCGCGCATTGTGTACTCCCCGGGCGGCTTGCCGAGCGCCCAGAGAGCCGCCTTGAGCGCGCCGTTTCCGTAGATTTCCCTGTCATAGGCCACATGGCGGAGAATGAGGCGCTCCCCGTCTCCCGAAAACGATATGTCATGTTCCCCGACAACGGTGCCGCCGCGAATTGCGGAAAAGCCAATGGCGCCGCGACGCCGTGCTCCGGTCAAGCCGTCGCGCCCGCGATCCTCGACGTCGGACAGGTCGACGCCGCGGCCAGCCGCGGCCGCCTCGCCAAGCATCAGTGCCGTGCCCGATGGCGCGTCCACCTTGTAGCGATGGTGGGCCTCGACGACTTCGATGTCGAAGTCCGAGTCCAACGCACGCGCGACCTGCTCCGCCAGCCCGACCAGGAGATTGACCCCCAGGCTCATGTTGCCGGCGCGAACGATTGCCGTTTTCCTGGCGCACCTGGAGATCCTGTCCAGATCGCTTTCCGAAAGCCCGGTGGTGCCAATCACGTGCACGCACTGGAGTTCGCTGGCGACTTCGGCGTTTGCGACCGTTGCCCGAGGTGCGCTGAAATCGACGATGGCATCCACGTCGGCAAAGGCATTTCGGGGGTCGTCGGACACTGCAAGTCCCGCCGTTGAGGAAGCGGTGACCTCGGCAAGACCTTGGCCGATCCAGGCGTGGCCCGAGTGTTCCGTGACACCGCCAAGAACCATTCGGTCGCTTCTTTCGACCAGCGACATCAGAACCTGTCCCATGCGTCCCGAGACTCCGACAATTCCCATGCGCGGCAGTTCAGTCACGTCGATCCCTCCTGGTGTGGCAAATGGACTGCAAGTTAACTATATGAAGACTCGGTTTGCAAATGCCCGGGCGCAGATCGATTTCCCTGCTCGTCAACCGTGGGTTCCCAATGTCCAAGCGACGCTACCAATCGCGCAATCCGTCGCAGCGGCAATTGCGCGTCGGCGAGTTGGTTCGCCGGAATCTCGCCAGAATCCTTGCGGAATTGCCGATTGGCGACGGCGATTCGCCCGCTCCACCGCTCACGGTTGGGGAAGTCAAGATGTCTCCCGACCTTAAACGCGCCACGGTGTTTGTGCTTCCGCTGGGTGGGCGGAACACAGAAGCGTCACTTGAAGCTCTGAACGAACGTCGTCGCGAGATTCGGCGAATACTCAACCGTTCGCTGCGCCTCAAGTTTTCGCCGGCGCTGGAGTTCGTGCCCGATCCGGTGTTCGATCAGATGGACGAGATGCAACGCTTGTTCAATCTTGAATCCGTGCGGCAGGACATCGACGCAACGCGGACGGAGGAGGACAAGCGGCTCGATGAGTAGCGATGCATGTGGCTGGCTGGCCATCCGAAAACCGTCGGGAATGACCTCAACGGATGTGGTCAGGATTGTGCGCAAGACCTTTTCGATGCGTCGAGTCGGCCATGCAGGATCGCTGGATCCTTCAGCGACGGGAGTGCTCCTGGTGGCCGTCGGGGAGGCAACAAAGCTCATGCCGCTGGCGATGGAAAGCGACAAGGTATACCGTTTTACCATCGCTTTCGGAGCCGAAACCGACACCGACGATGCAACTGGGGAGGCGCTGGCGGAGTCCGATCAACGCCCTGCCAATTCCGACATCGAGCGCGTGATCGGACAGTTTGAAGGCGACATCCTGCAGGTGCCGCCACGTTATTCAGCGCTGAAAGTATCGGGAAAACGAGCCCATCAGCTTGCTAGGGAGGGCAAGAGCTTCAATTTGGCGCCGCGCCGGCAGCGAATTCACGAACTGCGCATGATTGACCGAGTTTCCCGGCATCAGGCATTGTTCGAGGTCCGGTGCAACAAGGGAACATATGTTCGGTCCCTGGCGCGGGACATTGGCAGGGAGCTTGGCTGCCTCGGTCATGCAGACAAGTTGGAACGCACGGGGGTCGGAAGCTTTCGGCTGGAAGACTGCATATCGCTGGAGGATCTCCGTCGCCACGAGGCGGCTACATCTCCGGCCTCCAAACTCCTGCTGCCAATTGAAGCGGTGCTGGACTCGATCACGGAGCATCCCTGCACACCGGCCGAACTGGAGCGCGTGCAGCACGGAAACCCGATAGGGGTTGCCGCCGGGAAATATCGTGAAGGGGAGAAAATCTGGTTGTCGGACAATGGCATGGTTCGAGCCATTGCAGTGTACCGGCCGCCGCTCCTGAAGCCCAAGCGTGTGTTCGGATCCGGAACTGCAGCCAATGTGAGCAACTGACAGCGGCCCGGAATTTCTTCCCGGGAACAAGTCGGACGCCGGCAGTATTCCCGGATCTCATCCAAGGCCGGTCCCCCGAAGCCCGGGCGCGCGAGCCCTCCATCCATCCATGCAAGGATGCCGCCTCTCCGAATCGGCGAAGCGCAATTTGAGTTCTAACCTACAATTGAGCATAATGGGTCCAACACCGGCCGCTATAGGAATGGCTGGAGACAATAGCGGGAACAAACCCGTATGCATTGCGGTCGATTTCAATTGGCCGGGAAGGAGGAACCAATGAGCTCAAAATCACATAAGGACCTGGTGGCACAAACAGGTGTCATGAAGGGACTGCATTCGGGGATGGGCCTTGCCGCCAAGGGGATGGTCATCGCGTTTGTGGTGTTCACGATTTTGAATGTCGATTTTGCCAGCGGCGTCTACTCGGCGATCAGGAGCTGGGTCGAGTCAACGCTTAGCTGGTACTACATTGCAATCGCAATGTTTCTGATGTTCGTGTGTTTGTTCCTGATGTTTTCCAAGTATGGAGGCATTCGTTTGGGAAGCGACGATTCGCGGCCCGAATTCAGCAACTTTTCATGGTTTTCCATGCTGTTTTCAGCTGGCGTTGGAATAGGCATCCTGTTCTTCGGTGTCGCAGAGCCAGTCTTCTACTTCGACAATTCGGGAGGTTTCGGGTATCCGAACAATCCGCATGCCGATGCCGTGGGGGTCACCGAGCTCGATCACCATCGAGCCATCTATGCCATGCGAACCACCTATTTCCACTGGGGGTTTCATGGCTGGGCGATCTACGTGATAATTGGATTGTGCCTAGCTTATTTCGGATTCCGGAAGAACCTGCCGCTGACACTGAGGTCAGCGCTGTTTCCGATGATCGGAGACAAGATCTACGGACCGATCGGTCACGCCGTTGACCTGCTGGCAGTCTTCGGAACGGTGTTTGGCGTCGCTACCTCGCTGGGACTTGGCGTCAGCCAAATGGCAACCGGCCTCAATGTCTTGTTTGGCGTCGATCCAGGCATCACGACCCAGGTCATCCTGATAACGGTAATCTCGATCGTGGCCACGTTTTCCGCCGTAAGCGGCGTCGGAAACGGCATACGAATTATTTCGGAGTGGAACATTTGGCTGTCAATGGTCCTACTCGCGTTCTTCCTGCTGTTCGGACCTACGCAATGGCTGTTGGGCTTTTTCGTGACCTCGATCGGCGACTACATCTGGAACGTTGTGCCTATGGGCTTCTGGACGGCGGGATCCCCCGCGGAAATCGCCTGGCAAGGCGGATGGACCATTTTCTACTGGGGATGGTGGATTTCGTGGGGACCGTTTGTCGGAATGTTCATTGCCCGCATCAGCCGCGGTCGAACAATTCGGGAATTCATGCTTGGCGTGATGTTCGTGCCCACGACAATCGCATTCTTCTGGCTGTGCATGTTTGGCGGCAACGCCATCTACATGGAACTGTTTGCGGCAGGCGGACCCGGCACGGCAGGCATCATCGACATTGTCATGGCCTGGAACCTGCCGGGAGCGTTGTATGGCACGATAGACCAACTGACCACCATCGAAGTAATCAAGTGGGCCATGTCCGCACTGGCAACCCTGTTGCTTGCCACCTGGTTCATCACGTCCTCGGATTCTGGAACGCTGGTCATAACAACCATGCTTTCCATGGGTGACGACGATCCGCCCCAGCGCTTCAGAATTGTCTGGGGAATGGGCGAAGGCTTTGTCGCCGCAGTTCTGTTGCTTGCCGGCGGACTTGGCGCCTTGCAGACCGCCTCTATCGCTGCTGCGCTTCCGATATCGGTCGTTCTGGTCGTGATGGCAGTGGGCCTCCTGAAGTCACTTGCCGAGGATTCCAGCTACGAAGACCTCGGTGCAAGGTCGCTGGCAACCGCCTGACAAAATCACCGGGCGGCGGGGATCATGGGACCCGCCGCCTTCACCATTGGGCGCTGAGCCGAATTTCACGTTTGGTTCCGGCCGCGAATCTCGTGCCGCTTCGAACGACTTGAACTCCAGTCGGGCGAAGCGGCCTTTCTATTTACGGACAGATGGACAATGTCAGAAGACAAACCGCCGTTTCGTGCAGATCATGTCGGCAGTCTGCTGCGGCCAAGCGAGGTGGCAGATGCCAGAGCAGCGCTTGAGGCAGGCAGAATTCGTCAGGAGGAATTGAGGGCCATCGAAGATCGCCACATCCGGCAGGCAATTGGGCTTCAGCAGGATGTCGGTCTTCGGGCGGTGACGGACGGCGAATATCGCCGCGCCTTCTGGCACTACGATTTCATGGGCATGCTTGAAGGCATGGAGTTGGTCACTCGCAGCGAAGGCATCAGTTTTGCCGGCGCCACCCTGAAGCCTGTGTTCCCGGTAATCAGGGACAGGCTGGACTTTCCAGACGACCATCCAATGCTTGAACACTTCCGATTTGTGGCAGACAACACATCGGAGGTGCCGAAGATGTCCATTCCGGGTCCCAGCTGCTGCCATTTCAGGGTTGCGCTCGAGGACATCCATCCTGGCGAATATGTCGAACCGGAAGTGTTGATGCAGGACATCGCAAAAACCTACCGAAGGGCGGTTCAGGCATTCTACGACGCCGGATGCAGGTATCTTCAAATGGACGACATTTTCTTCGCATATCTGTGCGATCCGGTTCATCGGCAGGCCAAGAGCGACATTGGACAGGACCCTGACTGGTTGATCGAACGCTATGCCTGGATGATGCGGCAGGCAATCAAGGACCGTCCCTCGGACATGACAATTGGAATGCACATGTGCAGGGGAAACTTCATGTCCACCTATGCGGCCACTGGCGCCTACGATCCAATCGCCGACACTGTTCTCAACAAGACCGGTGTCGACGTATTCTTCATGGAGTATGACACGGACAGAGCGGGAGGCCTCGAGCCGCTTCGGTATCTTTCCAAGGGAACTCAGCGCATCATGCCGGGATTTGTGACGACCAAGTATCCTGAACTTGAAGCAAGGGACAAGTTGCTGCGACTCTTCGATGAAGCATCGAAGTATGCCGACATTCAACAGTTGGGCTTGGCGCCACAATGTGGATTCGCATCAACGGAAGAGGGCAACAGACTGACTGAACTGGACCAATGGAGAAAGCTGGAACTGGTTGTCAGAACGGCTGAAGAAATTTGGGGAAAAATCTGACGCCTGGCCAGTTGTCAGTGAAAGGTCGCATTCCTTGGCGGCATTCCGGTGGCTTCCAGCCAATTGACCGCTGCGGGGCTTTGTCCAGGTTCTTGTCGGAACCATCTTTCCATTTCCACTTTTCAAGGCAATGTTTGTGCGGACCCGGCAAGCAAATGCGCGGCAAACGGCAGGCGCCACTTTGACGCCAGTCCGGCAGGGAAGTTCTGCCATTGAGGCGGGCATGCTGCCGCTCTGACCTTTGAAGCAATGCGATGCGAAGAATGCTGCACGGCGAGAGAGAGTTGAAGACTTGGTGCGTTCATTGGCACCCAAACAAAATCTCGTCTTGGTGACACCAAAATCCTGTGGCAATGCCCGGGCGGAAGGAAGCCTTGGAAGGGTTGGGGGCAAGCCCATGTTGTCCCTGGCCTTGTCGATGTTGATCATCCAGCTTGTCTGTTTGTTGTCGTCGCTTCTCTGTTGCTCCCAGACCGCGACCTCCGCTTCAAGGGCCTTGCTGTCGGGGATGCGTCATTGGAGATGTTGACCCTGCGGAACGCCAATCCTGATCTCGACCATGTTGAGAGAGAGCCGGCATGCCCTGGCGTGTGGCGGAACTCGATGCGGCGCAGAATGCGCCGAGTTTCATTGGCTGACAGGGACCCGCAGTGTAGGGCTGCAGTGTGGAGTGAAGGACTGTCGAGCGCCTCCCTGAACAACTGCGGAGCATGCGGGCATTCAACAATCCCGACAAACTCACGACTCTGAAACATCATGCCACAAGCTGCAAGAACCACAGCGATGGGACACTGGCCACAACCAAGGGAGCACATTGTGCATGCCACTTCGGAAGGTTTGAACGCTGGGCAAGACGGCTGTGTGTTTGTCCAGTGGCCGCGCAGCCTTGATTGCGTGGAACAGCCAGCGCGCACTGCAAGGCTAGATCGACATTCAATTGGCGGCTCAACAATGCAGCGGTGCATCGGTTGCCTGTCACCGCTTGCCGCATTGCCCTTTGTGAATGAGTCAGTAGTCCCGAAGCATTGCAAATCGTGCCGTGCGGCGAAGCATGTCGGCTTCGGAGCCATATTCATCCAGGGCAGCCATCGCCGCCTCCAACTGTTCGTGTGCCCGGAGACGCGCGCGCTCCTCGCCAAGAAGAGTCACAAAGGTAGCCTTGCCTGAAACCAGATCCTTGCCAACCGCCTTGCCCGTCCTTGCAGTGTTTCCAGTGGCGTCAAGCAAGTCGTCCACGATCTGGTAGCCGAGACCGATGGCTCGCGCAAACTGTCGGATCCTGTCGGCATCCTGATTGGCAAGTATTGCTCCTGCCTCGGCCGACCATTCAATCAGGTTGCCGGTCTTGTTTCGGTGTATCTTCGACAAGTCGTCCATCGTTACGGACGAAGGGCTGCCTTCCGCCGCCAAGTCCATCGCCTGGCCGGCAGCCATGCCGCGGCTGCCAGCCCGGCGCGCCAGTCTGTTGATCAGCCTGACACGGGTCCGAGAATCCGGAATGTAACTGCCGTCGGAAAGCACTTCGAAGGCAAGCGACTGAAGCGCATCACCTGTAAGCACAGCCACCGCTTCGTTCCACGCAACGTGAATGGTCGGCTGTCCTCGTCTGAGTTGGTCGTCGTCCATGCAGGGCAAGTCGTCATGAACCAGTGAGTAGGCGTGCAGACACTCGATTGCCGCCGCTGCGTATTCTGCCTGCCGTTTGTCAGCCGAATGAATTCGAGCGCTTTCGATGACAAGCAGCGCTCGCACGCGCTTGCCCCCGTGCAATGCCTGGCAAATCGGCTCGAACAGGGGTCCAACTGCGGACTTCTTCGTGATGGTGTCCAGCCGAGCGTTTACACGGTTGGCTACATTGGCCCGGAACTTCGCAAAGTTCCTGTCTTCAAGCGTGTGTTTGGATGCCATGGCGGGGACTATCGGATGCAGGGGCAGGCTGTGACTGGCGGACGAAGCGCGTCCACAAATGACTGTGGCGCATGAATGGTTCCCGCTTTGGCGAGCATGGGATTTGGTCTGGCTGAATGTTCCGGGAAGGGGAGTGCATCGTGGCCGGCTCCCGGTCGTCCCAGGGAATTCCGTTGTCGTGGAAAGGGCTGCCCTTTGTCAAGAACTGTCAGGTTCAAACTTCGTGGTTCCACCAGGGTTCCCCTTCCTGTCCAAGGAAACAATTCGAGGACATTCATTGCTCTTGGAAAGGAGATGGTGGCAGTGATCGGACAATGCCTGTGCGTAGCATCGAAGCTGAACCGAACGATCCAAGGTTGCCTCCTGCCGGTCCAGTTCCCTCGCAACGAGTTCCAGTCGCTTGCGTGCGGCTGGAAACGACATCTGGCCAACAGCGGCCATGGCCCTTTCAAATCGTGAAGTCCTGCCCTGGTCCGTCACGGCTGAGAATTCCCGCGCATCGGTCCGGCCTTTGCGGCGCCATCCGTTGTAGCTGAAGGGGGTTGCACAACACTTTCCTTGTCAGGCACGAATTATCCGTCCGGCGTCAGTTGCGGAACGGGTTTCTGCGAGACTGCGTCAATTCTTGCCTGAGCTTCCGCAAGCGAAGCTTCGCATCGACGCTTGAGAAGATCGCCTCTCACATAGAGCTCTATTGAATCGTTCAGCGGGATCTCTCCATCCTCAAGCCTTTTGACAACGGCTTCAAACTCCTTCATGGCCTCCTCGAACGTCATGGTGGCTATGTCTTCGGGCAGTTGTTGGTCAGTCATGCGCCTCGGTCCATCAACACTTTGACATGTGCGGCAACCGAGTCTGTCAGACCAACTAGATCGTAGCCACCCTCAAGCGAAGACAGCACACGGCCACTGCAATGCAGATCGGCGATATCGCAAACCCTTTCCGTCGTCCATGAAAAATCCTCCTCCGACAGCCTCAACGTAGCAAGCGGATCGCGATAGTGCGCATCGAATCCTGCCGAAACAATCACGAGCTGGGGTCGAAATGCATCCATCCGTTCGAGGATGATCTCGATTGCCTCGCGGTAAGGTCTGCTGCCGCTGCGCGGCTGGAGGGGCATGTTGATGATTTGGTTGTGGCGCCCGCGTTCGCTTGCGAATCCAGTGCCGGGATACAGGGGCATTTCATGAGTGGACGCGAACAGGACACTTTCCTCGTCCCAGAGAATGTTGCTTGTGCCGTTCCCGTGGTGCACGTCAAAGTCCAGGATTGCGACTCTTTCCAGTCCATGTTGTTTCTTTGCATGCAAGGCGCCGATTGCGACATTGGAAAAGAGGCAGAAGCCCATTGCCCGTTCGACCTCGGCGTGGTGCCCTGGTGGACGGACGGCGCAGAATGCATTGGCGATCTCTCCGGAAACGACTAGATCGACAGCCCTGCAGATGGCTCCAACAGCACGCTTGGCGGCAATGAAAGAGCCCGCGCTCATGTGTGTGTCAGCATCAAGGCTGCGCCAGCCCGAACGTGGTTCGGAGATTTCGATAAATCCCAAATGGGCTCTCGAATGCGCATGCAGGATATCCCTATTGCTGCATACGGGCGCATCCAGCCTGAGGAGGGATGAGAACGTCCTCTCTGAAAGCTTCCTGGAAATGCTTTCCAGTCGCTGTGTCCTTTCAGGATGGCCCGGTGGAGTGCGGTGACCCATGCAATCGACATGGGAAATTAGCGCGGTTGTCATTGTGTCTGTCCGATGTGAGTTGAACGGTGGGTGTCCGGTTCGCCTTGCCGCAAGCGGCATGCCGCGTTGAGTGTCATCCTTGTGTGTGCTGGGGCTCGATGCTGTCGGGGGTGAGCCGGTAGCCGACACCTCTGACGGTTCTGAGGTACCGGGGGTTGCGTGGGTCCTGTTCAAGCTTGCGACGCAACCGCGAGATTCCATTGTCCACGGCCCGGTCCTCCACTGAAACTTCGTTGCTTCCGCCTGCGGCGGCGAGCGCCTGCCGGGTCACCGTCTTGTTGGCCCTGCGTGCCAGGCAGTCCATCAAGGAGGATTCCGATTGCGGCAAATGAACTCCGGCGCCTCGATGCAACAGTTCGCTTCTCTCGAAATCGTAAGTGAATTCGCCCATCCGAACCACTGTTGGTTGTGAATCCGGCACGCGCCGCAGCACTGCCTGCATGCGCAGCAGCAGCTCGCGGGGATCGAACGGCTTGCCTATGTAGTCGTCGCCCCCAGCGTCAAGTCCGGCGATGCGGTCGTCGACATCCGACAGCGCCGACAGAAAAATCACGGGAACGTCCGAGAATTCACGAAGTTCCCGGGTCAAGGCCACACCATCCTTGCCAGGCATCATGACGTCAACAATCAGCAGGTCAAAGCGGAACCAGGCCATCAATTCAATGGCGTGTTCAGCGTCCTTGGCAATGGTGCACCAATAGCCATCCTTCATCAGGTATTTCTTCAAGAGCGTCCGAAGGCGGGAGTCGTCTTCGACGATCAAGACGTGAATGTCGCGCGTGTCAATTTGTGCTGACATTTCTACGACCGGTCGTTGTGCAGGTTTTCCGCGGACTGGTACCCGATGGATGGTTCCATGAGCTGTTCTGCAACCGTTCGAAAGCCGGTCACCGCCACCGCGCCAGTCTGCAAGTAGGCCTTGCGCAACATCCTCCTCTGGCTGACCAGCAGTTCCTCTGCGAGTCGTTCACCTGCATCGGTAAGCGACAGTCTTCGAACTCTGCGGTCTTCATCGTCGTGGCGGATTTTCACGACATTGTTGTCCTTCAGTCGAAGGAGCACCCTGTCCACCGATTGCTTTGAAACCCCAAGAGCTGTCATCAGTTCCGTAATGGTCATGTATGGTTTGATGCCGATCATCAATATGGCGCGATAATGGGCTCTTCCATAGCCGTGTCTTGCCAATGCCGGATCAGCGGCCCTGGCAAGCTTTCGGTAGGCGAAAGTCAGGGCTTCAATTCCTTGCCGCAGCTGTTCATCGGTCAGGTATAGCAAGTGTTCATTGGCTTGCGAAGTGCCGCTGTCGTTCATGTCTTGATTCTGGATTCCGATAGCAAGGCGTTGTTGGCATGTCTGGATACACGTGGGCATCCAAACAGGACCGGTCCTTGCCCAAATGAAGCAATTGAGTGCCAAGCGTCAAGAAACTTGTTGTGGATTACAGGAATCGAACGGGCGAGTCTGCACAGGGACACTTCCGATGCAATTCTGCAGGCGCTTGCCGAGCCAGGGATGCGTGCAGTAGCGGACTGGGAAAGCCTCGAGCTGGAAGTTGGCAACTGCCAGAGTTCGCAGGCTGCTTCGAGTTGGCGAGGCGATTCTACGAAGAACTGTCCTGAGAGCGATGGTCGGCACAGCGCACATGCGCCAATGCGTGCACTGCTGCCCAACTGCGGCCTTGTCAGGACCAGCGCTCGAGTGCCGGGCAGGGAGGAGGCAAGCAGCATGGAACTGGGCTTGGCATTGCGAAGCGAGCGCAACTGTTCCAGGTCCTGCATGGCGTGTTTCGAGTCAGGCTTGTTGCAGGTCTCAGCTTGAAAAATGATCATTCGTTGACATCACTGAATGGGACAGCGTCGCCAATAAGCGCCTGCGAACAGGGCGATGTTGCGCTCGCAAAATTCCGGCGCCCAAACCTTTGTGGGGAATTCGTTTCTGCCGGCAACGAATCATTGATCTCAATCGTGTCACCTGCGCGAGGCGGACGCCGAACGCCTGCCACGGACAAGCGTCAGTGCCATGGCACAGCGGTTTGCCGTCACCCTCCATCGAAACCGGCGGCCCGACCCGCGTCGAATGCAATGCCCGAAGCAGGGTCCGAACCGGCTGGCGGGTAGGAACGTTGACGGACTGAAAGGCAGGCCAAGCGGGTCGTCTCCGCCTGCGCCGCCCGCCAGGATTGAACGCAAGCGGGTTGTCCAGGAGCTGTCGAACTTTCGTTGGCGCTGCTTGTTCAATGCATGGGCTTGCGATAATTCCTGCCTGCAACAAAACACTATTCAGGGATGCGTTCATGTCTGATTCGTCTGCTTCGACTGGATATGGAGACCGTGACGGCTTCATCTGGCTGGATGGCGAAATGGTCCCTTGGCGTTCAGCGAGTTTCCATATTCTCACCCACGCAATGCACTACGGCTCCTCGGTCTTCGAGGGAGAACGCGCATACGGCGGAAAAATCTTCGCCAGCGCCAAACACTCCGAAAGGTTGTTGAACTCGGCGCGGCTGCTGGACATTGACATTGATCTCAGCGTCGATGAAATCGACAGGGCAAAGCAGGCAGTGCTTGATGTCAATGGATTGAAGGATGCCTATGTGCGGCCTATCGCGTGGCGAGGGGATGGCGAAGACATGGGGGTGGCTTCAATCAAGAATCCCTGCCGGCTGGCAATCGCAACTTGGCCTTGGGGAAGGTACTATGCTGCCGGCGCGACACAAAACAGCGGGATAAGGCTCGACATTTCGGAATGGCGACGTCCAAGTCCCGAGACAATCCCGTGTCATGCCAAGGCATCCGGCCTGTACATGATTTGCACGCTGGCAAAGCACCGCGCACA
This sequence comes from Paracoccaceae bacterium, assembly GCA_026713305.1. Classification (GTDB taxonomy): domain Bacteria; phylum Pseudomonadota; class Alphaproteobacteria; order Rhodobacterales; family Rhodobacteraceae; genus MPNP01. Next base: position 29,624 of record JAPOOS010000063.1, read on the forward strand.
ACGAAAGGGTTGTTCCGACGCTCTGATGTTCGACTACAGGGGCTATGTGGCCGAGGCGACCGGCGCCAACATTTTCTTTGTCAAGAATGGCGAGGTCCATACCCCTGTGCCGGATTGCTTCCTGAACGGAATCACTCGCCAGACGGTGTTGGAATTGCTGAAGAAGCGCAACATCACGGTGCACGAGCGTCACATTCTGCCGACGGAACTGGAGACGTTCGAACAGTGCTGGCTAACGGGAACTGCAGCCGAGGTAGAGCCGGTTGGACGGATTGGCGACTACAGATTCGAAGTCGGCGAACTGGCAGCGACCATGGTGAACGACTACGCCAGGCTGGTCAGGGGATGAGGTCTTGGAATTGATCCGCCGCCTGCGGAATTCGGTGGGGTTCCGGCAAAAACAACCCGGTTGATGAAATTGGGATTCCACGAATGCGCAGCACACATCACGAAGTCTGCGCGCCTGTCACCTGTGTTCGGGCTGGAACGACAGAGATCGGCCTGCCCGAATCCTCTGCTCTTCAAGCCAGCCGCCCAGCGGCATGAACTCTACAGTTGATGTTCCCGGCGCTGCTGTGCCGCCAGCGCGCAGGTGGTTGCCTTCGCACTCGAAATCCATCTCAACAATGGCGCGCACCAAGCAGCCTGTCGCGTC
>JAPOOS010000043.1 GCA_026713305.1 Paracoccaceae bacterium
AGATCAATCTTGTTGATTTCGGCGTCGAACCGATCGTCATGCGAGCGAAGCGCTCTAAGCACGCTCCACACAACTTCGAACTCCCTGCCGGAATTCAGTATTTGGGCCGGGTCCCGATCTGGAGAAACTGCAATGGGAAGTACGATGTAGCCGAATTCTTTCCCTTCAGCTTTCCGCATGGTGCGCCCGACGGCTTGAACAATGTCTACGACGCTCTTGCGTTCGGACAGAAAGATGACTGCATCCAGCGCTGGTACATCTATGCCCTCGGAAAGGCAGCGCGCGTTGGACAGGATGCGGCATGCATCGCCATCCGAATCCTCCAGCCACTCGATCTTGGCCTTTCGGTCCAAGGCATTGTGCTGACCATCGACATGCTTGGTCTCACAACGAAGCGGAAACGCGAGTTCAGTTTCTGTTAAGCGCTCGCTTGCCTTGTCAACAATGCCGCTCCAGTGTCTCGTCAGTCGCTTTGACGATGCAATCGTGTTGGTGAACGCTATGGCCTTGCGCAGCCCCGGCGCGGTTCCGGCCTTTGCCTTCTTGTTCTCAGGATTCTGGAGGGCCCGCCAGCAACCGACAATTCTCGCGGCATCGGTCAGATTTATCGTGCCACCTTCGGATGCCAAATGGCTTTGCAGCGTTGCATCCACATGACTTTCGGAAAGGGCGAGTACGACTACCCTGTAGTCGGACAAGAGATCCTGATCTATGGCACGCGAGAAAGGAAGATTGTGAAACTCAGGCCCGAAAGTGTCCTCGTCATCCATCGAGAACACTTCGGCGCTATGGACGGCTGCTTTCCTGCGAACTCCCTTGGTGTAGATCCGCGGCGTGGCGGTCATGTAGAGCCGCTTGCCCGCCCGAATGCGGTTCTTGTCGTGGACTAGCAGGAAGGATGAACTACCCCCCCCCCTTGGCCACTTTATCCACACCTGTGGTTCGGTGCGCTTCGTCGCAAATGATCAGGTCGAATGCCGGAGCGCCTGTCGACTGCGCCTTCTCAATTCGCGGAAGTGAGTGGTATGTGCAGAAGCAGACGGTCATCGATTCTTCAACTGGCTTTCGCAATGCCTTGCTTATGGCATTGATCTCGGTCGTAACCGGAATCTCCAGTTCGTGAAGCGAGGCGTCTTCACTTGTCCTGCCAGCCCGCGTGTCCGAACAGATTCCAATGTAGCGGTGACCAAGATTTCGCTGTTCTGCCCACTGCCGCATCGACTGCTGAAGCAGCGATATTGAAGGCACAAGATAGAGCACCCTTCCACCCTGCCCGGCAATCTCTTCGGCAATGCGCAATGCCGCAAATGTTTTTCCCGTGCCGCACGCCATTATCAGCTTGCCGCGATCGCCATTCGCAAATCCCTCCACCACATCCTCAAGCGCCCTCTGTTGATGTGGGCGCAAATCGAACTTGTCACGGTCCAGGGTCAGGTCTTCGGGCGAATCGTGGATCAGATCGGGCCAGTTCACGGGTCTCCTGGCAAGATCGCCAAAGCGGAGCACGTTGCAGGAGGGCGTGAGTCCGTCGAGCGTCTTGACGGCATTCCGGCCCCATTCGTCGCCAGTGTCCACAAATATGCGTGAGACAAACGGATCACGCGCAGATGCCGATATGAACGAATCCAGATGCTTCTTGCTGATCCTGGTTTGGGGCGCGTAGAATTTGCACTGTATGGCGCAAACGCCTTCCTCCTGCTCCTCCGCCACGAGATCGATTCCAGTGTCGCCGGCGTCAAAGTTGGGCTGAACTGAAGCCCATTCGTGCCAAAGCCACACACGCTTGAAGCGATCCTGATACATTGGATCTTCGGTCAGGTATTTCTTCATCAACCGCTCAAACAGGCGGCCCTTCTCAGCTTCGCTTGAAGCCGTCTTGCGCAGGTGGTTGATGGTCTGCTGGAAACCGCTTTCCATTCTATCGTCCTCAGGCTTGTTGCGGCGGAATTGGAGTTGGGACACTGTTGAGTTGCTCATCTCGACAATTCAGGGCAGGCAATAGCATTGCCGGCAACACAGCTTGTGCAACCGCTTCGGTCAGGCTGTCTTGAGTCCCGCCTCGATTGCCAGAAGCACCTGGTTCACCTCATCTTCGCTTATGACAAGCGGCGGCGAAAGGAAAATTTGGTGCCCGGACAGCCTGACCATGACGCCGTTCGAATAGATTGTGCCGTGCACCCGTTCCGCTACACTTGCAGGAAGAGGCGTCTTGCTGGCTCGGTCGGAAACCAACTCAAGCCCTGCCATCAAGCCCCTGCCTCCTCGAACATCGCCAACCACGTCATACTTCCGCTTTAGTCGCTCAAGCCCTGCAAAGACCTGATCTCCCCTTTCCCGTGCATTCTCGACAACATTGAGTCGAAGCGTTTCCTCCAGACAGGCAATTCCAGCCGCCGCGCCTACCGGATGACCGGAGTAGGTGTATCCGTGTCCAATGAAACCCGGACCGACTTCGGAGTTCTCGAAAATTTCGGCAATCCGCTCGGAGACCAAAGCGGCTCCGAAGGGGAAATACCCCGACGTAATGGCCTTGGCGATGGACATCATGTCCGGCTTGACTCCCCACAGCCTCGAACCGCTCCAGGCGCCCGTTCTACCGAAACCGGTGATCACCTCGTCGGCAATGAAAAGGATGCCATGGCGACTGCAGATGTCCGCCGCCATCGGAAAGAAGCTTTCATGCGGCACAATCAGCCCGCCGGCGCCGAGAATGGGCTCCATTATGAACGCCGCGACCGTCTCCGGTCCCTGAAACGCAATCTCCGCTTCCAGCGCTTCGACACAAAGCTGCGCCACTCGCTCTGGATCGGACGTGCCAAAGGGGTTGCGGTAGGCATGCGGCGCCGGAATGTGAAAGCAGCCTGGCAAAAGCGGTTCGTAGGCCTGTCTGAACTTGTTGTTGCCGTTGACGCTTGCGCCGCCGAAATGCGTGCCATGATAGCCATACCTGACGCTTACAAACTTCGTCCGTGCCGGTTCGCCGCGCAATTTGTGATACTGCCGGGCAAGGCGCAGGCAGGTCTCCACGCTGTCCGACCCGCCGGACGTGAAGAATGCACGGCACATTCCTTCCTCCGAGAAGAAATCCTGAAGCATGTAGGCAAGCTCGATCACCTGGTCGTTCGAGCTGCCCCGAAACGTCGAATAGTAGGGCAGACGCTCGAGTTGCCGGGCAATGGCTCTCTTCACCGGCTGGCAGGAGTAGCCGAGATTGACGTTCCACAGGCCACCAACGGCATCGATGACGTCGTTTCCGTCCAAATCGACTATCCGATTGCCAGAGCTGCCGACAAATATGGGTGGAGGATTGTGCCGGATTTCACCGGGATGACCCATTGGATGCCAGTTGAACTTGGCGTTGTTTTCACGAAGAAAGTTGGAATCTAACATGCTTCCTACCCTGTTGCCGGACGGGGCCTCTTCACAACCGAAAAGGCAGCGCCATCCGGTTCATCGAATTCGTTGCGACCGCTCTGCATCGCTCGCCGGTCCAGCGAAGGAATGGGTCCAAGCGGCATTTCATGTGGAGGCCATCCTCCAAGGTCCGGTCAGGCGCCGTCCTTCACCCCTGGCAAGACGCAAAGGATCTCAAAAAGCAGCTGTGCGCCTATGAGCGCAGTGTTGCCGGACGGGTCGTATGGTGGAGACACCTCGACCAGATCGGCTCCAACGATGTTGAGACCCTGACAACCGCGCACGATTTCAAGCGCCTGTATGGTTGTGAGACCGCCAAGTTCGACTGTGCCCGTGCCGGGCGCAAAGGCTGGGTCCAAGCTGTCGATGTCGAAAGACACATAGGTGGCCGTGTCTCCGATGCGTTCCCTAACCCGCTGCATCAGCGGCGACAATGATTTGTGCCAGCACATCTCGGCAGTGACAACCTCGAAGCCTCTGTTTCTGCCCCAGTCATAGTCTCCAGGCGAATAACCGGATCCTCGGAGGCCAATTTGAATCGTCATTTCCGGCGATATCAACTGTTCGTCGACTGCCCGGCGGAACGGCGTGCCATGCGCTATCCTTTCCCCGAACATTACGTCGGAAGTGTCCGCATGGGCGTCGACGTGCACCAGCGCAACCGGGCCATGACGCTTTGCCATTGCGCGCAACACCGGGTAGGTCAGAGTGTGATCTCCGCCCAGGACGAGCGGTATCGCCCCCTTGTCCAGTATGTCCGAAATCCCGCTGGTTATGATGTCGCAGGTAGCGGGCAAATTGAACGTGTTGATGGCCAAGTCACCGACGTCGGCAACCTGCAGGCGTTCGAACGGCGCAGCTCCCGTACCCATGTTGTAGGGACGAATCAGACAACTCTCGGTCCTGATCTGACGCGGACCATGGCGTGTTCCGGCTCGATTGGAGGTTCCAATGTCCATTGGAACTCCAACAAAGCAGGCGTCGAGGCCTGCCGCGTCGGGCGCGATCGGAAGCCGCATCATCGAAGCGATGCCGGCAAACCGCGCCATCTCGTTTCCGCCAAGCGGTTGATTGAAAGTCATTTCCCTGCCGTCCACCCTGCCATCTGCATGTCTGCCGCGCCGATTTGCGGGCGCCATTCGGTCTGCCTTCGATGCCACCTGTCAAAGAGAGCCTGCGTGCTTCGCCGTCGGGTTGCCTGGATCAGCATTGCTGAAACCGCGTTTGGCCCTGCCGCGAGAATCTGCACGTGTGCGCTGCGTCGACCGAAGATTGGGAAGCCCGCGGACCCGCGAGCCTCCTTGTCGTTCTACTGACAAGCCTCGACGGCGCGGCGGGTCATTACCCTTACAAGATGTGCTCTGTAAGCTTGAGACCCATGGATGTCGGCAATCATGCCATCGACATCGACGGAGAGATCTGCAACCGCGGCAGCCGAGAACTCGTTGTCCAACGCCTCTTCCACATCGGTCCAGCGAAATGCGCCTGAATCGGCGGCGCCGGTGATTGCCACGCGAGCTCCGGTATCGAATCTGGACACAAACGCGCCAACCAGAGCAAAGCGCGAAGCCGGCTGCTCGAACTTCTGATAGTTGGCTGCATCCGGAATCGGAAACTCGACGCTGGTGATCAGTTCGCCTTCCTCAAGGACGGTCTCGAAAATGTCGATGAAAAAATCGTCGGCGCCAATTCGCCGGCTGTTGGTCACGATCGTGGCGCCGGTGGCCAGAGCCGCAGCCGGATAGCACGCCGAAGGATCGTTGTTGGCAATGCTGCCGCCCACCGTCCCTCGGTTGCGGACTGCTGGGTCGCCAATGTTGCCGGCAAGATACGCAAGCGCAGGAAACCCATCGGCTGCCGCTTCCGCCACTTCGGCATGGGTCGCGGCTGCGCCGACCACTACCGCCCCGCCGGAAACCGAAACTCCCTTCAACTCGGGGATTGCACTGACGGAAACCAGAACCGAGGGGCTGGCAAGCCTGTTCTTCAATGTTGGAATCAGCGTTTGCCCTCCGGCAAGGGCCTGAGCCCCGCTGACCGAAAGCGCAGCCACTGCCTCGTCAATTGACGCGGGACGCTCGAATTCAAAGCTGTACATCCGAAATTCTCCTAATCAGGATTCCGTGTTAGTTCCAATGTCTGTCCGGTCCGAAGCGCCCAACTAGCCGTTGATGGCTTCCCACACCCGCGATGGAGACAGCGGCATGTCTATGTGCTCGACGCTGTATCCACCCCGCTGCAACGCGTCGATGACCGCGTTGACAACAGTCGGTGGCGACCCGATCGCTCCAGCCTCTCCGCAACCCTTGACGCCCAGCGGATTGTGCGTGCACGGGGTTTGGCATGTGTGGTCGACAGCGAAGCTCGGCACATCGTCGGCGCGCGGCATCGCATAGTCCATGTAGCTGCCGGCCAACAGTTGACCGTTCGAATCGTAGAACGCGTATTCGCGCAGCGCCTGACCAACCCCCTGAGCAATGCCGCCGTGCACCTGTCCGTCGACGACCATTGGGTTGATGATGTTGCCGAAGTCGTCGGCAGCCGCAAATGTGCATATGTCGACGGCCCCGGTCTCCGGGTCAACTTCAACCTCGCAGGCGTAGGCGCCGGCGGGAAACGTGAAGTTGGCGGGATCGTAGAATGCCGTTTCCTCAAGGCCGGGCTCCAGCTGGTCCAGCGGGTAGTTGTGCGGCACATAGGCCGTCAGGCAAACATCGCCCCAGCCAACCGACTTGTCGGTTCCCGCAACCGTGAAGCTGCCATCTGCAAATTCGACGTCATCCGCCGACGCTTCCATCAAGTGGGCGGCAATCCGCTTGGCCTTGGCAATGATCTTCTCCGTCGCCCGCACCATTGCCGCGCCGCCCACCGCAATTGATCTAGAGCCGTATGTTCCCATGCCCATCGGTGTGTTTGCCGTGTCGCCGTGAACCACATTGACTTGATCCTCGGCAATCCCGAGCATGTCTGCCATCACCTGCGGAAAAGTCGTCTCGTGACCCTGCCCGTGCGAATGGCTTCCGGTCATTACCGTGACCGACCCGGTCGCGTTGACTCGAACGGTTGCGCTTTCGTAAAGCCCGGCGCGTGCGCCCAACTGGCCAACGAGGTTCGACGGCGCTATGCCGCAAGCTTCAATGTAGCAGTTGACACCCATTCCGCGCAGGCGGTTCCGACCGGCCGATTCCTTGGCCCGCTCCTCGAATCCGTCGAAGTCGGCCATTTCGATCAGCTTGTCCATGGTCGCCTGGTAGTTTCCTGTGTCGTACTCCAGCGCGACCGGCGTGGCATAGGGAAACTGATCCGGCTTGATGAAGTTTCGGCGTCGGATTTCGATCGGATCGATTCCCAGCTCCCTCGCAGCCTTGTCGATCACTCGTTCCAGCTGGAAGGTGGCTTCCGGCCTCCCTGCCCCGCGATAGGCGTCAACCGGAACAGTGTTTGTGAACATTGCCTTGACGTTCACGTAGATCAACGGCGTTGTGTAGTTTCCGGCCATGAGCGTGCCATGGAGCCACGTTGGAACCGAAGTGGAGAACGTGGACAGGTAGGCTCCCATGTTCGCCAGCGTGCTTGTGCGTATGGCCTTGAACTGACCATCCTTGCTCAGCGCCAGGTCGATCCTGGTTACATGATCGCGTCCGTGAGCGTCGGTCACGAAGGCCTCGCTGCGAGTTGCAGTCCACTTCACGGGCATTTTCAGCGCACGCGAGGCAAGTGTGCAGAATGCCTCCTCCGCATAATGGAAGATCTTCGATCCGAAGCCACCGCCCACGTCCGGCGCCACGACGCGAAGCTTGTGTTCCGGAATCTGAAGCACAAAGGCGCCCATGAGCAGCCGTATGACATGCGGATTCTGTGAAGTCGTGTACAGCGTCGTTTCGTCGGTGGCCGAATTGTAGTCACCCAGGGCGACCCTCGGTTCCATCGCATTGGGGGCAAGCCTGTTGTTGACAAGCTCCAAGGTCGTCACGTGCTCGGCTTCCCTGATCGCCGCGTCAACCGCCTCTCTGGAATCCTCCACAAATCCCCAGTCGTAACAGAGATTGGTCTCGATTTCGTCGTGCACCAGCACATCGCCTTCCAGCGCCGCGGCCATGTCAATCACGGCGGGAAGCTCCTCGATGTCGACTTCGATTGCCTCTGCGGCATCACGCGCCGCTTCGACGCTGTCGGCAACGACCGCAGCGATCGGATCGCCAACATGGCGGACCTTTCCGCGGGCCAGGACCGGGTGTCCTGGCTCCTTCATTGGCTCTCCGTGGCGGTCGGTTACAAGCCAACCGCAGGGCAGGCCGCCAATGTCCGCCACATCGTCTCCGGTGAACACTCTGACCACTCCCGGCATCGCGCTTGCCGCGGCTGTGTCGACAGACTTGATCGTGCCGTGGGCAATGTCCGAGCGCAGAAAGTATGCGTACCTTTGACCATGGACATTGAAATCGTCCGTGTACCTTCCGGTTCCGGTCAGGAATCGAACGTCTTCCCTCCGCTTCGAACTGGCTCCGATACCCTGATCTCTTGGCATCTGTTTCTCCCTCCTCTGTCGCAGCCCCTTGCGAGCCGCAATTGGAATGTGGTGTTCAAGCCCTGCAGACTTGTGGCAATCCCATCAGGCCGCCAGATTGGCGGCTGCGCCCTGAATTGCCTTGACGATGTTGTGGTATCCCGTGCAGCGGCAGAGATTCCCCTCCAGGTAGTCCCGGATCTCCGCTTCGCTGGGATTCGGGTTGTCTTCAAGCAGCGCCGCTGCCGACATGACCATTCCCGGAGTGCAAAACCCGCACTGCAAGCCATGATGATCCTGGAAGGCCTGCTGGATGACGCCCAGCGAGCCGTCGGAATTCGCCATGCCCTCTATCGTCGTGACCGATGCATCCGATGCCTCAAGCGCGAACATCGTGCACGCCTTCACCGCCTTGGAGTTCACATGGACGACACAGGCGCCGCACTGGCTTGTGTCGCAACCAATATGAGTCCCGGTAAGCTTTAGCTTGTATCGGAGAAAATCAGACAGCAGGGTGCGTCCTTCCACCTCTCCCGAAACTGAATCGCCGTTCACGACCATGCTCACTTTTGCCATTGAACGCCTCCCTTAACATGTGAATTCGCAATCAAGTTGGATGACCATATTTCATTGAGTTTCGATATCTACAACACTCTCCGCTGCATTGGCAACGAGTTCCGACATGCCCTGCCCCACTCCGGCGTCGGCCAGCGTTTCAAAGTACCGGCGACCCAGCAGGACGGGGAACTCCCGGCGCCCGTCACGGTGCGCAATGCAGCAGATCTCCCTGCCGTCGGCCGGACTGAAAGCGCTGGTCAGCGTGTCGACCGCCCGCTTGCCGGGATATCCATCCTCGCTCCGGATCAGAAGCAATGCGTCCGTCCGGTCGCCCAGCTTGGCGGCTGCCACCGCTATCAGCTGTCCAATGCTGCCTGCGCCCGGCTGCGCATGCCACTCGGTTCTGACCCTGCCACCCTGCAGGGGCCAGCCATTGGCCGGCGGCTCGCAGTC
>JAPOOS010000041.1 GCA_026713305.1 Paracoccaceae bacterium
GAGCGGGGAGCGAGACCTGGATGCGCAGAAGCAAGTGTAGGCGAACCGCTTTAGGATCCCCGGCGCCCGCGGGAATCGCCTGTTGCGGCAGCGTGGCGAGAAGCTGGAACGCGGATTTGCGCACCTTCTGCGGAGCGGCGGTCTGCGTCGCTGCCATGTGCGGGGTCAGGAGGAGATCCGAAAGCGGATGCTGCTCCAGGCTGCCGCCTTCAACCTTGGCCTCCTCATGTCCAGACGTTTCGGCTACGGAACGCCACGCGCCCTGCAGGGGCTGGCGGCTTCGAAAAGGGCACTCTGCGGCTTCAAAAACGCCATTTTCGGGCACCTGTTGCGCCATATTTGCCGCATGGCAGGCGTATTGGAGCTGTTTGGGCTGTTGCCAGGCGATCCAGGCGGCAGACAGCCCGGCTGGCATGGATCCGCTGCCAACTGAGCCTGACGATTTTTGCTACATCGGATGCGCCGAAAACCCACTTTGTCAACGGGCTGCTAGCGGAAGGTCAAGGTCACCGAACGCAGAGCCTCGGCACACTTCGCAGCCTGCATGCAGGACCTGACCGACATCCATTCCCCGGAGGCCACAAAGACAGGGTCGCGCTCGACAACCTTTCAACCCACAGGGCAGCCGCACGCTGCATATCTCTGCCAGCCAAGGCAACTCGGCGCATCCTGCGCCGCATCGAGATCCACCACACGCCAAGGCATGCCAGCTGGCTCAACATGGTCAACGAGGTCTTCGAAGAAGAGCATGCAAGGTTCCGCTTTGTAGGCAAGTTGATAGCGCCTATCACCGAACCACTCGAAATCAAAGAAATCGAAAACGCGTCAAGCGACGAATTCGGCAGCGAGCATATCCGTCAGGCGGTAAGCCTATACGCCAAACGACCAAATCCGGACTATCGAAACTCCATCAAGGAGAGCATTTCGGCGGTTGAAGCCACCCTCCGTAACCTCACAGGCAAGGAGCATCAAAAGATCAGTCATGCACTTGCCGATTTGGGCAAGAAGGGCATCGACCTGCATCCTGCTCTCAAAAGAGGGTTTTCAAGTATCTACGGCTGGACCAATGACGAAGGCGGCATTCGCCATGCACTAATGGATAGTTCCAGCCCGGTTGGAGAGGCGGAAGCGCGGCTGATGTTGGTGATGTGCTCGGCGTATGTGAACTTCTTGAAAAGCCTTTCGACAGCCAAGAGCGCCGCATGGGTGACCGGGAAATCATCCTGACATCCACAGGCCGTGCCAGCCTCTACACTGCCGGATTTGATGCACCCTCTCCAAGACATGTTCATGCATCCATGGGGCCAAATGTCCGTGGATGCCTTGTTTCCCAGGAAATCCCGTCCCGGTAGCAGGAGGAGTTTCCGACAGGGTTTGACATCGCAGTGGAAGTAGGCGGAATCTACGCGGGAGGGAACCCTGCCAAACCAGCCGATTTCGACGTGGTGCGCGCAGGCTCGGCGCTCAGCGACCCTCGCCTTGTCGAACGATCGTCAGGATGCGCTGAAGCTTGATTCCCATCCCGGCATCGATGGCAGGGAAGCCATGTGCAGTTGGCCCACTGTTGGGCCGGCTGCCGTCTGTGTTCGCTGCCTGCAAGGTCACGAAATCACCCGAACCGATTCGCAGCCCAAACCGTGCTTCATGCATCGCTTCCACAAACTCTCGTAACCAGCACTTGCTGCATCGTGCGGAGCTTTCCTGGTTGGCCCAAGGAAAGTTCCCTGAAGTCCAGCTTGCAGGAAGCGGGCCATTTCGGAATGCCCGCGAATTTCGCCCGCGGGATGGTTTGCCTGTCATTGCCACTTGCACCGCAGAATTGTCCGCAATGGCGATCAGACCGGAGGTCGGGAATTGACTGGAACATCTGTAGCCATTGAACAGGCACTGGTGCAGGACGCTTGCGAATGTTTCCGCCGGGTTTGTTTCTGTTTGTCTCCAACTTCGTCGAAGATCTGCCGAATCCTCGCCAGATCCCTTTCCTCGCTCCCGCAGATCTGGCCGCCAGTTGCCATGACTTCTTCAAGGAAACCGAACAACTTGCCGGCAACAATCTGACACTCGCATTCGGGAACCGACTTGCAATGCCGGGAGAACTCCATTGCGACATCCACGGTCGTCAGGCTATCCAGGTCTTCCAATGCACATTCAATCCCCTGATCGACGAATGTCGGACCGTAGCCCCATGAACGCGCAAGGTGTCACTGCACCCTTTGCATCTCCATCTTATGAAACTCACCATCAGCCCGGGAATTCCATGTGGCAGTGGCGCCAACAGAGCGAACCCTTGCTTGGCAGCCTGATCAAGCGAGGACTTGATGGATTTGGACATCCTTTCGACCGAGACCGACTGTCTTTGGATGTCATTGTGCACAGTCATGCATCCAACTCCGGAAACGGCCGCTGCAAATACAATGCAGCCAACTGGCGTGGCTGCTGTCGCCAATCGCTGTATTGTCAATACGCCCTTTGCCGGAGACAGCGCTGTGGCGACTGTCGACGACGAAGCAACAGCGCCTCCTGCTGCAGCGGCACCCACAGTTCCTTCCAGGAGGGAGTGGCTTTCCGAACCGACGAGCTTGTCATCCCCGATACCCAATCCGGCCTTGAACTTGCCAGTGTCCTTGACGACAGAGCCAATTTCCAGCGCTGCCCGCAATCCACTTGCGCTGCTGGTTGCGCACGCTGGGCCAAGCCTATATGCATCCGTTGGATCCAATGCTGTGGCAAACTGCCAATTTCAACGCGGCGTGAAGAATCTTCGTTTGAATCCAACTTACACTCAATTGCAGACTGGGGCGAAATGCCAACTCAATCCACTGGAAAACAAGAAGGCCAGGACATGCATCCGCATCCCGAACAGGAAAGAATCGATCGGGTAACCGAATGGTGGAAGCATGTACACGAAGTTGCCTACAAGAAGTGTTTGGTGGTTCGTGAAGAACTCGACAAGATGGTCGTCAAACAACTGGACATGCTCTCGGACAAGGACGTAATCTTGTCCGACCACACGGAATTGAACAGGCTTCAAGGGACAATCAACCAGAAGATTCTGAGTTTTGGCATGGAATTGGCCGAAGTGCTTGAAGGGTCCGCAAGCAGGTCGGTAGTCAAGATTGAGTGTGGCTGCGATCTGAAAGGATTCTTGGACAAGGAACAGATCAACATCATTTCTCAGGGCGTGCTGTCCGCCACCATGGGTGGCGTCGATTCCAGTTTGGCTGCGCGGGAGTTCGCGGTTGTGCCAGGGGAAAGGGGCCCGTGGGGAGCCGCGCCCGGAATCGATTCCAGTTTGGCCGCGCGGGGGTTCGCGGTTGTGCCTGTCCACAGATTTTTCGTCTTTGCCGTCACCATCTTTGAATGGCCCAAGATAATTGGCGCCAAGGTTGATGCCGACAGGCTTGCCAAGGCGGAAGTGTCAGCGCCCAAGTTGGTCGAAAAGACGGCAGAGTCGATAAGGCTACGTGCCAAACAGTGGTTCAGCGACTACCTCCTTGGGGCGCTTTTGAATGTGAAAGACAGCTCGCTGCAGGAATCATTGTGGTTGCAATGCAAGACACAGTTGGCGCGTGCGCGTGATTCTCGGCTAAAGTATCTGAAATCTGTCCGGCCGGCTGACTGCTCGGCAACTCCTCCGGAAGTCAGACAGGTTCAGGTTTTCGATTGGTGGGAAACCGAGCGCTACCGCGCATACAAGCTGGCCTCCAAGAGCAGCGAAAGAGTTTGGGAGAACGTAAACAGACCCTACGGGTCTGCTCACGGTGAGTCCGTCGGATATTTTAACAGATCCTACGGGTCTGCTCCCAGTAAGTCGAACGGATACTATCTGGAGATGGAAAGGGCGTGCAGGGAATTGGACAATTCCTTGCTATCATCCGCGATTGAAGCGATTCTTCAGATCGAAGGTCGTCTCGACCAGCCGGAACTGCTGTATCGTCTCGCAAGTCATGAGGAAGAGAAGAGTCTTCGAAGCAAATTGGAGGGTGGCATGAATACGGATTACAAGAGCAGGGCGTTCGATTTCCTGTGGGATCGGGCCGAGTCCAAGATTGATGAATTGTACGACGTCTGGTCGGGCGTATCGCCACGATGACAATTCCTTTCGAAGTCCCCAATCAATACATTCACCAGTTGAATGCCGGCTCCCTCGAACGGTTCGGACCACTTTTGAAGGACACGGCCACAGGTCAGATAGTCGCGCATCTCCAGGAAACGGGAGCGCTCAAGAGTTTCTTGGGGGCAGCCGGACACCTTTCTCCTGTCAATGCTGGATTTGGCATCGCCAACACGATCCAGAACGAGCAGATCAAGAGCCGCCTGACCGATATTTCTGGAAAGCTGGATGTTATGACAGGGACGCTGGGCCAGTTGAAGGCGTTGCAGATCGTGAATCTCCTGTTGTCGCTGGTTGGCATTGGCGTTACCGTAGCGTGCACTGTGTACATCTCCCGTCGGCTTTCGGAAATCGACCAGAAACTGGATGGACTCCTTGCCGCGATCGAACAAATCAATCACCATGACCTGAAGAGGATTCATGCAGGCATCATGACACACACCGAGCGCATGAAGAATCTTGAGGATCACCCCAACCCGAAGCGAGTGGTCCACGATGCGGAAAGAGTGCTTGATGAAAACTTCGATTTGCTCTTCATGCATCTTCGCGAACATATGACAGGGAACAGGATCAACGCAAAGTTCATGGGCATGTTGATGTCAGACATGCTGTCCTGCGGAGCAATGCAGATCAATGCGGCGATTTGGCTCAATGCAAAGCAATATGCAAAAACGCAGGCAAACGATCAGTTCAAGAAGTTTATGGATGTGTCCAGAATGCTGCCGCGAACCCGGTTGGACACTCAATTGAAAGGTCAACACGTCGATATTGATCACGCGTCACTCGAATTGTCGGAAATGAGGCGACGCTTTGCGGCGATGCCGGTAATTTGCAATCGGCTTATCGAAATGGACATTGACGGACGGGAATACATCGAGCAAGTGCTTAGCGAAAAGAAGGAGCCGTTTCTTGTCTTGCCAATGAAGTAAGCCGTCGTACGGATCATGGTTAGGCGGCGAGGATGTGCGTTGGCGGTGCGCGGACGCTTCAAACGCCGCCCTCCAACAACTCGAGTGTCTCAAAGCTTCCTTGAGAAGCGTCATGTCATGTCCAAGCCCACTGCGTGATGCATCCATCGCTGCCCGCAATTCGCTTTGGTTCGTCATTGGCACTTAAACCCTCGGCCTCGTTCTCCTTATAGGACCAATTGTAGTGCGCTTTGTGTTATGGGCAAGCCTCTGAAAGCATTATTTGTGCTCTTACCGTGTTCGACATGTATGCTCCAGAGAACCGCGCGCAACTCATGCGCAATGCGGCCAGATGCGGAAGAAACACGGTGTTGCCGCCCGCAGGCAGGTAGGCCTTTGGATTGGTGAAACGGCCCCATGGCCATCCGAAATCGCCCGGCAAAGGGGCGCGCGGCGAAGCAGTGTCGGGCTCGAACAGGGGAGGGAACCATGGCAAACAAGAGCTTCCAGCGCTCGATCCGCCGGTTCACGAAAAACGAGCGGGACGCGGACGTCGAGAAGGCTGGAATCACTCCTGGCTCGTTCGTGCGCAAGGCCCGCCGCTCGGACCGCGGCCGACGATCTCCATCACTATGGCGGCGGCCTGACGCCGAAACTGGCCGAACTGATCGAGCGGACCTACCGCGGCGTCAATCTGCTCACGTACCTGAAGCAGGAGAAACTCGTCGGATCCGACAGAAAAACGCTCTTCGACAGGGCTGCCGAAGAGGCACGCATCACCCAGATCAAGGCGCTCGGGGTGGACGATGAGTCGGCGGAGAGTTGAGCGTCGGATGCCATCGAGCGACAGTTTTCGCTCACCGTGTCGATCGCAAACCGGCCATGCCGGGACACCTCCTGACCATATCCTTCACGCACCTGACTGACCGGCGTAAGTTTATCGGATCCGACGAATGGTGCCTGACATGGTTCTGGAATGATCGATGCGAATGACGACGGTAATCTCAGCGCTGCGGTCGCTGATGAAATCTCTCTGGCCTTTCGTAAGGCCTCCCGCATCGCCTGCCAGTCATGCCAAATCGAATACCACAAATCAAATCTCCGGAAACAGACCGGCGATTCCTGACGATGGGGTCTCGGACCCGGCACCGCCACAGGCGGGAGACACTCCCTCTAATGCTTCAGGCAAACGAGATGGCCTATCCAGTGATCAGCCAGAGGGCGGGCTGCCCGATAATGACTCTCGACCTACAGGGTCGAGCACCGCTTCTGCTGATACACCATCCAATCCCGATCCGTCTGGACACAAACCTGCTCCTTCGGGTTTCGATGCCGAAGATCAGCTTCCTCCGGCATCCGCAGGAGTCGAGACCGACGAGCCGCCCTCGGACGCTACACCGACGACTGACGATGCGAAACATGCTGATCCCGAGACCCTCGAGGACCCGGAAATCAGCGGACCCGACGGCAATGCCGAGGACAACACGGGCGCGACGATTTCACAGAATTCGGAGAGCGGGCCGCGCCAGTTTGGAGGAAGGCGGTGCCGACAGCCCGGTAATCCGGAGCAGGGACGGCAGCGGTCTCCGTCTTCCCGCCCGGAATTGGTTTGCCGGAGAATTCCCGCATCTGCGTGCTGGGAAGTCATCCTGACCGCAGACGAGGAAGC
>JAPOOS010000317.1 GCA_026713305.1 Paracoccaceae bacterium
ATTCAGGCCCGTTCCGGCATCAAGGCATCGCTCTACCGAAGCCGGCGTGGCGGCACTGAAGAAATCAAAAGAATTCCAGGCGTCGCAACTTTCCTGGGATGCAGCGGGCTGAAGCGCGAACAGCAATGCGAGGAACGTGGCAACTGGAACTGCCCTGATTGGGCGAAGTGGCAAGGTCATTGCAATGGCCTCCGGGCTCAACGCAGTCCGACTGAACTCATGGTGGGTCCTGCCCTCCGCCTGTCGCGAACTGCAGGTCGAAGATGGACAGCTCCCATGACGTCAAGGCGAGCCGGAACTTCTGTGCGGCAGCGGGCAAGAAGGCGATCATCGCGCCCAACCCTCGCCGCGACAAGGCGAAGAAGGAGCGCATGGCGCTTGAGGCCAAGGCGCGCAGGTGCTTGCTTCACCTGTCCTGCTTGAGGAGGCCTTGACGGTGCGACTTGGCGCTCACCATCGTGTTGACCACCCTTGCGAACCATGGTTTTGCAATGAGCTCGGTGTTCCTGGATGCTCATGAAGGATCTGCCGCCTTCTCCCAATTTCTTGCATCGTTGACTGACAACATCATGTGGACGAAACCGTGGGTCAATGTGCCCGCACACTGTTGATACAATCATTTCGTGACCTGCCAAACGATCTTTCCCTAACTCTTGGCAGCGATTCTATTTTCCTGCTGAATTCAGGAGCCAGGAATGAGGCGAAGTTGCAGAAGGTTTCTTGAACAGAACGCGATCCTTGGATAACCTGCATTCTCCAATTGAGTGCAGTAGAAGCCCACCCCCGCCAGGCTGGAGTTAAAGCATGGAACCAGTTTCCCTGACCTTAGAGATGATGGTCGTTCTTGCGCTTTTGGCGGTTACCATTGCCCTTTTCGTCAGCGAGATTGTACGCGTGGATGTGGCGGCCATTCTGATCATGGTAACGCTTGGCGCCTTGAGCTACTTGCCGGGATTGGGTGGAGTGGCCGACGTAAGCCACCTGTTCGACGGATTTGCATCGAATGCCGTGATTTCAATTGTGGCGGTCATGATCATTGGCGCCGGACTGGATCGCACCGGGCTGCTCAACAGCCTTGCACAGGTCATATTGAAGTATGGCGGCTCGTCTGAGAGGCGCATCGTCCCGATCGTCTCTGGAACCGTCGCGTTCATTTCCTGCTTCATGCAGAATGTTGGCGCCGCAGCTCTCTTCCTTCCTGTCGTAAACAGGATTTCGAACAAGACCGAGTTGCCGCTCGGTCGTCTGCTTATGCCAATGGGGTTCTGTGCAATTCTGGGCGGAACGATGACGCTGGTCGGGTCGTCGCCCCTGATCCTGCTGAATGACTTGATTGCTTCGGCAAATCTCGAATTGCCGGCGCAACACCAGATGACTCCCTTCGGCCTGTTCTCGGTGACGCCGGTTGGCCTGGCGCTCGTGGCAACTGGCATTGTCTATTTCATGCTGCTCGGCCGGTTCGTCCTTCCTGCATACAAATCCAGGAAGGGCAGCTCCGGAAAGTCGGTGAAGGAATACGTCAAGGATCTCTATGGCATAGATGCCGATATCTTCGAGATCGTTGTGCCCGATGACCATCCTCTCTACGGAGAAAGGTATTCGGACATCATGGAAGCGTTTCACATCTACGTGATCGGCGCCTACCACGAGGGCCAAAAATGGCTGTCGCCACCGGTCGATGTGCAGATTGAGACACCCTGCCGCCTTGCCATTCTCGGCACGAAGTCCGTGGTCGAGGAATTCGCCAATGACTTCAACTTCACGATCGACCACGAAATGACGATTTTCGGCAGAGACCTGTCCGTCGACAAATCCGGCATTGCCGAGCTAATCATTCCTCCGGATTCCCAGCTGATCGGCAAAACCTCACGCGAAATCAGCCTTAGAAACACCTACGATCTGAACCTCCTTGCCATCCATCGTGTGGACGAAAACCTCAGTTACGTTGAAACGCGCGACCACAAGGCATCCCGCCTTGGAGCAATTCCTTTTCAGTCAGGCGATTCTCTCGTTGTCCAGACTCAGTGGACAGCCTTGGACAAGCTGACGAAGGACAAGGACTTTGTCGTAGTGACCACGGACTACCCACGGGAGGACTTGCGTCCACAAAAGGTTGGCTGGGCATTGCTGTTTTTCTCCATTGCGCTGACTCTGGTCCTGTTTACGGATGTTAGGCTTTCGCTCTGTCTGTTGGTCGGCGCCGTGGGCATGATCTGTTCGCGCGTGCTAACAATCGACGAAGCCTATTCAGCGGTTGGCTGGAACACCGTGTTCCTGTTAGCCAGCCTGTTGCCTCTCGGTCAGGCAGTTCAAAACACCGGAACCGCAGCCTGGATTGCCCAACAGATCCTGCAAGTGCTGGAAGGGTGGCTAATATGGGTAGTGCAAGTTGGAAGTGCGATTCTGTGGACATTCTTCACGCTGGTCATGTCGAATGTCGGTGCAACTGTCCTGTTGGTG
>JAPOOS010000040.1 GCA_026713305.1 Paracoccaceae bacterium
TGGAGGTTGAGCTGTGAGTTCGCTCGTCAAGGAACAATCATTGGATTCCCAAGCATGATGTCCAGAAAGCGATGGGTCATGGTTCTGCTTTTGCTGCCGGTTGCGGCTGCCGTGCTCGCCGCATTGTGGGCTGCAAGGCATGACGAGTTGCCTGCCATCGACCCTCCAGATTCCAGTTCCTTTGACAGCGACTTGGTTCGCCGCGGGCAGGACCTCGCAAGTGTCGGCGCTTGTGTTGTGTGTCATACGGCGCCTGGAGGCGAGGCCTTTGCCGGCGGGCTGCCACTGGAAACACCCTTTGGCACAATCCACTCGACCAACATCACCCCGGACGCGGAAACCGGCATCGGCCGCTGGTCACAGACTGCCTTTCGCCGCGCAATGCGCCAAGGGATCGATCGCACCGGTCGCCATCTCTACCCGGTGTTTCCCTATGATTTCTATACGCGCACAAGTGATGCCGACATTGACGCCATATATGCGTTCCTGATGACCCAGGAAGCGGTATCTGCGACAGCGCCCCGCAACGAACTGCCGTTTCCGTTCAACATTCGCCCACTTCTGGCTGGCTGGAATCTGCTCTTTCTCAGTCCCGGCGAACTTGAGCCGGACAGGACTCGAAGCGAAGAGTGGAACCAGGGCGCATACTTGGTGGAGGGCTTGGGCCACTGCGGAGCCTGCCACTCTCCGAGGAACATGTTCGGCGCGGTTGTACAAGGCGCCAAGTTTTCCGGCGGCGAAGCCGAAGGATGGTATGTGCCGGCGCTGGGAACCGAATCCGTGGCTCCGCTACCTTGGGATCAACTGCAACTGGTCAACTATCTGTACGATGGATGGGATGCGGAACACGGCATTGCCGCCGGACCGATGACGCCGATTGTGAACCACCTCTACGATCAGCCGGAAGACACAGTCTTTGCCATGGCGGCCTATCTTGAGTCCTGGCAGCGCCCGCCACTGTCGGAAGCTGAAAGGGATGGTGTTTTGTCGCGTGCCAAGGAACTGGATTGGGAGCGCTCCGTCAGTTTCATGCCGGACAGGCTGCCTGAGGATCCCAAGCTGTTGCGCGGACTGGAGGTCTTTCGCGATCAATGTTCGCAGTGCCACAAACGTGGTTCAGATCAGTCGCCCGTTTCACTCGCGTTGACATCAACGATCAACTCTCCCGACCCCCGCAATGTCATTCACATCATTTTCGACGGCATTCGCGCCCCGAGGGGAGCCACGCAGCGTTCGATGCCAAGCTTTGGCGCTTCACTGACGGACCAGGACATCGAGGATCTATTGGCCTACATGCGTTGGCATTTCACGGACAGTCCCGCTTGGCCGGACATTGCCGCGGAGGTAGCCGAAAAGCGTGCATCGTGGTAGGCACAACCGCCAGTCCTCTGGCCCGCTGCCGGGCGGCGGCCACAAGACGTGGTTCGCGGCCACTGCCAGGCTACGGACTGTTGAACGGCCGCGGGCGTGGCGCCGCTTGAAGTCAACTGACGGGCCTGCACCGGACATCTTCCGAGATGCGTGAGTCGGCCACCGCAACACCCTCCTCTCCGGCTCTTCCCTTTCGCTTCCTCCACACTCGGGTGGGTGCGCTTTGCCCGCGGCTGGCACAGTTCAATTCATTGACTTTCACTGCACTTTTCATCATAGTCCATGGGCAATGCAGCCAGTTCGCTCATTGGCCGCCGGGCATTTGAAGTGTACGCGAGGCTGGCGACTGACGCCTAGTGTCCACATTGCCCGACTGGTCTGGACACGAGGCTGGCCACGGGAGGATTGCGCAAATGGCTATATCACTAACGATCAACGGTGCGAGTCACACCGTGGATGCCGAACCGGAGACACCCTTGCTGTGGGTTCTCCGAGACAACATCGGCTTGACCGGTACGAAGTATGGCTGCGGCATCGCCAAGTGCGGAGCATGCACCGTCATGATTGACGGCAAGAAGGCCTTTTCCTGCACAACCAAGGCGTCGGCTGCAGTCGGCAAGGACGTCACCACCATCGAGGGACTGTCTGAAGACAGCTCCCATCCAGTGCAAGTCGCGTGGATTGAACAGGACGTGCCCCAATGTGGGTATTGCCAGTCCGGCCAGATAATGGCTGCGGCAGCATTGTTGAATCAGCGGCCGGATCCGTCGGATCTCGACATAGACGCCGCCATGTCCGACAACATTTGCCGCTGCGGCACCTACCGTCGGATACGGTCGGCCATTCATCGGGCCGCCGAAATCGCACAGGGGTAATGATCATGAAGAACTTTGAAATGGACCGCCGCCGGTTCCTGGTCACCAGTTCCAGCGCAGCTGGCGGTTTGGTTCTTGGCTTCCACATTCCGACCGCAGCCCATGCCGGACGCATCATGGGTGATCCCTGGATGGCCGCCGAGGGAGGGCAGGAAGTAAATGCCTGGCTGGTCATTGATCCCGACAACACCGTCACGATCAGGGTTGGTCAGTCCGAGATGGGCGAAGGCGTCTTCACCGGCTTGCCAATGATTGTCGCCGAAGAACTTCAGTGCGACTGGTCCAAGGTCAAGGCCGTCTACGCCGAAGTCAACAGACACGTTCGCAACAAGGCTGAGCCATACATGGTCGCCGCCGGTGCAGCCAAGGAAACCGATGGCCTCTACCAGCGAATGTCGACGGGAGGCTCGGGGGCAGTTCGTCGTTCACGCCTCTATCTGGCACAGGCTGGAGCAAGCGCCCGCGAACGTCTCAAGCAGGCCGCGGCCGACACGTGGGGGGTCGCCCGCGCGGATGTTTCGGCCGAAGACAGCGTGCTGAGCTCAGGCAGCAACAGCGGCACGTTTGGCGAGTTCGCGGCCGCCGCGGCCACGATTGACCTTGATCAGGAACCGGCAATCAAGACGCCCGAGGAGTATACGCTCATTGGCCAGTCCTTGCCCAGGCTCGACACTCCTCTCAAGGTCAACGGCAGCGCCACATATGGCATTGACGTTCGGGTTCCGGACATGGTCTACGCTGCGGTTGAAGTCTCGCCCGTGCCGGGCGGTCGGCTGGTAAGTTACGACTTCGATGCGGTCAAGGATCGCCCGGGCGTTCTGGCGGCCCATCGACTTGGCGAAGGCGGAATTGGCGTTCTGCACTATGACCTCGGCGATGTGGCCCAGCGTGTAACCGGCATTCAGAGCGGCGTTGCCGTGATTGCGGATTCCTATTACCGGGCATTGACTGCGCTGCAACTCATGCCCAAGGAATGGGATGCTGGAGAATTCGGTGACGTGAGCGACGAAAGCATCATCAACGGTGCACTTGAGGTTCTCGCAAATCCGGACGACCCAACCTACAACCCGGCAAATTCGGTCGGCGACGCGCGTGCGGCAATAGCGGCCTCCGACAACACGCTCGAGGCGACCTATGTGACGCCTTATCTTGAGCATGCTTGCATGGAACCGATGAACTGCACGGCCCATGTAACGGCGGACCGAGCCGATGTCTGGGTGGGCACCCAGAATCCTCCGAGGGCATTGTCGGTCGCAGCCGAGGAAGCAGGTCTGCCAGAAGAGCAGGTCCATGTGCACACGACCTTCCTTGGCACCGGATTCGGCCGCCGTCTGCGGCAGGACGAGGTTCGTCAGGCGACGGCAATTGCCAAGGCACAGGGGCAACCGGTCAAGGTGGTGTGGACAAGGGAGGAAACAACCAAGCAAGGCAAGTTCCGGCCCTATTCGACCTACCACTTTTCGGCATCGATGAACGGCGACTCCAAGCCCGAGGCCTACTGGAACCGGATTGTTTCGCACTCGATCTTCAACCACCAGATTCCGCAGTTCCTCAATGAAGGAATCGACAGGCAGGCGGTTGAAGGCCTTGACGCTCGGCTGCCGTATGTGTTCGACCACCAGCAGACGGACTACGCCATTCGCGACTCCCACATGCCTGTGCACTGGTGGCGATCGGTCGGCGCTTCTCAAAACGCCTTCGCAATCGAGAGTTTCGTCGACGAAATGGCCCATGCCGCCGGCGCGGACCCGCTGGAATTCCGGCTGGCGCTGCTGCCCGAGGATTCCGAGTTTCGGAATCCACTTGAAGTTGCTGCCAAGGAGGCAGGTTGGACGACCGACCTCCGAGCTGGCGAAGGCATGGGCATCGGAATGTCCGAAGCATTCGGGACGATCGTGGCGCAGGTTGCGTACGTTACCGTGAGCCGACGCGGACAGCTGCGAGTGGAATCGATAGACTGTGCCATCGACTGCGGGCATGTCATTCATCCGCGTCTCGTACAGGATCAGGTTGAAAGCCAGGTCGTGTTTGGACTGACCGCAGCGCTCTATGGCGAGATCCACATCCAGAACGGCGCCGTTGTCGAAGACAATTTCGATCAGTACCTGATGCTGAGGATAAACGAGATGCCGGAAGTGAACACCCATTTTGCCCTCTCCGGAGGCGAAAAGTGGGGCGGCGTCGGTGAGCCGGCAGTGCCGCCGGTTGCGCCGGCAGTGGCCAACGCGATCTTTGCCGCAACCGGGAAGCGCGTGCGCAGACTGCCATTGCGCAACCACGACTTGATCGGCTAGGTCTTGACACAAGCGATGTTGGGCGGGCAGGAACACCCTGCCCGCTCCAACGGCACAAACCAAGAGCGCGGCAAATGTGGCGATGGCTGACCATCGCAGCGCTGTCAACGCTTCTGGCTTCCGCAGTTGGAGCCGACGATCAATGGGCGGCAGGCTTGGCCGACATGTGTGCCGCCTGCCATGGTCCTGGCGGAAACAGCCCGTCGACCGTTCCGGCAATAGCGGCGCTTGACGCCACACTGGTCCAGGAACTGCTGATGCAGTTTCGGTCCGGCGAACTCGAAAACACCGTGATGGGGCGGATAGTCCGAGGCTTGACCAATGCCGAAATCGAGTTCCTTGGTCGCCATTTCAGCGAACAACCCGCAATTGAAATGCAGTGACCGGATCTGATCCTTGACCACCGACTTCCAGTTGCCCTCCCGCCGCGACTTGCTGAAGCTTGCCGGCATGACCGTGGCAGGCAGCATGGTGCCGCTGCCTGCGGCTGCAAGCCTGAACGCCGCCCGCGTTGTTGTTGTCGGCGGCGGTTTTGGAGGCAGCACCTGTGCAAGGTATCTGCGACGACTGGCGCCCCAAGTGTCAGTGACGCTGGTTGAGCAGAGTCAGCGGATCGTCACCTGTCCATTCAGCAACAACGTACTTGCAGGCTTTGGAGATCTGGCCGCGGTGACTCACAATTTCGACGGCCTGCGACGCGACGGCATCAAGGTGGTGCAAGCCCGCGCACAGGAAATCGACGCGGACCGGCGGACGGTCCGGCTGGATGACGGCGTTGCCCTGCCCTTCGACCGACTGGTCCTTTCGCCTGGCATCGCGATCAAGTCGAATTCACTGTCCGGATATGACGCAGCGGCCGAACAGAGCATGCCGCATGCCTGGAAGGCGGGCCCACAAACCCTGTTGTTGCGACGTCAGCTCGAATCCATGGACGATGGCGGCGTTGTTGTCATCACCGCTCCGGCAAGTCCCTATAGATGTCCGCCTGCCCCCTACGAGCGGGCCAGCCTGATCGCAAACTACCTGTCCCGCTTCAAGCCCCGATCAAAAGTCTTGATTCTTGATCAGAAGGACAGTTTTTCCAAGGCAGGATTGTTTCGAGAGGGTTGGAATCGCTTGTATCCAGGCATGATTGAATGGGTCGGCTTTTCGATGGGCGGCAATGTCGTTGCGGTCGATGCTCCACGCATGCTGGTGATTACCGATTTCGAGGAAGTTGCGGCCGACGTGGCCAACGTCGTTCCGCCGCAGCGCTGCGGAAATCTCGCCTGGAATTCAGGATTGGCCAACAGCGCTGGCTGGTGCGAGGTCAATCCACGAACGTTTGAATCGGTTGTCGCCCCATTCGTTCACATTGTCGGAGACTCCGTTCTTGCGGGCGCAATGCCGAAGTCCGGGTTCAGCGCCTCCAGCCAGGCCAAGGTTTGTGCCCGCGCCATAGTTGGATTGCTCCGGGACGAAGAGCCGCCGGACCCGGTCCTGATCAACACCTGCTACAGTCTGCTGTCCCGCGAATATGCCATTTCAGTGGCGGCCGTGTATCGGGTCGACGATACAAACGAAATCGCGCAGGTTCCGGAGTCCGGAGGCGTCAGCCCGGCGAACGCTTCGGACGACTTTCGCAAGCTGGAGGCCGAATACGCCCGGGGGTGGTATGCCAGCATCACTTCCGACATGTATGGCTGACCTGCCGATCGGGTTGCCCATCGCTTTCCTGGCAGCTTGGGGATGCAGCTTGGCAACCCCCATGGCAGCGGACCGGACGGTCATTGCAGACAATGCCTTGAGCTATGTCGTCGAGGACCTTGAAATCAAGCTCCCCCTTGCGGATGTGCCGGGAGATCCTGTGCGCGGCGAACTGTTGGTCCGCGATGCCAGTCGAGCTACATGCCTGATCTGCCATGACGTGCCAATTGAGGGCGAGCCGGACCCCGGCAACATCGGCCCCCCGCTGGCCGGCGTTGCACTTCGCTACACCGCGGGCGAGCTGCGGCTGCGGCTGGTTGATCCAAAGCAATTCAACCCGGACACGATCATGCCCTCCTACCTGCGCACAAGTGATCTGTACGAAGTGGCGCAAGAATACCGCGATCAATCGATCTATTCC
The DNA here is from genome assembly GCA_026713305.1 of Paracoccaceae bacterium. Lineage (GTDB taxonomy): Bacteria > Pseudomonadota > Alphaproteobacteria > Rhodobacterales > Rhodobacteraceae > MPNP01. The sequence continues at coordinate 6,648 of JAPOOS010000040.1, forward strand.
GCCCAGGATGTCGAAGATGTCGTTGCCTACCTGCTGACCCTAGACGAGTTGTGAAACTCGTTCGACTTGGAATTGTTGCTCCTTGACGAACAATGGGCGCTTGGTCGACACACAAGCCGAAGCCGCCGGCGATTTCCGGCTGCGACACGAGAGTTCCGCCGCAGGTTCACCAATGCAATTTCACACATCGGCTTCCTTCGACTTGATCCCGTGCCGTGGCAAATCCAAGCCACCGGGCTGCGCCGGCGTCGGCACGGACTTCGAGGCAGGAAAATGTCGATTGCCGCAAGGATTGGCAGTAGGGACCAATCTTGCATGCAGGCATTGGAGAGGACTTTGCCGCGAACTTCGACCGACACCTCGGGAATGTCGATGGATGCAGCTCCTCGAGGCTCGAGATGTGTCGTGTCAACGGGTGACCGGAGTTGCACACTCCTGGCAATGTGAGGACAGGCAAGATCCGGCGCTAGGCTTCGTTACATGTCCCGTTCCGTCAGACTGGGCCAATTCTCAGATTGGCCCCAACCGCATTGTCCTCTACCGGTGTCTGATTGTCCTGAAGGCAAGTCCCTGACGGCAACATGAGGCTTGCAAACGCAAGCTCAAGCACAATACTGAAAAACAGAGTGGCACTGCAGGAGCAGGCATTACGGATGCGGGACTTTCGCCAAAATCAAAGGAAGGAGGGTTTTGTCAAGTCGCTCATGCCCCCCGGAATCACCGGTCGGGTTCACCTCATCCTGTTCTTCCCAATTACCATAATCCTGCTTATCGTGTCGATCGCCTTTGTGCAGCGGCATTTCGATCGGGTCACCCGTCAGCTCGTATCCAGTTTCGAGCCGCAACTTGACCTGGTTCTGTCCAACATAAATGGCGCAGACGATATCGAAAGCGCCATCCAGTACACGCTGCCGATTGCAAACTCCCTTGGCTTGGATGTGAAGTTTCCCGACGCCCAGTTTCAGACGTATCAAGACAATCTCAAGTGGTTCGACATTACCGGAACCATCGCAATTGATGTGCTGAGGCAGGCCGAACCGTCCATTCTTGCAGTTGACCTGGAGCCGGGCAATGGCAGGCCTCCGGTTCTGGTGGTGGCGACCAGGCACGGCAACGCACTGATCGGGATGCGCCGCACCGCGCTGACCCCGTCCAATCCCCACCAGTTCCTGGTCCTCATTATATTTGCGGCGCTCCTGACAACAGTGATTTCATTGTTGTTCCTGCACAATCAGCTGCGACCAATCCGTCGATTGGGAAGAGCAGTCGAGGCATTTAGCATGGGAAAGGACTACGAGCTGCCGATACGAGGCGCATCGGAAATTCGAAACGTCACCGCCGCGTTTGTCGACTTGCGCAATCGAATCAGCCGGCAGGAACAGGAGCGGACTACGGTTTACGCAAATGTCAGCCACGACCTCAAAACACCGCTTGCCCGAATTCGGCTTGGACTGGAACTTCTTGACGACGGCACCGAAAGGGACGCGCTGATTGATGACATAAACCTCATGGACAGAATGATCTCCGAGGTTGTGGAGTACACCCGAAACGGCAGGATTGGCGATGTGGGCAAGGTAAGTCCAATCGACACCGCCAGATCTGTCGTCGAGGAGGCGCTGGCATCCGGTCAATCCGTAAAGTTGAAGGTTAGCGACGACTACCCAAAGCTGGAGCGAGTCATTTGGCACCGGCTGGCCTTGCGACGAGCGCTCGACAATCTCATATTGAATGCAAGGAAATACGCTTCACATTGCATGGTTTCCGTTGCCGCAAATGAAACGTATCGCATTTTCACTGTCGAGGACGATGGTTGTGGCATTGCCCGCGAGGACCGCCAGCGCGCCATGGAACCCTATTCACGGCTCGACGAATCCAGGAACCTAAACCTCAACGAAGGCTCCGGGTTGGGACTGGCAATTGTCAACCAAATCGCCATGATGCACGGCGGCGATCTCCAACTCGGAGAAAGCGACGATATGGGGGGACTGAAAGCCACTCTCAGAATGGCGCCGAGGGTGCTGGTAGGCCTGGAGGGATTCGAACCCCCAACCAAAGCGTTATGAGCGCTCTGCTCTAACCATTGAGCTACAGGCCTTCACGCAACGCGGATAAGCTATCGCTTGCCGAAATTCAAGGGCCGGAAAGCGTTGCACGCCAACAATGCACAATCTGTCGCCGGAACAAATTGTCAGTAAATCGTCAACGAGGCCGAAGCGAACTGATTCGGCTTCAGCCCACAAGCTCAATCTCGGAAAAGAAGAAGGCAATTTCCTGGGCTGCCGTTTCCGGTGCATCCGAACCGTGTACGGAATTCTCGGTCAGCGACACTGCGAAGTCCCGGCGAATGGTTCCCTCGTCCGCCATTTCCGGGTTGGTTGCCCCCATTACCTGGCGGTTGAGAGATATGGCATCCTCCGCTTCCAGCACCTGAACGACGATTGGGCCGGACACCATGAACCGGCAAAGTTCGTCAAAGAACGGACGCTGCGAGTGGACGGCATAAAACTGCCGTGCCTGAGACATTGTGAGATGCACCCTCTTGAGTGCGATCACTCGAAGTCCGGCGCCCTCCAACCTTGCCAAA
>JAPOOS010000087.1 GCA_026713305.1 Paracoccaceae bacterium
CTCACAAGCGCCTCCATTGTTTTGGACATCGTTGTGAAGCGGAGGGACGCGCCCTGTCATCCCCCGAAAGCCGGACATGCCGGAAAACAGCGCCAGCGCCCGACTTTCATTCACTCCTGCTGGAAAGCCAGCAACCGTCCAACTGATCGATCCGGCTTCATCGAACGCATTCCTGGACAACCGCGGAGCATGCGGGCATTCATCAAACCCGACAAACTCACGGCTCCGAAACAGCATGTCCTCAAACCACAAGGACCACCGCAACAGAAGCTTGGTCAAATTGGATTTCGACAGCTGCCTGGCATGACGCGAAACCAATGGCCAAGCCCCGCCCAATCCAGGCTTGGCGGCACGCAATCGGCTACACGGCAATTGCCCCCGAACCCCTTGCGCTGATTCTCTGGAAAATCACCATGACAATGAGCAGGATTGCGGTTTGAATGACCATGAACGCGGCAAGCCTGGCTGAATGTCTTTCCATCAACAGGTAGAACAAGACCGACATGACCTCGGTGCCGTTGCGGTAAAGGAACATTACCGAAGAGAATTCCCTGACCAAAACCACAAACGTCATGAGCCATGCGGAATAGATGCCGGGCCTCAGGAGCGGGAACAGTATCCTGTAGGTGGACTTCCACCATGTGGCTCCGTGAATGCGGGCCGACTGCTCAAGCTCGTCGTGTATCGAAAGCCTGACGGAATACACCGTTCGGTACGCCAGGTAGAAATAGCCGATCACGTAGGCGAACATGATGATGTAAAGCGTGTTGTAGATTGGCGTCCTCACAAACGCAAAGAGAACCATCATTCCGAACACGGCGCCCGGAATGGCAATCGGCAGCAGCACGAGCATGCCCATCAGCGACTCGCCGCGTCTCGACTTTGTTTGCGAAAGAATGACTGCCATGAACACGGAAATCGTGGCGGCGCCGGTGCAGGCAATCATTGAATTTGCAATCGCTCTCCTCGTGACGTCATACTCGAACAGGACGCTGCGAAAGTTGTCCAGAGTGAAGAGTTCGAGCTTGAAAACCCCCGCCCAGTACTTTTGAAGCCCAACAAGAACCAACACTATCAACGGTGCGACAACCGCTATCGTGGCATAGGAAAGCACCAGCCCGAAAGCAGGCCAGCGCCACTTGCCCAGCTTGACCCTGCGGGCACGGTATCCCTTGCCGCTCACGGTCGTGAAGTTCCTGTCGCCCAGAATTCGGCGCTGAAGCCAAATGCCGGTTCCAGCGATCAAGACCGCAAGAATTCCCAGCGAAGCCGCCATCGTCAAATCCTGCGGGTAGTCGCTCATCAAGGTCCAGATGCGCGTTGAAATCACGTAGTTTCCGCCGGCAATCCCCAGCGCCATCGGAATCTCAAGCGTACCGACCGTGAACACGAACACGAGCAACATGCCCGACAACAGGGCGGGGCCGTTGACGGCCAGCGTGATTCGCCACAGCGTCTGCCACGGGCCGGCGCCGTGAATGCGCGCAACCTCTTCGAGACTCGGGTCCATCTGCCGAATTGACGCCACTGTGTACAGGTACATGAACGGAGAGTAGAAAATCGACTGGATCACGATCATCGACGTGATCGAATACACGTCCGGCAGCAGTTCAGGCGGCCAGCCCCAGTCGGTCAAAAGCCGTGTGATCATTCCCGCGCGCGGCACCAGCAACAGCCTCCACGCCATGGCGCCAACAAATGCGGATATGAACAGCGGGATTACGCAAAGAACTTCCAGCAGTCTTCGCCCGGGAACGTCCGTACGGGCGTTTATCCATGCCAGCGGCACGCCGATTGCCGTGGCGCCAAGAGTTGCCCCGGAAGCGAACAACAGTGTTGTTGCGATCTCCCTGCCGATCGAAGGATGCTGCATCATGCGCTGGAAGCCACCGACACTGAACCGGCCGGATTCGGTGAAAGCGGCATAAATCGACATCCATGCCGGATAGATGATTGCCAGAGACACCAGAATTGCGGTTGCCCAGTAGACCGGCGCTCCGATGCCGGTGCGCGTTGGCATTCGTTGTGTGAACCAGTTTCCGGTCGACGTCAGAACACTGTTCGGAGTGGCCCTCCCGCGCCTGCCCTCTTGCATGGTCAGCCAGCCACTGAACCTATTCTTGTCCTGTCTTCTTGCCGGCCGGCAAGGCTATGCATCTCTCTCCGTCCACCTCCAATTTGATGCGTTCGCCTGCTCTGATGTCGGCTATCCCGTCCGCCCAGACTCGCATTTGCTCATAGTCCGTGTCCACCAGCACCTCCGTCCGATCACCCAGGAACTGGCACTTGTGAACGACTCCCTCAATCAGGTTGTCCTTGGAATCAATTGAATGAGAATGAAGCCTGACCCACTCGGGCCGGATGGCAACCACGACTTGGCTGCCGACCTGTGCGCCCTGGTTTCGGACACGAAGCGTTTGGGCCTGTCCGCCTGCTGCGTGCAACGCAACGAGCACGGTGCGGCTGTCGCCCGCGTCCACGCTCTGTACAGTTGCCTCGATGAAGCTGGCGATGCCGATGAAGTTGGCGACGAACCTAGTCTCCGGCTCGCAGTAGAGCGACCTGGCGCTCCCTCGCTGCTCGATTCGCCCGGCATTCATTACAAGCAGCTCGTCGCCGAGGGCCATAGCTTCAGCTTGGTCGTGCGTTACGTAGATTGCCGTAGTGCTGATCTCCTGCTGAATGTCCTTGAGGAAAAATCTCATTTCCTCGCGCAGTTTGGCATCTAGATTGCTCAGGGGTTCATCGAACAGCAGCACTTTGGGCCGCCCTACGATTGCGCGCGCCAGCGCCACACGTTGCTGCTGGCCGCCGGAAAGATCAGTCGCATTGCGGTTTCCGAGATCGCCCAGCCTCACAACATCGAGCGCGTCCCGCACTCGCTTGCGAATCAATTCGCGGCCGCACTTCTTCATTTTCAGCGGAAATGCCACGTTTTCGAATACGCTCATGTGGGGCCAGATGGCGTAGGACTGCGCCACCATGCCCATGCCTCTTGCTTCAGGCTGCAGGAACACATGCTGCGAGACGTCGGTCACGTGATCGCCGTCGATGACGATTTCCCCGGCTTCGGGATGTTCCAATCCACCTATGCAACGCAGGGTCGTGGTCTTGCCACATCCGCTTGGACCCAGCAGCACGAGCAGCTTGCCCGCTTCTACCTCGAAGCTTACGTCCCTGATTGCCCAAGTGTTTCCGAACCTCTTGCGCAGGCCACGGACCTCCACGAATCCTGGCACAAGCCTTCCTACATCATTGAACGTGCGTGAAAGTCAGAAGAGACGGGCGCTGAGCTTCCTGTTCATCGCCCGCCTGCCAAACGTTCCGGCTCAACCGCCAGGCGACAGGATCACTCCGGACCCTTTGTCTCCAAGCGGCAATGGCGGTTACCGATTTATGAAAGTGGCCGCAAAGTCCTCCTGGGCGTTGCGAACCAAATCGGCATTGACCGCAATCTCCTGATAGTCTGGAGCAAATGCAGCATCGCCAATGTCGTCGGCATTTGGCGTGAGAGCGAAGCTGCTCGGCACGCCTTCCCTTCCAGGTATTCGTCCCTCGAACTTCTCGAAGATGACCTGTCCCGGATGACTGCGCAGGAAATCGATCCAAAGCTGTGCCGCATTCGGATGCGGCGCGTCTGCGAAGGCAGCGGTTGCCTGCTCCTGAAGCATGACGCCCTCTTTCGGAATCGCCGTCCGTATGTGGGTTGCCCCTTGGTCCGACAAAACGTTGGCGTCAGCCGAAACCCCGAATATTGACAGCGGCCGTTCGCCCGACATCATCATTTCCACACCATGCATCGACGTCGACGAAATCAAAATGTCCTGTGCGGCAAGCTTCTCCCAATAGTCTTCCGGCAGCCTCTGCTTGAGATAGTGGAAGACCAGCGCCACCGACTGCAGGGACGATCCGTCCATCATGCTCATCTTGCCCTTCAACTCGGGCTTCAGAAGATCATCCCAACTGTTGATTTCGAGATCTGGAAGTTCGTCCGAATTCCACATCGGGAACATCATGTACATGTCGGACGTCCAGTAGGGCCGGTTGTTCAGGCCAATCCTTTCCGGCAGCTTCATGTGGGCGTATTCGGGCGATTCGTAGGCCATGATGAGGCCGCGCTCCACGGCGTCCGCAAGCCAGGTAATGGCCGGCATGGTCGTTACGTCTCCCGAAATCGGCACGCCTTGGCTGACCTCGGCTTCGATTCGCGCAATGGTTCCGGATGTATTCCTGATGTCATAGGAAACCTTGAAGTCGTCGGGTAGACACCAATACTCGATAAACCCGTTTCGGTGAGCGTTCTGCGTTTCCGGCGTTTCAAACACGCTCGCCACGACAATCAGCTCACCCTCCTCAATTGCCATTGCAACCCTGGGGTCGTCGCATCTCTCAGTGGCAGCGGCCAATCCTGAAAGCGCGCCGAAAAACAGCGCCACGGCTGAAAGCAAGACCGTCGCCGCTCGACGGATGGTAAGTTCTGCATTCATGACGGATTCCTCCTCAAATCTGTCCGTTTTGGTCTGAATAACCTTCACCTGCCAGCAACCGCCCTCCGAAGTGGATTGCTGCGCGCTGGCGCAGGCAGAATAGAATCGATGCAACTGCTTGACAAGGATGATGGCGCTGCAACGGTAAATTGCTTTTGTTTGAGCTTACGCAAAGTGTCAGCAGCACAACTCGATTTCGACAAATCCAACTTTCTGCAGCTTTCCGCCATTTTGCCCCCACGCCGACTCGGTTGCAGTGTTGAACGGATCCACGCAGTCGTCCGCCAATCCACTTCGTTCGACAGGCCGTTCGCCTGCTGCAGTCCATGGCAGGGCGATTTCCAGCTTTGGGAAACAGAGCCGATTTCGCATTGCATCCGTTGGTCTTTCTTTGGGATTGCAATGGCCTGTCTTCAGGACAAAGATGAAACTATCGGTAGGTTCAGCTTCTTCAGCGCCTTCCATGTCAATCTCCTCCAATTGAGGATCGATTGGGTTGTACAGATGACCTTTGCGAAGGATGCTGGTTCGCCGGCATGTCCGCCACATGCACCCTCGTGAACTCGGCGACATTCAATGGGAAGTCCGATGACAAGACTTCAGTTCCGGAAACTGCTGCTGCGCAAGCGCTTTCCCCTGCGCATTTCCCGAGGCGAGGTGTCCGAGTCCACCAGCTTGTTTGTCGGAGTGTCGGACGGCCGGCACATTGGCTGGGGCGAGATGGCCGGTGGACCCGGGGATGCCACGGATTCACTTGAGCTCGGCGAAGAGCGGCTTCGCTCGTTCTGGTCCCCTGAATTCGATGCAGGATTCATTCACGAACTCCACAGCCGCGCCGTTGACAGCGGTGTCGCGCCAAGCGCCTTGGCAGCGCTGGACATGGCGTTGTGGGACTTGAAGGCAAAGCATGCCGGAATGCCGCTGTTCAGGTTGTTGGGGCTTGGTCGTGCCGATTCGGTGACTTCGATAACAGTCGGGATCAATCCACCGGAAGTGGTTCGAGAGCGTGTAGCGTTTCTCATGAGCGAACCGGACGCTTCGGCGCTCAAGCTGAAACTCGGTTCCGAGGACGGCATCGAAGCAGACAAGGACATGTTCCTGGCGGTGCAGGAAGCGCTTGCGGCAAGCCGCAAGGTCCCCGTGCGAGTGGATGCAAACGGCGGCTGGACACTGCGTGACGCTCGCCACATGATGAACTGGCTGGCCGAACGCGGCACGCAATATGTCGAACAGCCCCTGGCGCAGGGATGCGAGGACCAGCTTGCCAGTCTGTACAGGAACAGACCGCTGCCCATGTTCGTCGACGAGAGCTGTTGTTTCGCCCGCGACATTCCGCCGCTTGCCGAACATGTGGATGGAATCAATCTGAAACTCATGAAGTGCGGCGGCATCACGGAGGCGCTGCGCATGGTCGGAACTGCATCGGCGTTCGGGTTGCAGACCATGATCGGATGCATGAGCGAGAGTTCGATTTCGATTGCCGCGGGCGCGGCCATCAGTCAGTTGTTCGACTTCATTGATCTGGATTCGCACCTGAACCTGAATCCGGATCCGGCCGAGGGCCTGGTGTTCGAAGCTGGGCGGGTGTGGCCACGAAACGTTCCCGGGCATGGGGGAAAGATCAAGGATGCTTGAGGCGCACCATCGGGTGATCATCTACGCCGAAGCTGCAATGAACCATCAGAGCAGCAAGGTTGCCGAAGGAATTCTTCGCTATTCGAAGAGCACGGTGGTTGCGGTGATCGACAGTCGTCATGCCGGCAAACGGGTGAACGCGGTCACGGACATGGACTTGCAAACTCCAATTGTCGCCACGCTTGAAGAAGCGGCTGTCCTGGGAGCCGACGTGATGGTGCTCGGCACGGCGCCTTCTGGAGGCCGCCTCCCGCCGGAATGGAATGCTGTCGTCGATGCCGCGCTGGCCAGGGGCCTTTCAATCGTCAACGGCCTGCATGATGCGCTCCTCCCACGATTCGCGGCCAAACTGGGCGAAGGACAGTGGATCTCGGACATCCGAACGCCGGTGGGAGATTTTCCGCCGATCGCTGCGGCACGTGCATCCAAATTGAACAACATTCGATGTGCGATGGTGGGCACCGACATGGGAGTCGGCAAGAAGTCGGCCGGCATTGAAGTGTGCAGGGCGCTTGTGGCGATGGGCGCCGATGCGGAATTCCTTGCAACCGGCCAGACGGGCATTTGCATCACAGGAAGGGGAATTCCCGTTGACGCCTTCCGCGTCGACCATGCCGCCGGCGCCGTCGAAAGGCTGGTTCTCGAAAATGGCCAGCACGACTACCTGATTGTCGAGGGGCAAGGCTCGTTGCTGCATCCGGGCAGCACGGCTGTGCTGCCGCTCATTCGCGGGAGTTGTTGCAACGCAATGATGCTTTGCCATCGCGCCGGCATGCAGAAGCTCGACTTCGTGGCGGATGTTCCCATCCCTCCCCTGCCAGATGTCGTCAAGCTGTACGAGGCTGTTGCTTCGGCAGCCGGTGCGCTGACAAGGGCAAAGGTTGTGGGCATTGCATTGATCACGCGCGGCATGTCGGACTCCGACTCCAGAGACGCGATCAAGGCGCTCGAAACAGAAACAGGCCTGCCTGTGCAGGACCCGGTCCGCTTCGGCGGTTTCCGACTGGCTGCCGCGCTCATGGCGCTCCACGAAAAGCCGTGACTGTTCGGCGCTGTATTGCGAACAGTTCATGCAACAATGGCGCCAAAGCCAATCGTGTCGAAGGGGGTTGACCTCCATTTGCGCGATTCCTGTCGGCCGGATTGATCCGAGGCCTTGTACCTGGCAGTCGGGCGGAACGAACTCCGGCAACAGCCATCCTTGGCACAAGTGCCTGTAACGCCATTGGCATTCTGCGCTATAGTCAATGGCACGAGCGGACCGGTGTCGAACGAAATTGAACAAGGGGAGGACATCCAATGAAAGTCTTTGTTGCCGTGGACATGGAAGGCACAACAGGGCTTGAACGTCTTGAGGAAATATTCAGAGGGCTGCCCGGGTATGACAAGTTTCGCCAGATCATGGCCGGCGATGCGAACGCCGTCGTTCAGGGAGCCATCAAGGGAGGCGCAACCGAGATCGTGGTCAGCGACTCCCACGGATACATGTGCAACATGCATCCCGACGACATCATTCCCGGAGTTCAACTGCGCCGAGGTCAGTTGCAGCGAACGTGGTGCCAGGCCAAGGGGCTGGAGGGTGATTGCGATGCCGTAATCATGATTGGCTTCCACGCCAAGGCGGGAACCGAAAACGGAATCCTTTCCCACACTTGGATCACCGGGTTTCGCGATGTGAGGATCAATGGCGATTCCGTGCCCGAACCTTCCCTGAACACCCTGCTTGCAGGAGATCTGGGCGTTCCGGTCATCATGCTGAGCGGCGACGATCTGGTGGCGGAGCAGGCAAGTCCGATTCTTGGTGACATCGAATATGTGCAGCTGAAGAAGTCCGTTGGATTCTTCGAAGGAGATCACTTGCCAATCGATCGCACACGCCGAATCTTGCGGGAGGCTGCAGAAAGGGCAGTCGCTTCGGCCAAGGGCCGTCAGCCCGTCGTTCTGAAGGGACCGGTGTCCATTGAGGTCGATTTGTCCGCCGATGCTGTTGGAGACCCAGCGCTCGCGCAACGGCCTCATGACAACATCAGCTACATCGACGGTGGCTACAGCGGGCCGAATGCATTGAGCGACTTTGAACACGTAATGCGCAATCACCCAGACCTGACCTCTCCCAGGGATGGCACGGTTGCAATTGAAACATCGGATTTCGCAAGCGCCTACAGGAAGCTGCACCAGGTTCTTGGCGACATTTATGAGCGGGACATCGAAAACCTCATCGATCTCGTCGCTGATGTGGACGCCTATGAACGGCCCGGACTCGAAAACGTGATAGGCGACGACTATCCGCTGAACGAAATCAGCAGTCGACGTTCTTGACCGCGTCTCGGCTGTCCCCAGGCGGCACAGGATCTTGACCAGCGGTTGCCGTCCGCGACGATGCCTGTGGCAGGCGCCCTGATCTCTTGAGCGCCTGGATCTTCCCGAACTCGCCGGCGGCGCTCTGCGTGGACAACGCCACGCGTACACGGCACGTTGTTGAGAGGCAGGAGTGTCTGTCGCTCGAACCGCTCCGCCGATCAATGGACGCGCTGTGTCGCAGTTGCCGAAGGCCGGACCTCCGCCTGTGCATGCCAAAGTTCATCCATGCCCCGCTTGAAGTGTTGGCGGTCCAACGACTGTCCTTGCCGTCATGTGCCTTCGCAGGAGATTTCATCTGCACACACGAAGGAGGGTTTGTCACTCGGGTCTCGATCAGAATCCGTTATTGCAGATCGAAGCGCTCCGCGAGGCTGGCTGCGAACAGATCTATACCGAGTAAGGCGTCAGGGGCACGCAGGGACCGTCCCGAGTTCCAGGCGGCGCTCACCTACCTGCGCAAGGGTGAGACGCTCGTGGTCTGGAAACTCTCGCGGCTGGCTCGTTCGCTCCGGCAGGTTATCAGGACCGTTCATGTGCTTCAGTAACGGGGTATCGATCTCAGGGCATTGACGCAGAATGTCGATACTGGCGCCACCGAGGGGCGGCTCTTCCTGCATTTCATGGCCGCGTTCGACGAGTTCCAGCGCGAGATCATCGTCGAGAACACCGGGCCGGCCTTGAGGCCGCCGCACGGCAGGGCCGGAAGGGCGGTCGTCCGCCGGCCATGGATGAGACCAGGATCCGGCTGACCGAGGCGATGATCCGTGACACCGTGAACTATCCATTCATCAGCGATGTCATCCGTCAACTCGAGATCGGCCGGTCGGCCTTCTATCGTTACTTTCCGCCCGAGCGCATCCATGAACTCAGGGAAGGATGATCATGATCCACCGATATGAAACCCCGCAACCTGCCCGGCAGATTCTTGACCGGGCGGCTCCCGTACTGCTGGCGGGGCTGACCAGGAAAGAGATCCTGATTGGTGGCGGAACGGCGCTCGCCGCCCGCTGGGGTCACCGTTCCAGTTCGGATATCTATATCACCGTACTGCCCGCTGCCTTCAGCCGGTCAATTGACCGGCTCATCCAGATGCTTGGCCAGACGGGAATCGCGCAGTTCGAGAGCGGGCAAGGGTGGATGAAAGGTGTCTACGAAGAGGGTGAGTTTGGCATTTCCACAACCGAGCCGCTATTGCCGGTCAGGGTCGAACCCCGGGAACGGGAAAGCATCTGGAACATTGCGCTCGAGAGCATTGAGGAGATCCTCGCCCGCAAGATCTTGCTGCGCATGAACCAGAATGGAGAATTCGTGGTTCGGGACTTTTATGATGTTGTCACCGCGGGCGATCTGGCACCACAGACACTGGAGGCGGCACTGACGGTCCTCGAGAATCATCAACGCAAGGAGATTGCCGATGAGATTACACATTTCGGAGCCCGCCTGGGCAACAGGATCACCAACCTTGGTCGCCCGTTGCTGGATGTCCATCGACCGGAATGGCTGCCGACTCTTGCCAATCGGGCGGCATTGCTGATTGCGGACGGGCACGGCCTGAGCCGGAACCAGAGCCCGAAAGCAGAGTCCTTCACCGGGATTCTGAGCGATGCCACCGTTTGACGTCAATGCAGACCGTGAAGAATACAACCGTCTGGTCCGGACGGGCCGGGTCCGCACCGACCGGATCCCGACCCGCGAGGATATCCATGCCCGTTGGCACTGGCAGACCGAACGGCGCTTCATCGAGGGTGGCCACGATCCCGGGACATACTGTGGCAAGAATAGTTTTCTGATCAGTGGTCGGGGCTGCCAACGCTCCGGCGATACGAGCCACCGCTCGAACATCGTATCCGCTACGACCCGATGCCCCTGCCATGGTTCGACAATCCGGGCGCCCGCCACGTCTTCCGCCCTCCGGATCCCGAACACCGGCTGCTCGGGCTGCTGTGCGGCAAGCACCTGGCCGGCTGGCAGGACCGCCCGACGGGCACGGAGATGTTCCGATACCTGACGAGTGGTACCGATAGCGAGTCTGACCAGCTGATGGTGAGTGAGTTGCTGTCTGACATCAACCACGAGATGTACCCGCAACTGCGCCGCCAGGATGCCATCTCTGCATGGCACCTTGCCAGGGCCTGCCATGAGTGCGATGTGAAGCGGGGTCGCCTTTCGTGGTGGCTCAACCAGTTTGCCCGCCCACCGGCCGGGCACCCCGGATCCCTCCGGCAGGGACAATCAACTGACACTATGAATTGACCTGTCATTGCGCGGCAGCTGGTTTTGCAGTCACGATCACGAGGACGCCGCCCGCGGTTGGGCGGCGGGAGTGAGGGAGACGAGGAATGGAACTCAATGCAGCAGCCTATGTCGGGCTTGACGTGCACAAGGACACGATTGCGGTGGCGATTGCCAATCCGGGCCGCGGCGAAGCTTGGAGCTACGGCGTGACAGACAACAGTGAGGCGTCGGTGAAGCGTCTGCTTGGCAAGCTTGCGGCGAAGTTCGACGGTTCGCTTGCGTTCTGCTACGAGGCGGGGCCGTGCGAGTATGGGCTGCACCGGCGGATCATTGCGTCCGGGCACCGGTGTTTGGTGGCGGCTCCGAGCTTGATGCCGCGCCAGCCCGGCGACCGAGTGAAGACCGACCGGCGCGATGCGTTGAACCTGGCACGTCTGCACCGCGGCGGCGAGTTGACGGCGGTGTGGGTTCCGGATGCCGAGCGGGAGGCGATGCGAGACTTGGTGCGAGCGCGCCAGGACATGAAGTCGTTCCAGCGTCAGGCCCGGCAGCGGCTGCTGGCGTTTCTGCTGCGGCATGACCGCGTCTATGACGGCGGCACGAAGAACTGGACGCTGCGTCACAAGCGGTGGCTGGAGGAGCAGCGGTTCGAGCATCCTGCGCAGCAGGTGGTGTTCCAGGAGTATTTGGACATGGTGAAGGATGCGACGCGCCGGGTTGCCAGCCTGAAGAGGCAGATGGAGATGCACTTGCAGGACTGGTCGATGCGTCCGGTGGTCGAGGCGCTGATCAGCTTGCGCGGCGTAAGC
>JAPOOS010000039.1 GCA_026713305.1 Paracoccaceae bacterium
CGGAGCAGGATCGACGATTTCAACGGATGCCGACGGGACCGGCTCGGGCGCCTTCGGCAAGTTGTTTCTCGAATTCCCAGCCCCTGCACACAGCTCCTTTTTGCGTGGGTCGGGCTGCGGCAGCCACCGGTGCTCAGGGCGGTTGCCGCCCGAGTGCCTGCCTTTCTTGCCATACCGCCTGAGCGTGGCGGTCGAGGTGTGGCCGCTCAATGCCGCCGCATGTTCCTCGCTTGAAGCGCTTCGGGCAGCGTCGACGAAGGCGTGACGCAACGTGTGAAGGGTAACTCTGCCGATGCTTGGCGGGTCTGTCATTTGGGAGGCGTTTCCGAGCCGCCTGCTGCACTGGTCGCCGATGCGAGTCATTTGGTTGGGCGACAGGAGGAACTTCCGCAGTTGGGACGTCAGCCAGAGACATTCGAGATCCTCGGTCGGGATGGCGTCGAGGACCTGGCTGCGAAGGCGATTGTCAATTCCCTTGGCACGACTGGCGGTCTTGGCGCCTCGAATCAGGAGGCACGGAGTGAAGCCTGCCGGATTGTCGTGCAACAGCTTCAGCCCGGCCTCGATGGACGCTCTGTGCGGGCGCTCGAACTGCGGGCCGGGTGCGGCGACGTCGCCGCTGGCCTGAGCGGCGCCGAGCGGGACGCCATCGGCTTCCGGTTGGTGGGAGCTTGCATCGGTCCACACCACACGGCAGGAAAACATCTCGATCGAGCGCATTCCGCTCAACCATGCGGATGTCGCCAAGAGGCGCGTGAGGCCTGCATAGTCGCGCCTTGGCCGTGCCACCGACAGGAGGCCTTCGACCGGGTCGCCCTCGCCGATCTGGTCCAGCATGTTGTTCAAGGCCGATCTCGAAATCGGCTTCCACCCTGTCTGGGGAGACCGTGGCAACTTCCACCTGAAGCGGCCGTCGGTGGCCAGGAGCGAGCCGACTTGCCTCACGGTGTCGTACAGATAGCGGTCCTTGATGTTCCAATGCTCCACGTCAAGGATTTCCATGCCCCGCTCCTTCATTTGCGCAGGGTTCTCGAGGCGTCCGATGATTTCGCGAAACGCCGAGAAGTCATGCCACCAGACGTTGACCATCCAGTAGGGCGCCTTGAAGCCGTCATCGATGATCGTCACCAGGTCCAGCGCACGAACGTAGGGAGGATCCAGCTGCGCCTGGTATTCCTCGACCACGGCGATCAGGTGTCGGCAGGCTTGCAGTTCACGCCGCGCCGTGTCGGGGTGAAGGAATATGGCGCGCATGCACAGGAGCTGAGAGAGTTCAACCATGCTGCACTTGCGATGCAGCAGGCGACAGTAGTTCTCCGTTTGCTTCACGAGCCGCTTGAAAAGCGACCAGTGCCTGGCCGCCGCCGAGCTGTCTTGCGTTGCGGATTGAGTGCGAGTGGTTTGAAGGTTGCTCATGTCGTCGTCATCTCCTGCCAGCGGGACAGCAAGTCCTGGTGATTGCGTTTCGGTGAAACAGGTGTGGTCCAGTTGCAGTCAACAATTGCTGAAATCTAGCCCTTTGACCAAACTCGCGAAAACATTGAAATGTGGAAAACTCCGGCGCCCTGAACAACAAGTCTGGGCGCTTCCAGAGATGCCTGCCCGGCGGATTGACCGGCATCGCGACTGGGTTTCTGACGCTCGGTGAAATGACTGCGCAGTCATACAAGATGTTGTGTGTCCGAGGGGAAAGCCCCAATATGTAGTTGTTGGCTCGGGGCTGTTTCCCTGCGGTGCCTGCCCACGAAAGCGCCATGAGAGGGCAGCGGAGGCAGCAATCGCAAAAGCGAAACTTAGCGCGAAAGTGCACAGATCCTGTTACAAAACGAGTCAGTGCATTTGCTTGACGAATTCGACATCACGGCAAGGTCCCGTCAAGTCCACAGGAAGATTCCGCCCGAACGGTTGGCTGACCGCAAATTTCAATTCTGATTTTCTGCGTCACGCAAAGGGAAGGTGGTCGTCCAGACAGCGCCACCCAATGGTTTGGTCGAACCAATCCATGGCTGAGTGTGGTTTGGGAGCTCGAATGCCGAATCCTCTTCCATTCAACAGATTCCTTGGCATCGCTTCTCGCTGCCAATGTTGAACCCGACAAATCGGCATTTCCGAACTGCTGCTGTCGCATGCCGGAATCGCCAGTTCGCAAGGCGCCGAACGGGCAGAAGCGGTTGACTTTCGTGCCAACGGTGA
>JAPOOS010000038.1 GCA_026713305.1 Paracoccaceae bacterium
ATCTGCCTTCAGGGGTAGGGGTCAGTTCTGGATGAGCGGGCTGCCTTCAGGAATGAAGACTTTTCGTGCGACAGTTCGACCCTTGGACTGGAACAAGCATCAAGGCTCTGAGAGCATTGTTCCGTGTGCTTCTGCAATTCGGAGTTTGGCACACTCGGGACACGGGTTTCATTCCTTCACGGCTCAGGGCCAACGACCAGATTGCGACAATGACAGCGCAGTTTCATGTAGACAAAGCGACGACAGAATTGAGCTTCCGAATTGGTTCGTTGACATTGAGGCAGTACGTGCGTGCTGTTAAAGTTGTCCGAGTAGTGTCAGCCAATCAAGACTTTGGAATTGCCAACCTTGGTACTGCCGATGCATGTTTCAGGTGTCCCCTCTCAAGCACCCGACTCGACACGTTGCGATCTGTGCCGAACTTGCAGGCAAGGACAACCACTCTTGTTCCATCGAGTTCTGCGACTGCATTGCGTCTTTGGCGGCCTCAGTCCTCAATCAGTGCATCCTGCCGACCGGACCCACCCTTGGTTTGCCAAACCGATGCTGTCTCAGTCCGCTGCATGGTGTCCGACGAATTGAACAAACTGCCGTCACTATCTAGTGTGCAACATCGTAACTCCACATGGATCAAGCGCGACTACGGTGAGCAACAAGTCCGCAGGCCTTGAGGAACTGCGCCGCCGCGTCATCCTTAATGGATCGAGAAACTCGAGACGATAGGCACATCATTCGTCATTGCCGGCCAATTGCCCATTACAATTTGCAGTCGCGCGTACGTTGATTGGACTGTACAGCGCTTGTCGTGAACCCTGCCGTGGAATTCCCTGACCATGTTACCCAAGAATCCGTCAATTGCTGCGGATTGCAAGATTCGGTTTCCGAATTAAATGCCGATCATCTAAGGAGGAAGAGCTGTTTTGAGGTCGCCGACTCAGTTCTGGTGGTTTTCCATGCAGGTCTAAGGACTATGCCTAGGCAATCTCGATCCGGGAAAACTAGCCCCCACATCTGATACAACGTCAAGGACATCAACTGTAACGTCGACGACTGCGTCCCGTATGCTCTTCACCTTTTCCGTGGTAAGCTTATTGTTCCAAGTTTAGAATCCCTTGGAATCCCGTTTGAAGAATCGACGTGAGATGGAGCCGTCCTCGTTAAATTGGAGCCATGCGCCATGGCACAGCACGTTTCTCCAGTCTACGATTTCCTTTAGGCGGCAAACTATGCCCTTGGCAACTGATTTCGGAATTCGATCATCACCATTGAAATGTGCCTTGAGCAACGCTATCCGCTGCTTTAGCCCGCCAGTCAAAGACGCTTGTAGGATTTTCTCCCAAGATTTGTATGCAGCTTCAAATTCCTCTTTCGTCTTGAATTGGTGTGTCGAGGAAAGAGCAAAATCCGCATTGGCAACCGAGTATTCAAGAAAGCTGAACGAAGCTATCGTTCGTCCCAACTCTTCCCAAAACTCCGCAGTGCCATGATGGGTAAGACAGTTTTCAGGAAAGGAACTGCGGTCGAATATTGTGGGCATGCGACAAAACCCAAATTGCCATTCTCAATGTTCTGCAACATTGGCGTCGCAACGCCTCAAGTGTCAATCACACAACCAGACTCGAGGCAACCTCACTCCGCACTTTCCCTATGAGAGTGCAAGTCCGAATCTTGCATGGTTGTTCCATAGCCCAAGCTTCCGCCGTTCACGATCTCCTCCTTCCTAAGTGGTTGCTGTTCAAGCTACAAACTGACCTCTGGGAGGCAGCAATCTGCCGATAGATCTGTGACATTTGGCGGTCGAAAGGAATACACCTTTGGATTCCGGTACAGCTATTGGAAACGAGCTTGCACAACAGGTTGTCGCGGCGCTGCCTCCATAAGCAGCGCTGATGGACCTGCAAGGCCATTCTCAGAAGTCTGGTGTGCGGCGATCTCCAAGACCACTGCTCGCCGATTGCAAATGGACCAATGCAGCAACGGGACAACTGAAATGCGCGGCAGCGGACAGACATTGCTGAGAACTCAATGGCTGCCAAAGTCACACAGCGTCTGCCTTGCTCCACAATTGCCGTTTCCTGCGCAAGCGAAATGCGTTGGTGGTGGATGGAAATTCTTGGGCAAGCACTGCTAGAGACTTTCGAAACAGGCTCTCGGCATGCATGCCGCAAAATTCGATTGCGTGAACGTGATGGCCATTGGTCCAATGATGTTGGAGACGGATTGGCATCTTTGGCAAAGCTCTCGCCGAGCTTGCTTCCAAGGCAACGAAGGACGACGCCTCGGCGATGATCCCAATTGAGCAAGGAAGTTCATGGCCGCAGGCGGCCAAGATCGGGAGCGGAAGCTGGGTGTGTTCAACCGTAAGCGCCGGCCCGAAGCAACGGAAAGGGGCTGATGTCCCGCCACAGGGCATCGGTTCGGTAACGTCACGAATTCGGGTGCGCCGCTTCCCGCACAAGTGAAAGGTGGAACTCGCGCAACGCGTGCCGTGGTGTCGCTGTAACCAATCCGGCTATGTTGTGGTGCAGCCAGAAGTGCGCGTTGTCGTCTCCTGTGCAGCATTAGCCGGCCTCCGTCGGACACGTCGCGGTTGGACATACGAACCGGACTCGCCTACAAGATGCGCATGGGACAACCCGTTTCGGCCTGCAGTTCGTGCCAAGCGGAGGGCAGGACCCACCAAAAGTGCAGTCAGCCAGCGTTGAGAGCCCGGAGGCCATAGCTATGACCTTGACACCTCGCCCAATCAGGGCAGTTCCAGCTGCCTCCTTCCTCGCATTGCTGATCGCGCTTCAGACCGCTGCATCCCAGGAAAGTTGCGACGACTGGAATTCTAGTGACTTTTTGCGTGCTAGTAATTTTTTCCGTGCCGCCACGGCGACTTCGGTTCAGCGATGCCTTGATGCCGGAGCGGACCCCAATGCCCGCGACAATGTCGGTCGGACCCCTCTTCACCATGCGGCTGGGTTCAGCGAAGCGCCGGCTGTCGTGCAGGTTCTGCTGGATGTCGGAGCGGACCCGAGTGCCCGCGAAGCGCACGGTAAAACCCCTCTTCACTTTGCGGCTGCGTACAGCGAAGCGCCGGCTGTCGTGCAGGTTCTGCTGGATGTCGGTGCGGACCCGAATGCGCGCGAAGAGAATGGTCTGACTCCTCTTCACTTTGCGGCTGCTTTCAGCGAAGCGCCGGCAGTCGTACAGTTCTTGCTGGATGCCGGAGCGGACCCGAATGCGCGCGAAGAGAACGGTCTGACCCCTCTCCACGCTGCGGCATATGTAAGCCCTGCGCCGGCAGTCGTGCAGGTTCTGCTGGATGCCGGAGCGGACCCGAATGCGCGCACAGGGGACGGTCTGATCCCATAGCCGCTGTTTGTAGCCCGAAA
>JAPOOS010000139.1 GCA_026713305.1 Paracoccaceae bacterium
ATTTCCATCAGGCACAACTTCCGATAGTCCCTAGTCGCATTAAGGATCGACCTGCGGAGGAGTATCTTTCTTGGCATGCTGAGCAGGTTTTTTGGGGGTCGTAATTCTCGCAATGTTTCAATGATGCCATTTGGGCCAGCGAAAATGCTCGGGGTGCCTGAAAATGAGATAGTCCGGCATCGATGGAAATACAGGTCAGCCGGTCGTTGAAGCACCGGCGAAAGGGCTTTTCGAACATCGCTTTGGCATATTCCAGCACTCGTGTGATCACGACCTTCATCTGATGCGCGGGCTTGCCAAGCGCAGCGGTGAGTACATTTTGTTGATTCTTGCCCAAAGCGTCCAGCTAGTGGTCAACTTGATCGGCAAGGCTGCATTCATGGCAGCGTCGCCGGAAACCGCGGAGGCTTGGGGCCACACTGCTTTCTCGACGAGTGCAATTGGCACAAATTGGTAGCTGCCAGGCATAGAACGGCACCTAGACATGCTGCCAGTCCGAAAACCAGAATCAGAATCTCGATCAGTGTTTTCGGCAGCACAAGCGCCAAGTGAACGGGCTGGTCGAGAGTCCGACCCAACAGCAAACTGTTTAGTCAAGGGTTGCAGGCATCCGGATAGAATCACGGCTTTGAGGATTCAATCTTGCCATCAATTCGCGAAGTTCACCGCCTGCTTGTGAACACCAAGGGCAAATGTTCCTGTCATCGGTCACACTCAATATGCCCGTTTGTTCTTGAATGGCATTGATTTACAATTTGGCCGGAAACGGAATTTCCTCGGCACAATGACGCTGTCGGATGAATTGGCTTGGAAGGACCGAGAGCCTTTCGCATTACGGAGTCGTTGGTGCGCTAGGGAGAACGGTTCACAAGCAAGTCATTCGCAAGAATTAGCGATTGATCTAGGTCAAGTGTGGCCGAGGCGGCTCATTGATGACGTACCACCGCACTGCGCTAAGCGACTTCCACTATGCCGCCGAGAACGGGTTGGGCAACAACACTGCCTATCAGGGAATCTGTAGCGGTGAGTGTCTTAGGGTAACTCGCTTCGCCTGTGCCAGAACTCCATCCGGAACAGTTCTTCCAATGGAGTATGGTCCAGAGATCGGCGTAGCGACACCCTAGCCAATCCGGTTGCGAAAGTCTCAACATCTTCTTTGGTAAAGCGACCGTTGGTTTCAATCCTCTCGCTTAGGTGATGCACGATCGCGGCTCTGGCGCGAGGCTGGTTTATGGCCGTTATTCGCTTCAGGGACAACCTTATCAATGTCTCCCAGCTAGGTCTATTCCGATGAAAGATCTCGTGAGCTGTCTTTCTTTCAATTTGTCCCTCGGTAGTTCCTTCCACTTCACTGGCCAAGCGGAAGCGCCACCAGGCTCTCGCGAGCGGGCAGTCCGAAAACACGGATGTATTGCCGCGGACGTGTGGTAGACCCCCGGTTCGTCTTAGAAAGCTCCGGACATTGCCCTCCATATCTCCAGTTCCTGGCATCAAGGCATCCTTGAGTGTTTGTCCTTTGCTGCCGAGTTTGTGTTCACTGATCCACTCAATGTGACACAACAGCCAAAAGAGAGGACGGGAGGCAAGCGTCGCTTGGTCTTTCAATTCCCTGTTCCAAGCATTGCCCAACTCCTCTTCGACCTCAAGAGATGGATTCATATACTCACTTGGCGAGAGTTCTCGGCAGGGAAATTTGGGAGCTTGGATCTCCCTTACGTCGCCAATTTTCAGCTGGTTGCAAAGGTATTGGACCAGTTCGGCTGGCCCATTTGTTACAGCGTCAATTAACTCCTTCTGCCGTTGACGAATTGGACCAACTACATCCGCAGACGCAGCCTCTAGACTACCATGTCTTTTGGGCTCGAATACCAACCCTTTCTGCCAGCCTGTGAATGGAGCGTTGGCCCGCTTGAGCAGGTCTTGGTTCATTCCTTCAATTCTCCAAGTCTTCACTGGCCCTGGTTGGATAAAATCTTTCAATGGCCGTAGCTGCAAGTGCTGCATCGTAGTCCGGTTCGTCCCATACAGGAACTTCGGCCTCTTCCAGGCGGTTGCGAATTTCACGTTCGATGGCGCTATCCTCTTGTTTTTCCCGGCTGAAGACTTTCGGGAATTTAGCGCATGCACCGATGAGTGCGGCTACTTGCAGAGTTCTGTCGCTCTCGATTTCACGCCAGATATCGCCCGCGATGCAAGCTTCAAATCGGGGCTCGCCGTCTCCTCTCAGTGACAAAACATGCATTTGGCCATTCTCTAGGAGCTCGTCCAACCTGAAACTAAGCAAGGACTGCGCAAGAGTCTTGATCCTGCGCTTCGTTCCCCTTGCCAACCACCAGCCGCAAGGCACGAGCAGCGTTGCACCCTTCCAGAAAGGACCAAGTTCTTCGGCCCGAAGTTCAAAATCCTGTGTGGCCAGTAATCCCGGGACTATCCACGCAGCGCCATCAAGTTCGCTCTGCTTCAATCCGACGGTTTGTTCCGTCTCGGTTGACAGGACTGTTCGCGACAACAGCGTCTTCGGACAAAGAAGCTCGGAGGCCCATTTTGCACGCCCCTTGGCTACGGCGCTTTCAAGTGAAGGCGCACCGGTGATGCTGTGTGTTACATTCGCTTTATCAAGTGTTAGGCCTACTCTCGGTTCATACTTCCCGTCGGGCCAGTCCAATCGGGATCCATCTTCGAGCAGTAATGGCAAGGATGCGTTACTCAATTCATCCGCCTCCGCGCTTGGCAGAAATACGACTGACAACATCCACTTCTACTGCATTCGCGTCCAGAATCGGTTCTGCCAACACTATTGTGAATGGTTCCTCACCCAACTGGAACTTAACTTCAAGGCTGTCTTCAAGTGGTTTCGACACTTCACCGTTACAGCGAACCTCAATGATTTTCAGCCACCTAGGACCGATAGGAGCTTCGCAAGTCTCGTCCGAACCAGACGGAATCCTGACCCGCACGAACATGTCCCTGTGCAACTGTTTCTCATTGACGTTCGGCCGCCATACAACTCGGAGTCTCTCAATTTGTTCTTCATCGTCAACGATGGCACGCACCGAGCAACGACCGCTAACACTCTTTCCACGTTTGGGAATGGGTCTACGCGGCACACGGTGCCGTGGTATGGGGTCAGGGTTCGGGTCGTCCTTTCTTTTCCTGTCTACAGCGTGAAGCGTGGTTTCCTCTTCCTCAATTTCATCGGAATCGTGCTCGTCAGGCACACTTGGCATCGGGCGAAATTTTGGAACCTTTTCTGCCTCTCTTTCGACATTCCCACGAAACACCGCAAATCCGGTTGGAGTAAACACGTTAGACTTCTCTACCTCGCCAGCCTCCTTCCTTAACCTGTTGGCCAACTCTTCAAGCCCCGCTTGCAACTCCCTTCGTCTTTGTACGCCTAGCCGCTTTGCGTCCAGGCCACGATGTTCCGGACCCTCGGCTTCGCGGACAAGTCTTCCAAATCCAACTCCACCATCAATCTCCAGAATTGCGTCAAAGGGCTTGTAGCCGTTAAAGTCCCTGGGACGCAGTTTGTTAGCATCGTTCGTGATCCACATTCCGTTTCGGAACATTTGAACCCTAGACCGGAGCCTTGTGGACCCGGCTGAATTTCCCATTGGCCGGAAATACCCGTGTACACCCTCTGTTCCGAATTCAATCCTGTGTCCCCGCCCCAATGTCTCCATTGCGCGGTAGGCCTGTTCGCCGGAAAGCCACCCGCCACCCTGCTCTGCTCTCTTGCGCTTTGCGATTGGTTTGAGAATCGACTTCAAGCTTGTGCGGTTCACCGTGATTGCCTCGTTCGAGGAGTCTGTCTCGTCGCAAATGCGGACTGCCATCTGACCATTCCATATTGCGACCAGAAAGTTTTTGGCCGCCGCCCGAGAGATTGCATCGCAAGGATTCTCGTCAATGCTGCGAAAGTTGTTGAATCCGACTATGCATACAACACTTCCGGTGTCGCAGTTACACGGCATTTGGGATTGCAGGAGATTGGGAATCTCCTTTGGGTAGGGGTCCTGATGGAACAAAGTTCTGTCGTCACCCAGCAGCCAAAAGCCATGTGCGCCCAGTCCGCTATTCTCGCCCTTTGATCGGGAAGCCAGCACTGCATGCGCGCTTGCTACATCCTGAACTCGCCCATTTTCCAGACTGCGGCCCGCATAGTGTATGAAGCGGAGGTCTGAGGCGGCAAACGCAGTCAGGTGACCGACTCCGAAGGAACCCGCTCCAGATGCTTTGTCGGTATTCCCCTCAGTGAGAATTCGCTTCATCCGGTCGGCGTTCAGGCCTTTTCCGTTGTCGTTACAAAACAAAACTCGCGTGCGCTGTTTCTTGAGAACCCGTCTGATCCGATCAATGACCCGCTTTTCATGGGTGCCCTGTTCACCCTTTGACCTTTCCTCACTTGCCGCTTCGAAATGGTGACGATAAGCATCGATGCCAGGTATCTTGTGAGCCGGGACCTCCTCAATTGTAAAGCGCACTTCAACCGATGGCTTAACCTCAACCGACGCGTCGAGGCTGTTTTGGAGCAACTCCCTTACAATTGGTTCAGGGTTGCCGTCCCAACTGGTTGTTGCAAGATTCTGGAATCCCTGCGGTTGGTCCGCCTTGTGAAAATACAGTTTTCCTGACATAGGCACTCCCAATCTAGTCCGTACAGTTGCTGGCCAGTAGGTCGCGGTATTAGCGATCAGCAACCATGCCGCCGCCAGTAGCAATTTCTACGAAGTAGGGTCACTAAAATCCGAACACGCCAACCTTGGAGCCTCTACCGCCCTACGTGCCATTGCGTTCCAAACGTACCTGCCAGTCGTCAGCCATCACACGTAAAGCCATGTTCTTCATTGGCCAGCAACGCAATCCTACATCATCTTGAAGGAATGGGAAATGCACAAATGATCTCTTTCGGGTTAGGGCAACTGACAGGCTCCAAAGTGCAATCAGAGACAGCTTCCCGGCCATTTCGCCCGCTCCAGTTCCACTTTTTCCAACATTCAACAGCATGCTTGTTCCCAGGGTCCTGCCAAATGCCGCGGTTTCGGAAAGGGAAAGGCAATGCCCCCCTTTTCGCAATGCAATTTGAGCTGTGTGCCTTCCAGGGAACGCCTATGCCATTCCTGAGCGGCCCGAGCATGGAGAATGCAGAGCCTCCATTGTTGAACACCATTTCATTCCATGAATGACGATGTGTTGCGGTCCGCTTTCCACTCTGGAACAGGGCCAAATTCGACAAGTCGAACGGGCTTCAAGTCTCGGGAGGCTGGCGTGGCTGGTTTGCGCTTCTTCCCATCTCACAAGGTTGCAGGATTTGCCTCCAAAGCTACCTCGTCCGACAATGACGCCAATCCGGCCGTAGTCGTTCGAGAGCTGCTGCAGAACAGCGTAGATGCTGGAGTCATGCTGGATAGGCCGGTTGCGGTTGAGTTCGTGTTCGACGAAATCGAGGTTGAACAAATACCGGGAATTGAGAGTTATCGTTCTGCATTCGAAGCCGCCAGGCAACTTTACGAAGTACATTCCGAGGCATCTGAGGATCAAATTGACAGAATATCAAGTAGCCTTTCCAAGTCTCGTGTTCCGGTTCTGAAGGTGTTTGACAATGGTGTGGGCCTGAATGCGAAAAGGACCAACGCGCTCTTGGGCGATGGCCTCACCAGCAAAGTCGGCGACGAGGCAAGAGCTGGCGGCTCCTATGGCGTCGGACACTATACGGCTTTTCCGGCGTCTGATCTCCAATATGTTCTCTACGGTGGCGTTTGTCAGGATCATGGACGGACGATGTCCGGTCACGCCATTCTCGCCTCACACCGCTGCGCACGCAAAGGTGAGCTCATGGGCCAAGATGGGTACTTCATTGCCGGCATCAACGAGCACGACATTCTTCGCAGATACCAATTTCCAAGAGACAACGAGATACTTCGACCAATAAGCCTTGAGTTGGACAGAATTGAGCAGGTACACCGATGCGGGACCGTTGTGATTTTGCTTGCGTTCAACAATTTTCGGGATGATCCCGACCCGGCGAAATCAATCTTGCGAACCGCGGCACGCCATTTCTACCCAATTGTTCGGTCCGGCAATCTTGTCGTCCGCACAAAGGGTTTTGGGGGAGATGCCCAAGTATTGGACGCCACACAAGCAGACAAGCTTCTTTTTTCGGAAAGGAACGAAAGGCGCTCACGAACTCACACAATCAATGGTAGCAAGGCATACGCGATTTCGAGTACCATTCGCACAGGCGAGTTCAGGGAGATTGCCACCAAGTTTGGAACAGTGAAGATTTATGCTCGGCAGGCTGACCCAGATGAAGGCACCCGCATCAGCCTTTTTCGCAGCGGGATGTTCATCACGGACATAGTTCCACTGAATCAGCCAAGTGTTTTCGCTCAGTACCGCAATTTCAATGCCGTGATCCTGTTCGATACGCCCAAGCAGGGCGAAGAGCAAAGCGGATTTGGTTTGGTGCGCCAATCGGAAGGCGAAAAGCACACATCTGTCAACAAGCGTCTGCTTCCCAAGCAAAAGCAGCGTGATTTTGACAGTCTCTTCAGGAGCATTCGCAAAGCAATCAAGGAAGGCGCCATTAGGGATGACGCCGATTCTTTCACTCCTGAAGGGTTCATGGAGCTGGAGCTGTCAGTTGATGCCGACGCATTGATTCCCGGGAGACCAAACACTGGCAAACCGAAACGAAATTCCACATCAACCGAATTTACGCCCATACCTGAACTGTTGGACCTGCCCGTCGACATTTTGTCCGGCAACCGAAGATCGAACGTTTCTAAAGGACCAAAGTCATCAAGAAGCAAGGCATCCAGAGACCAAGGGCGGCGTGTTCCCGTGTTGGCAGCGGCTCAGCGCGATGGACGGGCTGTGAGAATGGTGATCAAGGCAACTGAAGACGTTCCAAACGCAGCGCTCCGACTCCTGGCCCACAGAGGCGCCGATGCCTCGTGCACAACTCCGCTCCCCGATGAGCCGCTGAGGTTACGTATCCGTGGAACGCCAAGTTCCTTTGTGCAGACTCTGCCGATTGGTCAATTCACGATGGAGCAAAGGCGTGAATTCAACATCGAGTTGGAGCAAGTCATGGGTCCCGAAGTCGTTATCAAGGTGGACGTGTTTTCTCGCCGCACACCGGCGTCAGCCCGAGACGATGTATGAGCCAGCTTTCTCCAAGATTCGCGACTTACCCGATCTTGGTACGCGGGGGGTTGGACTATGGCGACGGTCACCAGTACCGGACAAAGCAAGGTCCACAGGACAGGCAGA
This sequence comes from Paracoccaceae bacterium, assembly GCA_026713305.1. Classification (GTDB taxonomy): domain Bacteria; phylum Pseudomonadota; class Alphaproteobacteria; order Rhodobacterales; family Rhodobacteraceae; genus MPNP01. The sequence continues at coordinate 7,276 of JAPOOS010000139.1, forward strand.
ACAGAGACATCGTCAATGTTCTGCACCAAATAAAGGGCGACAACTTGGTTGCTCAGCTCGTGAACCAGGGCAAGGCAGATTTTGTCTGTACAGTTGTGGCGCCTTCTTGTGCGTACAGACGTGTGGAAAGAGCGTTGGAAACGCCAGCAATCACGTCAGATGGGCTCCAGACACAACAGCAGATCAAGGTTGTCACAGATCTGTATGCGCACCCAGTCAATTTCCAGCCGTCGGTTGTCACAAACACTTGCATCGAACCATTTGTCGCGCAATCATTTCATGGCGTCGATCGCATCTGGATCGGCGAAAGGGTGAAACTGCCGGTCGCGGCATTGATCGCAGTTGAACCGTTTTGGAGTCCCAAGACAATCCAACAAAGTATTTTGCGTGTCACCAAGGCAGTAGACGGCAGTCTTCGGCGCGGCAGCTTTGAGGTCACAGGCGTCCCAGAGGAAGGTTTCTACTTTCGTGTAGAAGTGGAGGGGAGCCTATTCGAAGCGCTCAGGAAACCCGCATCCGTATCGCATCGCGACAGTATCTACTCGATGGCTCTGGCACAGGGACTCCACCAGCTTCACTTGAACGATGCCCACATTGGCTCGGAAGATTGGAAAGAACATCAAAACCTCAAGTTGCTGTATCAGATGCTCAAGGACCGGGATGTTGCTACATGGGACGAGGACGACTTCAGGGCCAACCAAGCGGTGGCGGCGTTTCATCCTCACGTGGTGGCGACGATTGATGACATGGACAGTTTAGGATAGTTGCCACAAGCACGATGACAAAGAACGCTGATCGCACCGTTATTCGGATATACAACGCCGCTGATCTCTCTAGAATGCGCAATGGGCTGATTGACAAGGGCAAGTTGGTCAGGACTCCCATCGTTGTCGAGAGGCAGCTCGACCTGATAAGGGCTGCGGAGACTTCCGCGGAGACATTTCTGGCCCAGTTTGATGGAATCGCTGTCGAAGGTGACTCACCTGCCCTTGAATTCCGCCCCCGATGCCAGCCGCTGACCGGGCAGGAAATTGCCAATCCTCCGCTTTTCACCGAGATGAAACACCACAGCCTCCTCAAGGACCTTCCGCCGCGCTTGGCAGCGCAACCGTCGTTTTGGACTTCCTACCAGCTCGAAATGGTTCGGAGAGAATTGGTGGATCCGGCAGATCTTGCAACACCGATTTCATCCGGGCAGAAGACCGGCCGTGCAGTCCTCCAAAAGGCTGCCATGAAGATGGATGAGAAGCTAATGGATCAGTGCACACGAACGATCCTTCGCCAACTCGGGGGATTGCCAGAGGTGCGTGGCTACGTGTCAATCTTCCATGATTGCCGACTGTCTCGCGCTTGGTGGCGTGGCCACATAAGTCAGCAGGTTGCAGAAGACCTAGGCTTGAATGTCAATGATGTATGGACACACCTTCGTGTGTCAAACACCACTTGGGAGTGCCTGCAGCAATACACCGTCAAGCGTCTCACAGTCGTCGCCGACAGGAACGTGCGTTCAGCTTTGGTGGCCAGACTGATGGAATCTGGAATTGTGCAGGACACTTCCAAGAATCGACGAAGTAGGACGCAAGCGTTTCTTGCGGAAGTCGGCACGCGTTGTGCATACCAGGCACTGGGAACACTAACGCCGCACCAGAATCTGGCACAATTCAGGGCAATAGAGGTGTGACCGCGCCAACGGCAAAAGGTCGCCTGCCAAGAGTCCGTTCGGTTCCCAGGATTTGCCTGACCTACGACGAAGAAACACATCGGTCATGGCCGCATGTCGTGAAGTTCTCGGGTGGAAGGTCAAGTGCATTGTTGACGCTGGGGTTGCTCTACGCGAGGCAGCTGAAACCATCGCGCGGTGACGCAATCGTATTCAACAACACTTCGGCGGAGCATGCCGCGACCTACCGTTTTGTCGCATTGTGCAAGAAGATTGCCGAAAGGCGGTTCAACATTCCGTTTTTCTGGACCGAATTTCAGACATACGAGGATGCCAGAAGGGGACGATGGGCAAGGGTTCCGGGCTATCGACTAGTCACTCCGGAGCCATACTCGCAAGAGCATCCATACGGCTATCGGTGTAACGGAGAAGTCTTTGAAGAGTTGATATCTTGGAAGCAAGCATTGCCGACCAGGTTCTCGCGGACTTGCACGGAGTTTCTAAAGATACACACCACTGCACGATTTCTGGAAGACTGGTTTGGGCGCGCAACACTCTTGAAGAACAGTGAATCCGTCGCCACCCCCCGATTGGGTCACTGGTATGATGAATCCCGCATGAATGCTGTCAGCTATGGTGATCGCAGCGAAATTGTTCGCTATCACCTGGAACAACCCGTAATTCGGCCAAGCCAGGTCTTTCAGGACTTTACTGATGCCAAAGTTACGTGCCTGCGCAACAAGGACATCGCATCTCGCACTTTTGACTCGAGAGCACAATTGAAGGGTGACGACGCTGTTGAGTTCTTGTCGTTTGTTGGCCTAAGGGCGGACGAACCGCGGAGAGTCAGTCGGGTCTTGGAGCGAAACAACGTGCTGCGCGACAGCACGCGAATTGCCGATGGGGAATATGTCTATACGCCGCTTTACGAACAGGATATCGCCAAAGAGGACGTGCTAAGTTTTTGGAATCACCAGACGTGGGATCTTGAGATACCACACGAAAAGAATTTGTCGAATTGTGTTTACTGCTTCATGAAGGGAGAGCGAGCGCTGCGACTATTGGCTGCCGACTACGAACACAGTGAACAGCAATGGCGGACGGAACCAGAAAGCATTGGGTGGTGGGCAGGCATTGAAGAGCGCTATGCCCGTGTTGTGCAGTCTAGGGACGACCCCGGTACCAAGACCAGATTTGGATTTTTTGGAGCCAACCGTTCGGGGTTTTCCGAGATTGCGAAGAGCGGTTCGTGTTCCAAACGCGCTACGTACTTCGGTTCGTTGCCTTGCGATTGCACTGACTGATTTGCCCGGAATCTATCTAGATCATCAGGCTACCACGCCGGTGGACCCGCGTGTTGTTGAGGCGATGCTGCCGTTCATGACGCAGCGATTTGCCAATGCCCATGCCAACACCTACAGGAGCGCTACAGACGCGCTACGCGCCATTGAGGACGCCCGCCGCAAATTCGCTTCAACTGTTTGCGCCCGGTCCAAGGACGTGATCTTCACCTCTGGAGCCACCGAAGCCAACAATATCGCGATACAAGGAATTGCGGCGGCGGCGTCCAAACATCGGCGGCGCATTGTAACACAAACAACCGAACATCGCTCAGTCCTGGAAACAGTTGCATCCCTATCCCGCCATGGTTTTGAAGCCATTGCCGTGAATGTGCATCGTGACGGCCTTGTGAATTTGGAGGAACTTTCTCGGGTCGTCGACGATAGAACGCTGTTGGTTTCTGTGATGCTGGTCAACAACGAGACCGGCGTAATCCAACCGCTTCGAACGATTTCCGAAATCTGCAAGAGGACAGGTACACTGGTTCACTCCGACTGTGCGCAAGCAATGGGCAAGGTGCCAATCGACGTTGAAGCGTTTCAACTGGATTTGGCCTCGTTTTCTGCCCACAAGGCGTATGGGCCCAAGGGAGTTGGAGCGCTCTACGTCAGAAACCTGCGGCGCGCGCCCATACGCCCAATCTGCTTTGGTGGTGGGCAGGAAGGCGGAATTCGGCCGGGCACGCTTCCAGTTCCACTGTGTGTTGGAATGGGAACTGCTGCTGTCATTGCGAAGTTGGAACAATCGGCATCAATCCAACGAGCAGCAGACTTGGAGTTTAAGCTGTGGAGGGGCATTCAAAGGGTCTTTCCCGGTGCAAGAATCAATGGGCATCCCAAGTTTCGTGCACCTGGCTGTCTAAGTATCCGGTTTCCCGGCCATCAATCGGATGCACTGATTGATGCTTGGGAAGGCATTGAAGTTGCCAAGGGCTCGGCGTGCGACGCCACAACCACGCAAAGTTCGCATGTTCTTCGCTCTATGCGCCTAAC
>JAPOOS010000156.1 GCA_026713305.1 Paracoccaceae bacterium
CATCCTGGATGGCCTTCTTCATTCGCTTCGCCGCTTGACACGGATTGCGGCCGGCCGTGCGCCGGAGCCGACGGCTGCGATCATCGACAGCCAGAGCGTGAAGACGACGGAAGGTGGTGGTCCACGAGGCTATGACGCCGGCAAGAATGCCAACGGCCGCAAGCGCCACATTGCCGTGGGCACAGACAAGACCGCGACGGTGCGGTGCCATTTATCCTGGAAGTCTTGGACGCAGTCCCGACGCTGCTTCGGACATATGCCTATGGCGGCTGCAGCGGTCCCAAGCTGGCCTCGGAGCCTCGCAAGCTTGGCATCGAGGACAAGCTGGAGACAGTCAGGAAGCCAAGCGGCCAGGAAGGCATTACCGCGCTGCCGAAGCGTTGGATTGTCGAACGGACCTTTGCCTGGCTGCCGGTGCCCCCGGCTGTCGAAGGACTGCGAGAGCGCTGTGGCGAGTTCACTGGCGTGGACACAGCTGGCGGCGTGCCGATGCTTGGCGCTCCGAATTGTCCGTGCCAGGGTCAGGCAAAAGAGAACATTGCTCCAGCGTGAATGTGCATGAAACAGGAAAATGTGACTTTCGAATCGGGCACTCAAGGACACCGTACAGGTTCATGCCGACGTTGGGCCTCAAACGCCGGAAGATGGCGTGTTGATGCTTCATGCGGTTCACCCCTATGGGCGGCGCCGCCATCACTGATCGGCTGGTGTTGAATTCCGCAGCGATGCCTGGTTCGCCGACCGATTGAAGAGCGCTTGGAAAATTTCGAGGAATATCTGTTCTTGGGTAGATTGAGGATTGAGAATGCCTTGTTGACAAACTTCAAGTATACTTTAGAACTTGCCAAACCACTTGGCCGAAGCCTAATTTGTTGACTGTCAATTGCCAAACTGGACAGAGTTGCGATTACGCCCAATGCGTTCTCAGCAGGCATTGCCACATCTCTTCGAAGCCCCGCAGTTGGACTTGTTTCTCCTGTGTCGTCCCCCTCATCCGAACCAAAATGGCTGTCTGTCTGGTTGGACATGAGGACTTCCGCATTCAGAAAGCCAACCGTCCAGTATGGGTATGGGCGATGATTGATCGCAAACCAACGCGCTTCCCAACACTGGAATGAACGATGGGACTGAAGTGGGCAATCAATAGGTTGACGGCGTTTGCAAGGTCAATATTCCGTCCTCGGAGAAGCCCAAATCCATCCTCGTCGCCCCAAGGCATAGCCGGCTCAGGGAAGAATTCATGCGACGGCGAAGCAGTCTCTGATCCTCAGTCACCGAACACAGAGCGGCAAGAGGGTTCTGACGAGCCCGAAGTGCAAACTGAACCCCCGCCCAAGGATTACGCTGACGTTGCGAATGATTCTTCCCGCAATTCTGGCGATGACGGAAATTCCAATGCCTCAATGGCCACCGGTCGGGCAATCGAAGGCGGTGAGCGAGAAGCAACCAACGACAGCGAAACTGTACAGGGGACAACTCAGTCTGGTCTAAATTCCGACCTCTCGAACGGTGCTTCTCTTGGCGAAATCGATCCCGTTGGCGACGGGAATTCAGGTACCTCGGATGACGTCAAGATTGGATTGGCGGAAGATCCTGGCCGTTGTACTAGCGACAATGGGAATTCCTCTCCACCATTGGACTCCAATGGGGCAAACGAAGGCAGTGAGCCAAGCACAGCCAATGAAGGCGACTCGGGAGAGAAAGTGCCACCGACCAGTCCACCCGAACCAAGAAAAATAGGGGGACGAAGAAGTGGTCACCCCGAGCCACCCGAAGCTCCCAGGATCCAACGGATTGCGCGGCCGAAACTGATTTGCCGACAAGAAAGTACTACCTTGAAATGGGAGGTTGTCCTTGCTGCGGACGGAGAATGCAAACTGAAGGATGTCCAGCTTGAAGGCAAACCCCTGAATGTTTCTGGTCAGGAATGCCGCATACCTTCACTTGCACGCACATTGCGCGTCCTGTGGGAAGGCGAAGTGAAATATCACGAATTTCCACTGTGCGTTGATGGTCCTCTAATCTTCAAGTTTTCAAACGACTGGAGCGGTGTTGGGCGCAATTTGAAACGAGTCACCAAGGGACACTTCATTGTCATCGCGCCAAGCAGCTGGACCAGAACTGGTCATGTTCCCGTCGAGCCGGGAAGAACCGCGTATCCTAACTTCCTGGCCCATCATTTCTACTGGGACGTTGAAACATGTGACGGCGTGAATGACGCATTCGAGGAGTGGAGTTTCACGCCGCACAAGGCAATCGAAATAGACGGCCAATCCGCCTATGACGATTGTGAGGAAGGCAAACTATTTGTCGGCGAACCTCCAAGGCTGAAGCCGAACATTGAGCATGTCGAGTGGGCACGGGTGGGCGCGGAAACGAAAGGTGGATGGGGCAGGAATTTCAAGCCAGGGGAGACATCACTGGCCGAGGCCATGAATGACAATGAGGGGCACCTCTTTCTGCGAGTATACGATCAAGACGGCAATCTTCTGGATAGTGAAAGCTTCAGGTATGTCAGCACATTGAACCACATTCTCGTGGATGGCGAACGGTACACGCAAGATACCACATTGGTGCCGGAAGCGTGTGGATACAGGCCTATTGAGTTGTGCTTCGTCGATCAACACGGCAATTCGATTGAACCCCAACTTCCAATGGACTCTGCCCTGAGAGCCTCATCGGCTGGCATCATCAGTATACCGCCTTGTCCTGAAGCGGACCGCATTTCGTGCAGTCTCAAAGCGGGGAAGGAAGGCGTCGACATTGTACTGGATCTGCCGCGCATCTGGTGGCGAATTGTCGCCGACGGCAATGCACCGGGCCAATGGCACGACAAGCCACTTGAACTGACTCGCCAGGAATTTCAGCAAAACGAACGCAGAGACGCAGTCCTTGAGCTGCGGTCGAAACGATTCAAAACGGTTCACGTGGGATTCAACGACGAATTGAATATGTGCTTCAGACGCAAGTTGGATGAGGACACCATTTCGATACCCTTGGAGGAGTTTGCCTATCACGATCAAATCGCCCGGAAACTCCCCGAGGATGCTAATTTCAACGTTTCAATTGCCGGCGCCAGGCTCTCACTCCTAAAGATTTCTGCCGACCCAAGACCTGAGGTCATTTCGTTTGACACAACTCCGACAACAATAGTTGCAGGTGAGGCTGCAACACTGGCATGGAGTACCAGAAACGCCGAACGAGACCAATTCGCCATAAGTCCAGCGATCGGAGGCGTGGAGCCTTGTGGAGCCGACGTTGTCCAACCAACCCAAACCACAACATATTCTCTCGCTGCGACAGACTTTGCTGGCAACATTGTGACAGCTTCGGTCACCGTTGAAGTGCATCCACCCTCAAGTGGTGATGGAGAGTTGGTCGCATTGGTGAGGAGCGGCAAGGGTGTTCTTAGACCAGGCAAGGGATTTAGCAAGGCTGAACTAAGTGAGGCCGGGCTCACTCCGCAGGAGGCGGCAGATCGATTCATTGCATATGACAAACGCCGACGCAGCTGCCATTCAAAAAACGTAAAGAACCTTCAGCAGGCAACTCAATGCCTGAAATGAACATTGAAGCTTGGCCAGAGCAAGTTCGCCAACGCTACGAAGCCTATCTGAGGACTTCGTTTTTCTTCAAGGAACCTCATTTGCGTGATTCCTTTACAAGCTCTAAGCGAGGAGGAAAGCCTGCTGAAAGGCCCCTTTCCTGAACCGCATCGTGATTTCGGCAATGGAATGAATGCTCGAGAGTTGGCCGCGAGGCACTTTTCCAACTTGGGAGATCTACTTCCGGCTCTGATGGACGCTCAACTGTATGTACATCAATGCAAGCAATTCAAGCCGCGCACAAACATAAGCACAATTTGGTCGTCGCCACGGGCACCGCCAGTGGAAAAACCGAGTGCTTTCCTTATCCAATCCTTTTCGAACTGTTTCGGCAACATCTTGAGGGCACTAAGGGGAAGACTTCAGGCTGTTGATCTCGTCCATGTATCTGCATTCGGGACAAATTGGCAGTTGTCCCCACTTTTCCAGTTTCTGAGCTGCCTCGACGTGCATCTCGAACCCTCGACCACAACTCGTTCGGGAACATTCCAGGGCCTTTCCGTAGCCTTTGGGCACCTTGTAGCCGATAGGGAAGATTTCGTTTGAGAACCACCCCCTTGAAACATCGTTCTTGTAGTACTGCATTAGCTTGAGCCAATCCTCAATTGACACCATATCGCCTTCGCTGAAAGTTTTTGTGAAGGCTTCCTTCACCTTGTACGGGAGGTGGCTCCAAACAAATCTCCATGGACCGGATGGAACGTTCTGACTGCTCTTTTCGGACCCAAACGGGTACGGAAAGTTGGACTCGACAATGTTCTTTGCCGGAGACACGCCTCCCTGCTGCGAATAGGGCGGTTTTCCCGG
>JAPOOS010000219.1 GCA_026713305.1 Paracoccaceae bacterium
CAAGGGTACGGCTGTTCGCCGTTTAAAGAGGTACGTGAGCTGGGTTTAGAACGTCGTGAGACAGTTCGGTCCCTATCTGCCGCGGGTGTAGGAGACTTGAGAGGAGCTGCCCCTAGTACGAGAGGACCGGGGTGGACGTACCACTGGTGGATCTGTTGTGGCGCCAGCCGCAGTGCAGGGTAGCTATGTACGGAAAGGATAACCGCTGAAAGCATCTAAGCGGGAAGCCAACCTCGAAACAAGGTCTCCACTAAGGACAGTGGAAGACTACCACTTTGATAGGCCGGGGGTGTAAGTGCAGCAATGCATTCAGCTGACCGGTACTAATCGTCCGTTAGCTTGATTTGATCCAGTAGAAGCAGGACTTGATTGAGTGTCTCGTGGTTTGCGCCTTCATCTAGTTTGGTGGTCATAGCACGAGTGAAACACCGGATCCCATTCCGAACTCAAAGGTTAAGCACCGTTGCGCCGATGGTACTGCGTCCCAAGGCGTGGGAGAGTAGGACACTGCCAAACTAGATGAAGGCGCAGTTGCGATTTCTTTGCGATGTTGGCAGCGCTGGTCGAAGCCGGTCATGTGCTGCAAACGGCGCGGGGTGGAGCAGTCAGGTAGCTCATCAGGCTCATAACCTGAAGGTCGCAGGTTCAAATCCTGCCCCCGCAACCACCGAGACCGACATCTCCCGCAAGGGGATGTCGGTTTTCGCGCAATCTCTCCCCTACTGTATGCGCACATCCATTTTCACCCGTCATGATGGCAATTGCCTGCCACTTGCATCAACTTCCGATTCACCTTGTTCCGATCAGGCACGGCAACGGAGGTTGGAATGACGTGCAGCGCTGTGTCACACTTCGGGGACAAACGTCCGGACACTGCCGGGCGCTTCATCCATGACCGTTTGGTCAAGATCGGCCCTCGGCGCGCAGCCTCGGCGGCAATCGTGCCGGCGAGGTGCGGACCAGCCGTTTCCTGCGCAACGAATAGGTGACGGTCGAGAAGGTCGTCAGCCAGGCGGCGGCCGGAACGGCCTCTCGTGTTGCCGGTCGGCACATTCTGGCCAAACAGGACACGACCAGCTTTCGAGATGCCACAATGCCTGCAACGTGAGGTCGGCTTCCGAGGAAGCGACCGTACCGAGTTCCTCGACAACCGGCAGTTCAACGGCAACGCTCTCTGCCATTCTCGAGCGCGGAGTGCGTGCTGCGCGAGACACCCTGCCGATCGCCGGCCGGTTCGAACCGGGCCGCATTCAGCGCATCGACGAACCGCTGTATCCACCTTTGTCTACGCGAGTGGAGCTGGCGAATGCATTGAGCCACCGCGACAACGCAATTGGAGGCGGCTCTGTGGGCTTGGCAGCTTACGACGACCGCCTGGAGGTGACGTCGACGGGGAGCCTGCATCTCGTGCTGAGTCCGGAAGATCCATTCGGGCGGCACGAGTCCAGACCCTGAAACCCGCTGATCGTCCGCACCTTCCATCGGCGGGGACCTGTCGAGGAATGGGGTCGCGGCACACTCAAGATGGCGGAACTGGCGATTGCGTGACTGTGCGCTTCCACCGGGCCCGGGCCCGCCGTGCGGTGGCAGCGTTCATGAGGAAGACAAGAATGATCCGACCCAGAGGGTTCGATTGGGGTTGGACCAGGGTTCAATAGGGGTCAATTGGAGGCACAGACAGTTAGCTGCTCATCAATTGCCGGGCTTGCGAAATGTCCGAGGCACCCCGCCTCCGTTGTTGCTTCAGCCGTTTTGTGGCCGTCACGCTCGTAAAGGCTGCAATCAAGTCGCAAGGTCTTTGGCAAGCAACAGGAGCTGAATTTAAGACAATCCAAGTAAAATGAGACTCCTGCCACAGAGTCAGATCGGGACCAACATTCCCGCATGGGGATGTGGGTCCTCGTGCATTCAAGCCCGAGTCCGGCCCAATTCAGGATGATCCCGAGATCCCCGTGCCGCACGGTGACGGTTCTTCGGAAAACATCCAAGCGTTCTCTTGATTGTTTCGAGTGTAGGCAACACAGCGCCCCACCGATCTTCGGTGAACCGTCGAGAGTTGCGTTCTCCACCTCCACAAGGTCGGAGGTCATCCTCCTCCCGCTGCATGGCGATGCGAACACAGTCTGCAAAGGCATCGAATGCCTTCTCCGGCAGGCCGGTGTCGACCAGCTCCTTGAAACTGGCGACAAGTTCAAGGTGAACAATTGGAAGTGGCGTAGGAACATGCATCGGAAGCCCTGCTTCTCGAACGGATGCTTTCCGGAATCATCAGGAACCGGCGGAGTTGAGCTGCTTCCTTTGCCACCCCAAAGGCGGTGTGGTTTGACCGTGTATTGCGGATCGGTTTCGAACTGGCGCCTGCTGCTCCGACAACGCCGGAAATCATGGATTGGGGACTGAAACCGGCAGAAATAGCCTGCAGCCAAGGCCGGTCAACATGGCGGCCGTGGGCGGCGGAGTTTGCGGAAACTGGACCAATTAGTTGACGAAGTTGCATGCAACATCTTAGGGTTCCTTCCCCACTTTCGAGTGGAGGCTGGGTTTCGAGTCTCCCACCGAATGCAATCTCGACGGCGGGTGGTCTCCCGTCGGACCGTGCCAACCGGCAAGGGCCTCATGTCGCCAGTTCGACGGTGCAATGCCCCTGACGCTTGGTCGTGGCTTGGCACGCACAAGGAGCAGAGAGATGAAATCAATTTTGGCGCCTCTATTGTGCGGCAGCCTGCTGGCAGCGGGCACAGCCTTCGCGTGTGACGATCACCATGGCGAATGCTCCATAGAGGATTGGCGGTGGATCGAAATTGCCGGCATGAATTCCGTGCTTGTCGACGGCTCGGCAACCTGCGACGAAGGAGAGATGGCCCTTCGGATCTACGAAGGCGAGGGCGGTCAGTTTCTCGGTTCGACAAAGGCCCATGTTGAGCAGCACATATTTCAGGCGTTGTTTCTGGGCGTGCAAAGCCCGGGCGACATAGCCATCAAGTACAGCATCAAGCCGACCAAAGGCTCGATGTAGCTGTTTGCAGAGCAGCCTGAACCATTGCACGCATTGGCGGTCAACCTGCGGTCGTCACCGTTGAGCAAACGAATTTCAATTGCTTGATCGGCGCAGCGTAGCAAGTGGAAGGGCTGACAATGCTTGTTGGCTGGAAGCGGCGGTGTGTCGTGTTCCAAGTCCTGGAAATCGCCCTGGGCGGCATGGCCAATGTCGCATGGAGCCGTGTTCAGGGAGCGCGCATCGAAGCTTGTGCCATCACCGGATCCTTTCGTGACTGGCCGCTTGCCGCCGCGTTCAAGGCGCGCGACGGATTTCAGCTTGTTCCGGCATCCGTTTCAACCTCCGAAAGGGGAATGGAACATGTACGAGCGTCTGCCCATGCACGTGTGTCGCCGATGCAGGATTGTGGGTGAGAATGTCGGAACGGAACGGGATTGAGCTTGCTGCTGGGGTTGTGGGAGAGAGTGAGATTTCTTCAAGGCAATTGGGCAAGGCCAAGTGCACAAGGATCAAGTCGCTCTCCAGCGCAAGTTTCCCATCCAACCGAAGCGATGCATTGCATCGAAAGGCTTCAGATCAGTTTCCGACAATCGTGCCAATTCCACAGATTCAAGAACCCGGATTTCAGATTGTGAACGCCTCGGATTGGACGACATGGCGATCTGACCCGTGCAATGCAGCGGTCGTCCACCGCTAGATGCTGTCTTCCGGTCCGACATGCCCAGCTGGGGCACGCGGAGCCAAGTGCGGGACAGCCAGAACATCGCAGGCTTCTCGCCGGTGGAGAGGAAGCGTGCGACCCTTTCGGCTCAGGACGAGTCAGGGGTCGAGGATCCGCCTCCGAAATCTCCCGCCAATGGCATAACTATTGCTTGATGTTCTGCGGGAAAGGTGCAATATGGTCATTGAACACAAAACCCGTGGGAAGCACAGTGTTTCGGGCGGATGCCGCGAAACAAGGTTGAGCAGCGCTAGCATGGCACTGCCCCAATTTGCGCCGTGCTACGCTAGACTGGCTCTGCGAACCCTGTTGCCCATGCAAATGCGGAGATTGAACGATGCGCTTTCTTTATAAAATGTTGTCACTGTTTGCGTTGTTTGGCGCTGCCAAAAAAGGCCCCGGCGGCTTGGCGAAATATGGCGCGAGACGCGCCGCCCACCGTGCAACGAGCAAAACTCTTCGGAAGTTCAAGCTGTAGGGGCTGACCGGCCGAAGCCAGTTCCCGAAAGTCCGGGAGACCTTTCATTCCATAATGGCGGGGCGGCCATTCGCGCTGTCAAGCGCATTGGCCGCTCTTGAAGCCTTTCCGTCCATTGCGCTTGCCAACAGCCCCACTTGGCGCGAAATGTCAGTTTCATGGCCCAAACGCAATGCATCGTCACGAGACGCGGACGTCTTCACGGATGGATTCGCATCGACCGCGCTGCCGCTGGGCAGCCTGAACTGACGCTTCCTGGCAACCGGAATGCCAGGATTTCACGCTGCGAGTTCTTTGGCAAGGTCAAGGTCGACGGAAACCAGTTGGCTAACTCCCGGTTCCTGCATCGTTACGCCATAAAGGCGATCCATGCGATTCATCGTAATTGGGTTGTGCGTGACAATCAGGAACTTGGTTGAGTGATCACGCGTGATCCTTTCCAGCAAAGTGCACATCCGAGAAGCATTGGCGTCGTCAAGCGGAGCGTCAACCTCATCGAGAATGCAGAGGGGCGCTGGCCGCGAAAGGAAGAACGAGAATATCAAAGCCAACCCGGTAAGCGCCTGTTCGCCCCCCGACATCAGGGACAGGACTGTTTGACGCTTGCCGGGCAGTCGGCAGTATATCTCAAAGCCCGCCGCCAGAGGATCATCGCTCTCGGCAAGTTCGATCCAAGCCTTGCCGCCCCCAAACAGCTCCTTGTGGACTGCCGCGAAATGCCTGTTTATGACCTTGAAGGCCCGATGCAGTTGTTTCCTGCCATCTTGATTGAGCTTGCCAATGCTCCGGCGAAGCTTGTCGACTGCGGCAAGCAGGTCGGAGCGCTCTTGCTGCAGCCCGTTAAGCTTGGCCTCCAATTCCCGCAAGTCGTCGTCCGCCAGCAGGTTGACTGGCCCGAATGACGATTTCCTTTGTCTCAACTTGGCGACCTGCCTCCGGAATTCACCAACTCGCGATTCGGGCTTGGCGACGCCTTCACCAACTTCTTGCAGCAACTCGTTCGGCGAAACCTCAAACTCACTTTCAATGTGCGCAAGCGCTGCCCTTACGGTGTCGCGTGCCGACTCGTAACTCGCATGGCGCCTCGCCTCTTCAATTGTCGCTTCGCTGTGTTTGGACAAGGCTTGCCTTTCCGCACTCCACGCTTCGTCAAGTGCATGTGACGCAGCTGCCAGTTCCTGTTCAACATCTCGCAGTTTGAACTTGCTGGAGGCCTGCGTCGCAACAAGGGTCTGCCGTTCCCTCTCAAGTTCGTCGGGCAGGGAGTCGAGATCATCCTGCTGTTTGCTTAGGCTTTGCTGCCTGGCGGCGAGTTCGCTCACCCGAATGACTGCGCTTTCCCTGCGAGCTTGCCATGCTTCCAGGCTGCGCATTCCCACTGCAATTTGCCGCTCGCGCTCGGCAACTGCCTGTGCAAGATTCTGGTTTGCCGATTTGGCAGAGTTGAAGCTCTCAAGGGCGGCGGACACATCTGCCTTGGCAGCGGAAACGCCCTTTCTGGATGCTTCGACCTCCTCGCGTCCAAGCACTTTCCGTTGTGCTTCGACAAGTTCCGCTTCGGTGACCTGCCTGTCCGAACGAATGCGCTCCAGCCGGCGCGACTGGGCTTCCAGTTGTGCCTGATTGTGCTCCAAATTCACGGCATCCAATGACAGCCTCTTTCTTGCAGCATTCAACGCCGCCTGAGATCGGCTTCTTTCCGAACGCGCTTGCGCAACCCTTGCCTCGCTGGATCGCAGAAGGCTGGAAGCCTCAGCCAGCCGCCTGCGACAGCGTTTGCTGCGGATCTCGGCTGCCTCCCGATCTTCACACAATTCCTTGCGTCGATTGTATTGCTTCAGCCTGAGCACCGCCGAGTTGGGGACATCTTTCGAAAGCACCGTCAAGCCATCCCAACGATAACTGTCGCCGCTAGGCGTAACGACGCGTTGCCCGGGCAGCAGCAACGGCTGGACGAGCCGTGCAGTTGCGCGGTCGGCCAAGCCAACCTGACTGAGTCTGCGATCGAGAATGTCGGGGGCATTCACAAAGTCTGTCAAGGGATCAAGTATTGAAGGCAGGGCCTGTGTCATCGGATAGTCAGGCATGGAATTCCATCCTGAAGTCTCTGCGCCGCCGCATGCATTCATGAAGATGTCGTCGCCAAGTGCAGCGCCGACGGCAGCCTCATACCCTTGGCAGACCTCAAGCGCTTCCAACAGACCAGCATCGTCATTGCCAGCCCCCTCGAGGATGCGATTGAGTTCTTCGATTTCCTGAACTACCGAACTCAGGCGCCTGTCGGCTGCCCTGCCTTTGGTTGCGGCGTTCGAAACGGCATCCCTGAGTCGTCTGTATTCCTCTTCTTCGGTCTGGGTGTGCGAGTCCGCGTTCTTGCAAGCATCCTCTGCAGACTTCAGAGCCAGTTCTGCGGCAGCCTTGCCTTTCTGCGTCGTGTTGACCTTGTTCTGCCAACGCTCCATTGAATTCAGAACCTCGGCTTCGAGGCGATCGAAATAGGCTATTTCCCTGTGTGCTCTCGTCAGCGTCTGTTCCGCAAACTCGTGCTGGGACAGAAGGCTGGCGTGCCTGGATGTCGTTTGTTCCAGCGCCTTCTCAACCCATTCCAAGCGTTCGAACGTTTCAAGTTCCCGACTCTTTGCCAGCTGAATTTCAGTTTCGCGTTCGGCGGCGCCACAGCTCAGTTCAGCCAAACGATCTTCAATCTTGGACACATTGCTGACGGCATCGCGGCTCAGATCTCTTTCGCGTTCCATGTCGCGGTCCAACTGCACGATTTGCGAAGTCAGGCTGAACAGCTGATTTCTCGTGCTTTCGATCGCTTCGTCGACTCGTCTCAATTCAAGTGTGGTCTGAAGGCGGGATGCGGTCAATTCGGACAGGCGAACTTTCAGCGGTTCACGAAGGCTGGCGCATTCCTCTCTCCGGCGGGTGGCAAGCGCCGCCGCGCCGGCGGCTTCCGAAACAGCTCGCTTGCCATTCTGATAAAGTTGCCTCGCTCTGTCGCATGAAGCGCTGGCAATCTGCCACTGCGCTGCGGCCAGTCGCCTTTCAGCCACTTGCAATCGCTTGGCCAGCTCGCGAAATTCCTGTGCCCGGCCAGCCTGCCGCTTGAGTGCGGCGCATTGCCTTTTCAGCTGTTGGACGGATATTTCCACCTGTTCGAGGTTTCTTTCAGTGGCGTCAAGCTTCAGTGCGGCGTCGTGGCGACGCAATTGCAGGCCACGAATGCCGGCCGCCTCCTCCATCAGCCTCGAACGGTCTCTGGGATTGGCCTTCACAACGTCGGCGACCTGCCCCTGCCTCACAAAGGCTGCAAATCGGGACTCATGGGTAGCGTCCGCAAAGAACAGTTGAACATCCTTGCGGCGCACAATCCGGCCGTCCATGCGGAAAACCGAGCCGTGATTGCGTCTGATGCGGCGCGTGACAAGCACGGTCCGGTCGCGTTTGCGGCCAATTCCTCTTGGCAGCGCGGTCAACTCGAGATGAAGCGAAACTTCGGCGTGACTGTGTGCTGGGCGGGTTCTTGAACCGGAGAATACGACATCCTCCATGGAAGTGCCCCGGATTGCCCCGGGGCGACCTTCCCCCATCGTCCAACCTATCGCCTCTACTAGGTTGGACTTGCCACAGCCATTCGGCCCGACGATTCCGTTCAAGCCGCATTCGATGTCCAGATCCGTTGGGTCCGCAAAACCCTTGAAGCTGCGTATTATTATTTTTTTGAACAGCAAAGCTACACTGCTCGACAAGTTGTCACTTTATGGCCTGTCGCGAAGCCCTCTCATCTGAACAACCAAGCGGCATGATCATGAAATTGAGCTGATCTGTAAAGCAAAATCTTTGCAAATGCCCATTCGGGTACAATGGGTTGTGGTATCAGGCGCAGGAATGCGTATATATAGACTCGAAGGCTTGATTTTCGCTGAAATTCGAGGGCGACAGGCGGATATTTTCGCCCTCCGAAGCAAGTTCAAACAAGAATGCAAACATATGATTTCCGCGAACAGCATCCGAATTTTCTCCAGATGTTCGCGGGACTTTGCCGAAACTTTGCATTGTTCGTTTGGCTTTTGAGCCAATTGCGGGGGACATGGCAACAGATCGGCATTCTGCGGCCGATGCAGGACCGGCTTCAAGTGCAAGCGCATGCAAGTTCACGCGGGTTTGCATGGTTCCCAATTGGCGCCGCGGGTGAGTCTTCGTGGTTGGAATGCATGCATGGCGACGCATGTCTGTCTCGTTCTCGGAGTGTTGCCGGTGCGGCACATGGATGCACTGCGAGGACATCTCCGACCGAGTTCGCGCTTTTGCCCGAGAATTTTTGAACTACCACGCCGGCAGCGCCTGTGACACAACCGCATTTTCATAGATCGTGACTGCAAGACTTTCCGCCGAGTGGCTGGATTCGAAGGAAATCAACGCTCTCTTTGGCCTCTTTGCCGAGGCAGGGCACCAGTTGCTTCTGGTTGGAGGGTGCGTTCGGGACGCGTTGCTCGGTCGACCGGCCCGAGACATCGATCTGGCGACGGATGCCAGTCCCAAAGACACGATCGACTTGGCGTGTTCAAAGGACTGGCAGATTGCGACGGCCGGATTTTGTTTCGGAACTGTCGAGGTTTTGGTTCGAACTCGCAACTTTTCGATTACAACCTTCAGGAAGGACATTTTGACGGACGGGCGCAGGCCAGTGGTCGAGTTTGGCACCAGGCTTGAAGAGGACGCCCGTCGCCGAGATTTCGCGATCAACGCGATCTACGCCGATCTTGACGGCAATCTGCACGACCCGGTCGATGGCTTGGGCGATATTGCGCGCCGAGTTGTGAAGTTCATCGGATGTCCCGATCAGCGGATCAGGGAGGACTACCTGAGAGCAATTCGCATGTTCCGCATCGGAGCAATGCTAAGTCCATTGGGCTTTGAAATCGATCCAGGGGGACAGCGAGCAGTTCGCAGATGCGACGCGGAGGGATTGCGGCGCCTTTCCGGATTCAGGGTCAGAAACGAGTTGGAGCTAATCCTGTCCGAAAGGCTTCCGGCCAAGACCCTGGAAGCAATGTTGAGCGCGGGAGTGCTGGACGTTCTGATGGAAGGTGCGCGGGTCGACAGAATGACCGAACTCGAGCGGCTTGAGGTCGAGACAGGCATCCAACCCGAGTTTCTCCGCCGACTCGCATTGCTTGGCGGCCCCGAGGTCAGTGGCAATCTTGAATTGACGAGGAGTGAAGCCCTGCGCCTGAAGTTGCTGGATGCGCAATGGCGAACGCCTGCATCAATTGACTCGATCGCATATCGGCATGGCGCGGGAGTTGCGGTTTCGGTTGCCCTGCTGCGGTCGGCCATTGCCGGCGTGGCTGTTCCCTCAAGCCTGTTCGACCGCTGTGAACATGCGGCCCGGCAGCGGTTTCCCGTCCGTGCCAGCGACTTGCAGCCCGAGCGCAGCGGCAGGCAGCTGGGGAACGCTCTGGATGCGCTTGAGTCGAAATGGATTGAATCGGCGTTTTCCGCCAGTCGCAAGGAATTGCTCGAGCGCTTGGAAGGAGGGTGACCGCATTCGAAACCCAGTGCGGTTCCGAATGGATGATCAACTGCATTTCGTGAGCACCAGCACATAGTCGTTGGCGCTGGACAAAGTGATGACATCCGTCCGTCCATCGCCGTCCGCGTCTTCGTTCACTGACGCCTCCATGCCAATTCTCCATTCATCCGGCCCATCCGCGGCATATGCCCTGACACCAACGATTGAAGCGCCGGCCGGACTCAAGAAGGCAGCGGGCACTGCAAAGACCTGCGGTTGGCTGCCAGCATCCCTGCAGGCAGGTTTCGGCACCACTGGCGTGGGCGTCATGGCAACCAGGTCTGCGTGAAAGACTCCCTTGGTCAGGTCCTGCCCGTCAAGCACGGCCGCTCGAAACCGTTCGGCCGCAACCGGACCGGTTGCCTTCACTGAACTGTTGATGACTGTCGGGCCTTCGAGCGTGGCCGACCCGGAAACCTCCAATTTTCCTCCAACCGAGAGGTCGTCACTGATCGCCACCTTCGAACAGTCGATCAACAGCGTCCCAACAACTCGACTGCCTCCGCTGCCTCCGCCACATGCGAACTCCGCGACTCCTGAAATGACCGAAAGCACGTCAAGGCTGCCGTCCCCATCGCTGTCGATCGCTGCCATTTCGAGTTCGTGCAGGTTGCGCAGCGAACCAAAGTAGTCCAAGTCACCGTCGCCGTCGGTGTCGTGGTTCGTGAATTCAACGTCGGTGTAGAGCCGGTTGTCCTGTTGGCAGTCTTCCAGCGTCGAACCGCTGGCGTTTGGACATCTGCGCAGGAATTCCCCCGTCGGGCTGTTGCCGGTCTCGTCGTTGGCCCTGCCTGTGCCGCCGAGAACGCCATGCCCGGACAGCGCAATCAACGAAACAAAGCGCTTGTCCTGCGGCGCCTGTGCCAGGCCGGAGTAGGCGCTCGTGTCAAGCTCCCAGGCGCCGTATGCGCCGCGGGCCGTGGCGTTGCTGTGTTGATAGCCGACCGAAAACAGTTCGGCGGAAATCACGGCCAAGTTGCCGTGCTGCGGTTCGACGGGCTCTCCTCCCACGGTCACCAGAATTGCCTCCAGGTCGAGTTCCCCGTTGGCGGCGTTTCCGTCGGTCAGGTGACCGTCGATCAATCCGTCGGCATTCGCATCGACTGCGGCAACGGTCAGCGTGGGTTGCGGCCTGCCGGCAGCTTGCCGGGAGACACCCCTCACGAGCAAATGATATGAGTGGCCAGTTCCGCCAACAGCATGATTCAAGGGCATGGCGGAGGACGGCAGATACCCGGCCCTTGCAACATCGTTCATCGAGATGCTGCCAATCAACCTGCCAGAGGCGGAATTCAAGAGACCACGCCGAACTTCGTCGTAATTGGCATCGACATATCGTCGAACCGACTCCGTCATGAAGCGAAGGTCCTGACCGATTGCCTTTGCCTGCCGCCGGTCCATCTCCTCCTGCACCATCAGATTGAGAATGCCCAGTGTCGACCCGAGCAGCGTCAGGGCCAAAGCTGCCTCCAGCAGAGTCACACCGCGTTCTGTGCTTCCGGTCTGGAGGGGAGACTTGGAAGAGTCGCTTCCCATGACGTCAGCCAACTTGCAGCGACTGCCTTGTCAGCATTGATGCCACAACCAGCGGGAAGGCGAGGGCGCAGAGCGCAACGCTCCTGCAGTTGCCAGGGCCCATGGGCGCAAGCGAAACATTTCGGGCACGCCGGCTTCCTGCCAGCGCTGCCAGCAACCTGAATTGCCCAATTGCAAGCAGCATGCAGGCCAGCGCGGCGTAGCAGAGCAGGGAACTCAAGCGCAGGCCGAACAGCAGCGCGGGCATGCATAGCGCAATGAAGTCTGCCGGTGGCAGTATCGGCAATCTCACTGCACACTGGATTTTCCAGAACAATGTTGAAGCAAGCAGAAGCAGCAGGCCGGCAGTGATGCCAATGGTCAGGGTCACAGTTGACAGGCAGGCGTCGTCAAAGGCAACAACTCCGGCAAGCAGGCAAATCGGAATCATCAGTTCGCGTGGCGCCCATGCGGTCTGCCAATCGACTGAGGCGACTGTTAGCATCAGGGTGCAGAGAAAGACGGTCGGCGCGATCCGGATCAATGCCCATCCGTCTTCGCTCGCAGGAGGCCAAGCCGCTGCCAAGCCAAGTGCGGCGCCTGTTGCGGCGACAGTCGAGAGCAGGCGCAAGTTTACGAAAACAGTGTCCTCAAGCCTCTTCAGACCCCTTCTTGCAGCTGCAAGACCCGACACAGTGGCTGCCAGCGGTATGGCGGCAATCAGGAATCCGAAGCCGAGCGTCATTGCAGTTCCGAAACAATCGTGGCGGAGCCGTCGGCGATTGAGGTCGCCGCTGACGGAAGAGGCCTGTTGCCAACACGCGACGTGCCGCCTGCGACAGCAAAGTAGCGACCTGCAAAAGCGTTGCCCGAATTGCCAATGCCACGGCGCGACAACTGTATCCGCAGTTCTGAAGCCAACGCCTGCTGCCGTCCGCTGTTCCGTGTTGACCGGCTGTTGGATGTGAGCAGAAATCTCCTGCCCGCGCCAGCAACGATCTCGCTCGCAAATCCAGCAGCGGCAAAAGGTTGGGCAGGCTGGGAAACGGCCAAAGGACCGTGCATGGACGGGTCGGCCGTGGCCATTGACGCAATGCGTTCGTGAACTTGAGCCATGGCCTGCGAGACAATCTGCAAGTCCTTCTCGAGAGCCGCCGAGGCTGCCTGCCTGTCAATCATTTCCACGACCAGGTGCAAACCGACTATGCCTGGAAGCAGCAACCACATTTCAGCCTCTGTTCCTGTTTGTCGAATCTTCAAACCGGCCTCTGTTCTCCGCCAACATCCCTTCTCGCAGTGACGCGGCAACCGGCTTTCGCAGACTTGCGAGAGTTCGACGACGTTCCGTATGTGACGGGATCTGATCCAGATATTCCTCAAGGAGCGCGCGAGAGGCTTGGAACACTCTCGGACAGCCAAGTGCGCATCCGAATTGCCGTTCGGCCCGGTAGTGGGCGTGGACACCCGCAGCCTCTGCCATGATGGCCTCGTTTCCCGCGTTGTTCAGTGCAAACCAGAGTGTGCGATCCATGAGTTTGAGCCACGAAAACGATGCCGAAGGTAGAACGCCTCGATTCTTGCGGGCATGACTCAACATCGAAATGAACGCTGTCGATTGCCAAGCATGTTGGTTCGCGATGTCTCTCAGCTGGTCCCCTGGGTCCGAGTGAAGTTCCGACATGATCATGCGGTTCAGTACAACGGACTTGGCAACCCGGGCAGGAAAG
>JAPOOS010000343.1 GCA_026713305.1 Paracoccaceae bacterium
AGGACGATATGCGTTTGCTTGCCGCCGAGTGCGACCACTGGCCGGTGCATGTGCAGAATGCGCTGACTGCCTTCGCCGAACAGGTGGTGGCGTGCGGCAGCGTGGAGGATGTGGAATTCGCAGCGGTGCGCAGGCGCAGCGGAGAGCTGCAGATCAGCTACTATCACAGCCGCATGAGCCCGGAAATGCGGCTTGCAGAGTACTTGTTGGCGGCGGTCATGAAGGAAACCCCCGAACCCTGCCGACAGCTGTCGTTCATTCGGGCAATGGAGAGCAAGTGCAGACCCGAAACGGGTTGGCAGCCGCCGAATGGCATGCAATCTCGTGAGTTTTTTGATCATCTCGTGCATCGCGGGGCGTTGCAAGAGCTGCCTGACGGAAGCGTGCACTGTCCGATTCCGAGTTTTCGGAGGTACATGATCGGTCTTGGCGAGAAGTAGGGCGGCAGCGGATTGGAGCTGGGCCGGACTCCACTCGCAAATGGCGGATTGCCAACTGCAGATGGACGAAGCGAAACATGCTGCTCCGGCAGAAGGTCGGGGTCGCCGAACGCGGGGCCTCGGAAGACTTCGCAGCCTGCATATAGGGCCTGACCGACATCCCTTTGCCGGAGGCCAACAAGATCAGGGACTTGCTCGACAATCCTTCAACCCAAACGGCAGCCGCACGCTGCAGATCCCTGCCAGCCGATGAAGCAAGGCGAATCCTGCGCCGAATCGAGTTCCACCGCACGCCCTGGCAATCCGTTTCGCTCAACGTGGTCGAGGTCGAGAGCGGCGTTCCGCAGGGTCAATGTCCCAATCGCTGCATTCCCGACATGAGGACCCTTGAAGCGGAGATCATGGCCTGAAGGAAACAGGGAAATGGCGACAACAAGCAGACAAACTGGATGCTCACCGTCGACAAGGCCAAGGACAAAATGGGGAAAGCCCATTCCAAATCCAAAGTTTCCAAACCGAAATCCAGAGATTCAGAACCACTGTGAAGGGACGCTAGCTCGAACTGAGATCGAAGGATGCCCTCATGAGCGCTTTCGTGTAGCCTGCCCTGGGCTTCTCGAAAACGCTGTCGGCCGTTCCGCTTTCGACAATGTCACCGTCCTTCATTACGATAATGTGATGCGCAAGCGACCGGACAATGCGCAGATCGTGGCTGATGAACAGATACGAAATGCCGTGCTTTCGCTGAAGACTCAGAAGGAGATCGACTATTTGCGCCTGAACCGTTCGGTCCAGCGCTGAAGTGGGTTCGTCGAGGACAACGATCTTGGGGCGCAAAATCATGCTGCGGGCAATGGCAATTCGCTGACGCTGCCCGCCGGAAAATTCGTGCGGATAGCGATTGAGCATGTCTTCGGAAAGCCCGACCTCCTCCAGCACCTGAATGGCGCGGTTGCGCCCCTGGCGACGCGACAGCCTCTCATGAATTCGCAGTCCTTCCGACACGATTTGTTCGACTGTCATGCGCGGCGACAACGAGCCATACGGGTCCTGAAACACGATCTGCATGTTGCGGCGATACGGTCGCAGGCGATCGCTTCTCAGGCCGTTCAGTTCCCGTCCCCCAATGCTAATGCTGCCCTTGCAGGACACCAGACGGGTAATGGCAAGGGCAAGCGTGGTCTTGCCCGACCCAGACTCGCCCACTATTCCAACCGTTTCGCCTCGCCGCATCGAAATGTTCGCCGAATTCACGGCCCGAACATGGGAAACCGTTCGTTTCAACATGCCGCGCTTTATCGGAAACCAGACCCGCACGTCGGTTGCTTCGACAACCGTTACGGCGTCGCTTGGAACTTCGTCCGGCCGCCCGGTCGGCTCGGCTGCCAGCAGGAGCTTTGTGTAGCTGTGTTGCGGCATCGAAAAAATCCTGCGGCAGCTGTCCGATTCCACAATTCGTCCTGCCTGCATGACACAGACACGGTCGGCAATGCGCCTCACGATGTTGAGATCGTGAGTTATGAACAGCATCGCCATGTGCTCTTGCTTCTGCAGCTCCGCCAGCAGATCCAGAATCTGGGCCTGAATTGTCACGTCCAGCGCCGTAGTCGGCTCGTCGGCAATCAGCAGCGACGGGCTGTTGGCCAACGCCATGGCAATCATGATCCGCTGACGCTGCCCTCCGGAGAACTGGTGTGGATGACACTTCAGTCTCTTGGCTGGGTCTTCAATCCCTGTCTTTTCGAGCAATTCGATCGTCCGGCTGCGAATCTCCGACGTTGACAGATCTTGGTGAACCCGCAGCATTTCCCCTATCTGCTTCTCCAGCGTGTGCAGCGGATTCAGCGATGTCATGGGCTCCTGAAACACAAAGCTGATGCGGTTTCCGCGCACTTTCCGCAATTTCGAAAAGCCCGCGCCGACCATTTCCGAATCATCGAACTTCACCGAACCCTCGACCACTGCATTGGCGGGCAGCAGACCCACCGTTGCCAGCGCGGTCACAGACTTTCCGGAACCCGATTCGCCCACCAGCGCAACCGTCTCGCCGCGGTCGATCGAGAAACTGATTCCGTCAACAGCCTTGATCGCCCTCCGTTCCTGATGGAACGTTACGGACAGCGATTCCACATCCAGGAGCGGCTTGGTCATTGGAAAGTCTTGCGAGGATCGAAGGCGTCGCGCACTCCCTCGAATATGAACACGAGAAGCGACAGCATGATCGCAAAAGTGAAGAAGGCCGTAAAGCCGAGCCAGGGCGCCTGCAGGTTTCGCTTGGCCTGCTGCGTCAATTCACCAAGCGACGGCGCCGAACTGGGCAAGCCGAATCCGAGAAAGTCCAGCGCCGCAAGCGAGCCGATTGTGCCGGTAATGATGAACGGCAGCAGCGTGATTGTGGCCACCATGGCATTGGGCAGAACATGCCGAGCCATTATCGTGCGATTGGAAACGCCAAGCGCTCTCGCCGCCCGCACATACTCGAAGTTCCTGGCCCGCAGGCATTCCGCCCTGACAACGCCCACCAGCGCCGTCCACCCAAAAATCGTCATCAACGCCACAAGCAGCCAGAAATTCATCTGCCAGATCGCGGCTACGATTATGATTATGTACAGCGAAGGCGTTGCTCCCCAAAGCTCGATGATCCGCTGGAAGAAGAGATCTATCAATCCGCCGAAATAGCCTTGCACAACACCTGCCGCGATCCCGATTAGGGTGGTCAGCAGCGTTACGACGATGGTGAAGGCGATCGACAGGCGAAAGCCATAGATGACGCGGGCAAGCACATCACGGGCGGTGTCGTCAGTGCCGAGGATGTGCGTCGAGTCCGGCGGCGCCGGAGCTTGCCTGGCAAGATCGCTGACCGTGTCGTAGGAATACGTAACCAATGGCCAAACGATCCAGCCCCGGGCAATGGGTTGGCCGTCAATGTTCCCGTCGGAAGCGTCCTCCAGCGTTTCCTCCGGACTGTTCAGGCATGCCACTTCGCCTCCGGTGACGATCAGGCACTGAACCTCAATGTCCTTGTAAACGGCCTCGGTACGGAAATCGCCGCCAAAATCCTGCTCTGAGTAGAAGTTCAGAACCGGTATCATGAACTGGCCCTGAAAGCGCACGAGCAACGGCTTGTCGTTGGCCAGAAACTCGGCAAACATCGACACGCCGAACAGGACAGCGAACAGGACAAGCGACCAGTAGGCTCGTCGATTGGCGCGGAAATTGCTCAGGCGGCGGCGTGCCAGAGGAGACAGGCTGATCATGTTTCCCTCGTCTCGAAATCGATACGCGGGTCAATCCACACATAGGTCAAATCGGAAATTATGCCCACGGCAAGTCCCAGCAGCCCGAATACGTAGAGGGTTCCGAATACAACCGGATAGTCACGCGCAACCGCCGCCTCGAATCCCAGTCGTCCGAGACCGTCAAGCGAGAAGATGGTCTCGATGATTACCGATCCGCCAAAGAAAACGGCAACAAACACGCCCGGAAAGCCGGCAATCACAATCAACATGGCATTCCGGAACACATGGCCGAACAACACTCTCCGTTCGGTCAGCCCCTTGGCTCGTGCCGTCATGACATACTGTTTCTTGATTTCGTCGAGGAAACTGTTCTTGGTCAGCAGCGTGAGCGTCGCAAAGGCCGAAATCGTGGACGCCAGCACGGGCAGCGCAATGTGCCAGAAGTAGTCGGCAACCTTCCCCAACAGGCTCAGTTCCGCAAAGTCGTCCGAGACCAAGCCGCGCAAGGGGAAAAGCTTGAGGTACGAACCGCCTGCAAAGAGCACCAGCAGCAGTATGGCGAACAGGAATCCGGGGATTGCGTAGCCGACGATAATGGCCCCTGAACTCCAGGTGTCGAACGGACTTCCGTCATGCACCGCCTTGCGGATTCCAAGTGGTATGGAGACAAAATACGCAATCAGCGTCGACCAAAGTCCCAGGGTCATGGAAACCGGCAGTTTCTCCGCGACCAGCTCCAAGACACCGATCGACCTGAAATAGCTCTCGCCGAAGTCGAACCGAAGATAGTTCCACATCATGTGGAGAAAGCGCTCAAGCGGCGGCTTGTCGAATCCGAACTGGATCTCCAGTTCCTTGATGAACTCCTCGGGAAGGCCGGCAGCGCCCAAGTAACGCTCGTCACCCCTGAAGTTCTCTTGCGTTGCGTCTCCCCCAGACCCCGAAATCGCAGCGAAGACGTCGCCCTCCCCCTGCATTTCGGCCAGGATTTGCTCGATCGGACCTCCAGGCACGAACTGAACCAACGTGAAGTTGATGACCATGATGCCCACCAAGGTGGGCACCACGAGGGCCAGACGGCGAAGTATGTAGGCACCCATGCTGCAGGCTGATTCGGCGCCTTGGATCCGGGCGCCTAAAAGGCGCCTATCTGTTCCAGCTCAGCGGCGCGCACGGGATCAAACCACCAGATGTCCAGCAAGCCCAGGCCGTAGGGAGGCAGATTCTCGGGATGCTCAAAAATGTCATAGTAGGCAACGGTGTAGAAGTCTCGATACCACTGCGGCACCCAGAACTTGAGGGACCGCAGCGTCCTGTCCAGGGCGTGCACCGCAACCTTGATTTCCTCCGCTGTCTCGGCGTCAATGACATGGTCGATCAACTGGTCAACCGCCTCGTTGGCAAGCCCAGCATCGTTGAACACGCCGTCGACATGTTCCGAACCGAGATACTGCCGGAGGCCGGCGCCCGGTTCATATCCCATGCGGAAGGATCCCGTTATCACATCGAAGTCGCGATCCCGCTCCCGCTGCGTGTACTGTGCCGCATCGATGAGGTTGAATCTGGCGTTGACACCCAACTGCTTGAGGTTTTCGACATATGGATTGATCACACGTGCAAAGGAATCCGTGCCCGAAAGAAATTCGACGTCAAGCGTGTTGCCTTCCGCATTTCGACGCATTCCGTCATCGCCGACAACCCAGCCCGCCTCGTCAAGCAGCCTCGATGCCTCTCGCAGCATTTCCCGGTCAAGACGTCTCGAGGTGGACACCGGGGCCATTACCGGCGGCTCGGTGAAGACAGACGGTGGAAGCTTGTCCTTCAATGGATTCAGAAGCTCGAGCTCAGCCTCTCCGGGCAACTCCGTCGCTTCGAGATAGCTGTTCTCCCAAAAGGAGTTTATCCGCTTGTAGAGATCGTAGAACAGCGTTTCGTTGGTCCACTCGAAATTGAACATCAGGCCAATGGCCTCCCGGACGCGGACATCCTGAAACTTCTCGCGGCGAAGATTGAACAGGAAACTCTGCCCGCTGGCGACGGAACCGTCCGGCGGAGTTGCGCGCACAACCCAACCCTTTTCCACTGCGGGGAATTCGTATCCGGTTGCCCACTGTTTCGAGTTGAATTCGGATCGAAATGTGTATTCGCCTGCCTTGAAGGCCTCGAATGCAGAGTTCGTGTCAGCGAAGTATTCTATCCTGATTGTGTCGAAATTGTGCCTGCCCTGGTTGATTGGGAGGTGATAGCCCCAGTAGTCGGGATTGCGCCGGTAGACGATCTGCCGATTGACATCGAGCGAATCCAGCACGTACGGACCGGATCCAACTGCCGGTTCAAGCCTTGATTCATCCAGCTCGGAACCGGTGTCCTCGAACCACTTCTTGGAAAAGATTGGCAGTCCGCCAACCAGGGCCGGAAAGTCGCGGGTCGTGCGGTCCGTGTTGAAATTGAAGCGGATTGAGTGAGGCCCCAGGATCTCGGCCGATGCAACGGCCTTCTCGAGTTCAACGCGAAAGGATTGAAGGCCGCCCGTCAGGAAGAGTTCGTACGAAAAGTAGACATCCTCGGCCGTAACCGGCGTCCCGTCGGAAAACGTTGCTTCCGGCCGCATTTCAAACTCGACCCAGCTCCTGTCCTCCGGGTATCTCAGCGACTTCGCCAACAGGCCGTACCCGTCGCTGACGCGATCAAGCGTTCCCTCCAGCAGGGATTCAAAGAAAATGCTGGACAGGCTGCCCGCCAGGCCCTTGCGCGTGTATGGATTCATCGAGTCGAAGCCGCCATACGCCCACATCGAAATCTCGCCGCCTCTGGGCGCATCCACGTTGACGTATTCAAGGCTTTCAAAATCGGCGGCGTACTTGAGGTCTCCGAAGGTGGATATGCCGTGTGATTGAATGATCTCCATTTCGTCATCGGCGGCCAATCCCGGACTTGCCAGCAGCAAGACCGCCGACAGAGCAACCCATATTGCCTTGAAGGCCATTCGTTTCCGATTCATTCCTCAATCCTCTGCGAAATCAATTGAAATTCAGATGTGTCGGGCACTGTCCACAGCCTGCCACTTCACAAAGTCGCCAGCAAGCTCAACCCCATTCAATTCCAACTTTGTTAGTCGACGATCCTCCGTCGCCGGCGAATCCGGCTCACCCTGCCTCCCTGCAAACCAGCAGCTTCCAGGTTGGAAGGAGTCAAGAGGCGAACGTCGCCGCACAAACTGGAAAAGCTCTCGTGCAACCGACGCGACTTCGGCTGTGGCAAGCTGACCACGCCGCGTCGAAATGCACATTCCGGGACGCAACACATTGCGCCGGCTTGGTCTACAGGAACCCTTCCGGTTTGTCCAAGGAAGCAAGGACGGACGCGCCGTCGAACCCAAGCCGGAAATCCCGCCTGCCTGCGAAATGCGTTGGAACACCGCTGTGCAACAGGCTCAGTTTGGAAATGTCGCCGATGGACAGCATTTAGTGCCCCAATGACCTGGATGAATTCCTGCGGTCGGCCGCTGCTCCATGTGCCGACGTCCGTCGCCGCTCCTGCTGCGTTTCATCCCCTATTGAAGCGCAAGAAAGTAGGCGAGAATGTTTGCTCTGTCCTTGTCCTTCTTCAATCCGGCAAAGCTCATCTTGGTGCCAGGCAGAAACTTCCGCGGATTCTCCATGAACGCGTTCAGGGACTCTACTGTCCATTCGCCTCCGAGTTCGGTCATCGGTCTGGAGTATGCGAATCCTTCGGAAACGCCTACCGCCCTGCCGACTATCTGAAAGAGTGATGGTCCCACGGTATGCTCGCCCTGCTCCAGCTTGTGGCAGGCCTTGCATTTCACGAACACCTTTTCGCCCTTGGCCATGTCCGCAACCGCAATCAGCTCGTTGATGTCCACTTCGGGAGCGTCTGTCTCGGCTTCGGTCTGCAATTCCGCGGCGACCATTTCGACCACGCCCTGTCCCTCTCCGCCGACATGGTAGAGTCCTTCCGAAGCCCAGTTCACCAGCAGGAAGAACAACAATGCGCCGCACAGGCCGCCGACGACCTTCGTACCCATCATTGTGTCAATCATGCCTGCGCTCCAATTCCAGGTGGGACATGCAAACCGCTATGCGAAGCGCATTTACATTCTTCCAATCAGGAATTGCAACCTGTAGAGGGCCCCTCGGAAGCCTGTTTGTGGAGGGAACGGATCTTGGCGCAGCGCATTGCCTATCAGGGCGAACCTGGCGCATATTCACACCAAGCTTGTGAACAGACTTTTCCCGAGTACGCAGCCCTGTCCTGCCCGACGTTTGAGGATGCTGTGGAGGCGGTCAATTCGGGTCGGGCGCGTCTTGCCATGCTGCCTGTCGAAAACTCGGTTTACGGAAGAGTTGCGGACATACATCGACTGATACCCGAGTCCGGCCTTTTCATCATCGACGAAGTTTTCCTGCGCATTCGAATCAATCTGCTTGTCGTGCCAGGCACGGAGGTGAGTCAGGTAACGACTGCAAGCAGCCATGCCGTGTTGCTTGGCCAGTGCCGCAAGTTCTTCAGACAGCACGGAATCAGGCCAGCTGCCTGTGCGGACACGGCAGGCGCAGCCAGAAGTGTCGCCGAACAGCGCAACCCCTCGATTGCTGCCCTGGCGTCGGACCTCGCAGGCCGGATACACGGGCTGGAAGTGGCGCTTCCGGACATTGAGGACGAAGTGCACAATCGAACGCGGTTCCTGGTCATGTCGCGCAGGCTAATGAATCAGCGGCGCAGCGAACACATGATGACCTCGTTCGTGTTTGCCGTCCGAAACATTCCTGCCGCCCTGTTCAAGGCGCTGGGCGGATTCGCGACGAACAATGTCAACATGGTCAAGCTTGAAAGCTACATGGTTGGCGGTTCGTTTTCAGCCACGCAGTTCTTCGCTGAAATCGAGGGACATCCTGACGACGGCGGAGTGAGGCTGGCCATGGAGGAGCTGCAGTTCTTCACCGACTATCTCAAGATCATTGGCATCTATCCGGCTGCATCCGAAAGATATGGCGAGGCGGCTCCTGGCAACGACACAGTCGATCGCTAGCTCGGTCGCCGCCGCGAAGGCACGCCGAAAGCAGGGGACGGAAGGCTTAGCGCAGCCTGTCCATTAGCCATTGGCTCATGAGATGCCTGGCAATCGACCCATTGAGCGGTGGACGCATGGATTCCCGATCGCCGGACAGCAGGGAAAGCACCCCGTTTCTTCCAAGCCAACACGCGTTTTCAATCTCGGACCGATTGGTGCGAATTTGGCATCCCAGGGCGATTGCCCTGCACCCGATCATCAACGATGCCGGAAACGGCCAGGGCTGCGAGGCAACGTACTTGACCTCGCCAACTTCCACGCCGGTTTCCTCCATTGTTTCCCGACGAACCGCAGCCTCCACAGTCTCGCCTGGCTCAATGAACCCAGCCAGAAGGGAATACATTCGCTTCGGCCAATGATACGATCGACCGACAAGCAACTTGTCCCGCCATTCGACGAGCATGATGACAACCGGATTGGTGCGCGGAAAGATCACCGCTTTGCAGTTCGCGCAGCGGCGCTGCCAGCCTTGGCAGGCAACCGCAGTCTTCCCTCCGCAGCGGCCGCAGAACTTGGCGTTTCGATGCCAATTCAGCAATGACTTCCCAGTTGCCGCGAGTTCTGCTTCTGAAGGAGGCAAGCTGGCCATGAGGCCTCGCAAACTCTCGAATCTCGAATCCTCGGGCAGGCAGGCATGCGTGTGGGTCGATTCGTCAAAGGGTTCGTGATCGCTGGCCAAGCCGTCATCCGAAGCCGTTCCAATCTCCATTGCATACACCGGACTGCCGCCCAGCAGGCCTGCAAGCACGCGATTCCCTGCACCGAACTGCCGCCGCGCCTCGTCTACCGCCTCGCTGCCCGACAAAAGGCATAGACAACCGTGGTGGTCAGCGAGCGGCATGCCGCGCCGAAAAAGAAGCGTGCTGCTGTCCCGACTGTCCTCGATCCTTGCCCCCACTCCGCTCCAAGTTGCACCGAGGTCGCTGACACGCCGGAAATCGCCGCCTCCCGCAAATGCCAAAAAGCCCTTTTCATTCAAATGTCCGGCTCCCAATCGCACTGTTCAATCGCCTTGGACCGCATTTCCACATTGCAGTAGGCAGTCTGCTGTATATAGAGAAGCGCCAAGACTATCACTGAATTTGGCAATACTGGAGAATCAGGAATGCGCACGATCATTTTCGCACTCGCCGCGGTCCTGCTGTCAAGCGGGATCTCAAACGCGCAGACGGAGGTCACGTTTGCGTTGGATTGGAAGTTCGAAGGACCCAGCGGTCCATATTTTTCGGCAATCGACAACGGGCACTTTGGCAACGAAGGGCTGAGCGTGGACATTCGTGCGGGCCAAGGCTCTCTGGACGCGATTCCCAAAGTGGTTGACGGTTCCATTCCCTTTGGGTTTGCGGACGTCAACAGCCTTGTCAGGTTCCTGGATCAAAACCCGGGAGCTCCGGTAATCGGCGTCATGATGATTTACGACAAGCCACCGTTTGCAATCGTCGGCCGCAAGTCACAGGGAGTGTCCGAACCCAAGGACCTTGAAGGCCGGATACTGGGAGCGCCTCCTCCGGACGGTGCATGGGCACAGTTCCCAGCGTTTGCGTCAGCGAACGGCCTGGATGTTGAACAGATCACGGTTGAACCCGTCGGCTTTCCGACCCGCGAGCCGAACCTCGCCGAAGGTCTCGTGGATGCGGTCACCGGTTATTCCTTCTCGGTTTTCCTGAACCTTGTCCGCCTCGGAGTTCCGGAAGACGACATCTCGACCATTCTGATGTCGGACCATGGGCTTGAGCTGTATGGCAACACGATTATCGTGAACACCGACTTCGCCGCCGAAAACGAAGAACTTGTGACAGGGTTTCTGCGTGCCGTGGCAAATGGTTGGCGCGATGCAATTGCCGACCCGCGTTCAAGCGTAGAAAGCATGGCAAGCCGCAATCCGGCTGCCGACATCGATCTCGAGACCTGGCGCCTGCAGCTGGCAATCGACGCGAATGTCAACACCGAGTACGTGCAGGCCAACGGCCTGGGAGGCATCGACGACGAACGATTCCAGCGCTCGCTTGCCCAGCTGGAGGAAAATTTCGAACTCATGGCTCCGCCGGATGCATCGTTGTACTTCACCGGCCAATACCTGCCGGATGCATCGGAAAGAATGATCCAATAGCTTCACACCAACGCAGGCGGCGTCCTCCAAGGGGCGCCGCCTTATTTCTTGCGGAAACGACCAATGCACACTCCTGAGCCGGGCGTCGGCATCTCAATGCGCGGTGTCTCGCACGCGTTCGACACGCCTGACGGGCCCTTCCCAGTTCTCGACAACTTCTCATTGGACACCGCCGCCGGTTCGTTTGTTGCGCTCGTCGGTCCATCCGGCTGTGGCAAGAGCACGGTGACACGCCTGATTTCAGGTCTAATATCCCCGACCAGAGGCGAAATCATGCTTGGCGGCAGCAAGGTGACCGGTCCCAGGCCCAATGTCGGCATGGCATTCCAAAATCCGGTCATGCTGGAATGGCGGGATGTGGTGGGCAACATTACGCTGCCCCTGGAAATCGTTGCCAGGGACATGCCAGAGCGCGAGAGGAGGAATCGCGCTTTGGAGCTGCTGGATCTTGTCTCGTTGTCGGGGTTTGAATCCAAGCGTCCTTCCGAGCTCTCCGGTGGCATGCGGCAGCGGGTTTCCCTCTGCCGTGCCCTGGTTCATCGTCCCGATGTCTTGATCTTGGACGAACCGTTCGGGGCGCTCGACGCCTTCACCCGAGAGGAACTCTGGCTGGTCATGCAGTCCCTGCGCAAGAGGGAGAATTTCACGTGCCTCTTGATCACGCACGATTTGCGGGAGTCGGTGTTTCTTTCCGATGAAGTTGTCGTCATGTCGGACCGGCCAGCGAGGTTGCAGTATCGCACCACAATTGAGTTGGGACCGGAAAGAGCGCTGAAGGATCTGTACTCGCACGAAGCAACCGACTTGCTTGCTGGATTGCGCAATCAGATAGAAGTTGCGCAGGGGCGCTCAATGTCCAAGCAAACGGACACCGTGTCATGAATTCGTTCAACCGCATCGCCATCCCCGCCGCCGCAATCCTGATTTTTCTTGGCATCTGGGAATGGATTGTCTGGATCAATCAGTGGCCCAACTACAAAATGGCTTCACCGTCGGACCTTGGGCCTGCATTTTGGAAGTTCAGGCACCTGTTTCTGCAGTATGGCTTCGACACCTTGTGGAGAACTGTCGCCGGCCTTGCCCTTTCCGTGTTGTTCGGCACGGTCGTTGGCATGATTATGGGGTTTTCGAAAGTCGTTCGTGAAGGCCTCTACCCGATCCTTATCGGGTTCAATGCCATTCCAAAGGCGACGGTCGTGCCGGTTGTTGCGCTGATCCTTGTCGGCCAGGACAATCTGAACACTGTCCTCATAGCCTTCATGATTTCGTTTTTTCCGATTGTGGTCTCGGTGTCGATTGGCCTCTCCACTCTGGAACCCGAGTACCGCGACATTCTGCGTTCGTTGGGTGCATCCAAAATGACCATTTTCTGGAAGATCGCCCTGCCCAAGACACTCCCGGAATTCTTCGGAGCGCTCAAGATCGCCGTTACGCTTGCCTTCATCGGAACAAACTTGATGGAGATTGTGGAGCCGCACGGCAAGGGACTTGGTCATTTGTTCGACAGCGGCAAGATCAGCGCGAATTACCCTCTCATGTTTTCTGTAATGCTTGCGCTCGCTGGGCTTGGCATTGTCCTGTACTACATCGTCG
This sequence comes from Paracoccaceae bacterium, assembly GCA_026713305.1. Classification (GTDB taxonomy): domain Bacteria; phylum Pseudomonadota; class Alphaproteobacteria; order Rhodobacterales; family Rhodobacteraceae; genus MPNP01. The sequence continues at coordinate 12,475 of JAPOOS010000343.1, forward strand.
TGGTGCTGGAACAAATCTTTGCAGGGTGGGCGGAACGCAGTTGATCAATCAGTGGGGCCACCACAGCCCTGCTTGCGCACTCTCCGTCGCCACAATTGCATCTTGGACGGGTTTGTTCGAGTCTATCCTGGACGGTCGTCCGTAGGGTGTTCCCCTGCGCATCACGAGCAATCCTCTTCGAGACTTTGAACGCCGGCATTGTCCGCCGCATTGCCGCTCAAGTTGTGCATGCCGGTTGCACGCTGATTGATCCGCCTGGAAGGCTGTGCAGATTCGGAGAGGCATGGTCTGCGGTTTTCTGAACAATCCTGGTTTGCAATCCGCAGGAAACTGATGCCAGCCAGTTCGCGATCAACCACAGCGGACATGGGTCTTGACAGAAGTACACGTTTTGCTCTGGCGACATTCCTTCCAGTAGAACGACGACTACGCGGCACGCATGCACGACATCTTGCACAAAACTGAATCCTTGGGGTAAGTTGCCGGTACAATCGTGGCGGCAAACGCGGCAATCCACGACAATCTTGCCAGAATTCCAGTCATTGCATCCACTTGACAGTTGCGCACTGCTCGCCGGGTACAGCCGGCTCTCTCCGCTGGATTGCCGGCAGAAAGCTGGATGCCTACAGCCGGTCTTGGCACGCTTGGAACAAAACCTCCGGCACATGCAGAACGCAACATTTGCTCAGCCCTGCGGCTCAACGGCATCCTTCGATGATGTCACTGCGAACGCGTTTCTTCAACAAAGCGCAATGGCTCCCAAGACAAGCTCCACTCCGTTCATTGATTGCGCAGACTTTGCCGGACAGCTGAATTTCGCGGACTGGGAGGACATGGATGGCATGAAGTGTGGAGCGGCGGTTTGCCGCGGCGTTTCGTCCAAAGAGCGGCAACTCCGTCACCAACATCGCCAGTTGACCGGTTCCTTGGTGGCGTGTTGGTGGACGCAACACAAGAAAGCGCAAGGGGGTCGTGGAACGCAACGGAACGCCATCATTGACGATTGGAACCGCACCGGTGTGGGACAGTTCATGCTGCGCAACCTGCCCACCGCTGTTCCGCCGCAAGGCAACTCCAAGCCTTCGCTCCATTGAAAACGCGTGAACGGAAATCTTCCTTGCCATGTGCATTCACTGAAAGCGTACACACTTCCTGCGCTTGGTGGGATTGAGCATGACCTGTGGAACAAGGACAAGTCGGCAAGGAAGGTGGTGACCTAAATCCGACCGATTCTCTTTCGGAACTCGACCTCTATGGCTGTGGGAATGGCAGGGGAATGCGTTGCGTGTGCATGACCACGCTCGGCAATCCAAGAGAAGGTGGAGCGCTTAACGGACGTAAACCACACTGCATTCCAACTCCCGATGTTGCACATAGTCGCAGGCACGCTTGGCTGCATCTTCGGTCATTCCGAGATACTTCAAGACAATGCCCTGTCCATCGGAAAAATAGTGTTTGCGCGCTGACAGAAGATCCTTTTGATCGAACAGCAAGACCCTTGTTGCACGCTTGTTGGCGCTCTCCATTGTCGGAAACATGCCCAAATTTATGCCTGCAATCTTTTCGTTGGAAACGGTTTCCCCCAGAACGGATTCACTCCTTGGCCTTTCCACTGGAACAATTGGCCGAATGTCATTCCAATCCTGGTTTTCCGACAGGTCCCCAACTTCAGTTGGAACAGTTGCACCCAAACCCTGCGATTCAATCAGTGCAGTCGAAGGCTCGCCCTTGTCTTCGTTGGCATGGTCTTCCTCCGGCCGCAACACGGGTACTACCGCCAACCTGATCTCTGACTTTCCAGCGTTCAAAACCTTGGTGTAGAGTGGGCGCACAGGCTTCCGGAGAGCCACGTTTTTCTTTGCCCTGCGAAATCCGCGGTTCAGCAGATCGGCAACATGGTTGTTTCTTGTTTGTGTGCTCTTTCCGCCAAAAACGGTGGCAATTATCCTGACGTTTCCCTTTCTTGCACTGGCAACAAGGTTGTAGCCTGCAGCCCGAGTGTAGCCTGTCTTGATTCCATCGGCGCCATTGTACGCCCTGAGAAATCGCCGGTTCGTGCTGGCTACCGTCTTGATCCCGGCATACGTTTCGATTCGCGAAAACAGATTGTAGTAGTCTGGATAGTCGTAAATCAAATGCCGTGCCAAAATGCTCATGTCACGTGCAGACGAGAGTTGACCCGATTGGGTCAGCCCGTGTGCGTTCCGGAACGTTGTGTGCGTCATTCCCATTCGCTTGGCCGCCCGCGTCATGCGATTGGCAAACGCCTGCTCACTTCCTTCAATCGCTTCGGCTATTGCCGTCGCTGCGTCATTTGCCGACCTGACGGCAGTTGCCCTGATCAGGTATCTGAAGGCGATCCGGGAACCTGCCTTCAATCCAAGCTTTGAGGGCTGTTCCGAAGCCGCGTTTCTCGATATCCTGACCTTTGTGTCCAGAGAGATTTCCCCATTCTCCACGGCCTCGAAAGCCACATACAACGTCATCATCTTTGTCAATGAAGCAGGATGCAGCCTGGCGTGCGCATTGTCTTCATAGAGGACTTCGCCGTTGCGGGCGTCTATGACCATTCCAGCGTAGGGAGCGGCTGATGCTGCCGCAAATGTCAGGAAGAAAAACACCGCCGCTCCCGAAATTGCACCCTTCAGGAGACGGAATTGATTCGTGGGTATGCCTAGAAACACGCCTGTACGATCTCGCATTTCGCTGGTCAATCATTGTCGGGCCTAGATTCTATTATTATCAAACGGCCCTGTCTGC
>JAPOOS010000225.1 GCA_026713305.1 Paracoccaceae bacterium
AAAGGGCGTTACAAACTTATGACCGAATACATGGAGCGGGTTGGTCGATACGGCGTTCAGATGATGTACCGCACCTGTACCGTGCAGGTCAATCTCGACTTTTCATCCGAAGCCGACATGATCCAAAAGCTTCGGGTTGCGCTGGCGCTTCAGCCGGTGGCAACGGCGCTGTTTGCAAACTCGCCGTTCTTCGAGGGCCGCAAGGTTGACCACATGAGCTGGCGTTCCCGCGTCTGGCGGGACTTGGATGCCGACCGAACCGGCATGCTGCCCTTTGTGTTCGACGACGGGTTCGGATTCGAGGCGTGGGCAGAATATGCGCTCGATGTGCCGATGTACTTCGTGTACCGGGACGGCCGCTATCTGGATGCACGCGGGATGTCGTTCCGAGACTTTCTTCGCGGCAGGTTGCCAGCGCTCCCGGGCGAGCTTCCTCTTACCTCGGACTGGGCTGATCACCTGACCACGATCTTCCCCGAAGCCAGGATCAAGCGATTCATCGAGATGCGCGGCGCCGACGGGGGAGCCTGGCATCGGCTGTGCGCGCTGCCGGCCTTGTGGGTGGGCGTCGTCTATGATCAGGCGTCGTTGGATGCCGCTTGGGATCTGGCCAGGGACTGGGACGAGCAGACGCGCGAGAGTTTGCGAATCGAGGCTTCCAGGAACGGCATCAATGGGAATGTCGCAGGCTTGAACCTTCATGACCTTGCGACGGAAGTGTTGGCGATCTCCGAGCATGGGCTTCGGGCCCGTGCCAAGCATGCCGCCGGCCAGCCAATGGTGGACGAGAGCCATTTCCTGGATGCCATTCGGGAAATACTGGAAACACGCATGTCGCCTGCCGACGAACTGCTGTCGAAGCATGAAAACCAATGGGCCGGCCAGCTTGAACCCATCTACGAGGAATGCAGCTACTGAACCGGGTTCGGGGCGTTTCAGGATTGAACTGCAACTGTCCGGCGCACGCCGTCAGTGATCAATCGCCCATGACATTTTGAATTGTGAGGCGCGGCATTGGCCGGCTCGTGCATTTCCTGCAGGAGCGCTGCCTCCAGCGCCACAATCCCTGCAGAATTCAGGCAATGCCTTGATCGGAACGGCGCCGCGAAGTGCGCATGCCGAAACGCTCTGCACCGGCTACTGTTTGTCGCTTGGCTTGAAAAGCGAAATCGGCTGTTCGGTTCCGCGGAGGATTCGGGCAATGTTCTGTCGATGTGCCAGAAGCATTGCGATGCCTAGAGCCAAAAGCACGACAACGTGCTGTTCGCCATCCAGCATCCAGTACACGAAGGGTCCGGCGATTCCCGACACGAGCGAAGACTTGGAGGCTGTGCGCGTCAACATGAACACAGACAGCCACGTCACGGCGACCACTGCTGCACCTGGAATGCTCAGCGCCGCTAGAATGCCGAAATAGGTTGCAACGCCCTTGCCGCCCTTGAATCGATGCCAAACCGGAAACAAGTGACCGGCGAACACAGCAAGCGCCGCGACGCTGACGGCATCGAGTTCGCCTGCCAACGCATCGCAAACGGCCACGGCCAGAAATCCCTTGGCCATGTCGAGAAACAGCGTCGCCGCCGCTGCAGCCCGGTTGCCCGTGCGCAGAACGTTTGTTGCCCCAATGTTTCCCGACCCGATCTTGCGAAGTTCACCCAAGCCAAAGAGTTTGGAACACAGTATGCCAAAGCTGATCGACCCGAGGCAGTAGCTGGCCAAAGCCGCTGCAAGCAGCGTCTGCAGAGGGGATGTGAATTCAGGAATCATGACTTCCTCCAAATGCGGACGGCGGATCCGCCGAACCGGGCATGCAGGCTGTGGCGCCTGGGTTGTGAGTCATGCCGCCCATTGCTTGTGGGATAGCGCGTTTGCCGACACGGTCAAGCAGGCGCTTGCTCGAACGGCGGCGTGCTGGTTCGATGATGCAAGTCGCCTCTGTTGCCTGGGCGCCTCCGCGCCAGCTCGCAAGTCAATTCCGTCAAGCGCTCAAGTCAAGGCTGCATGAGCGCGGGATCACCAGCCGCGGACAGTCCTCGCACTGACACGGCAACTCCCTTGGAAGGAAGGAATTCCGAAGAGTTCCCTGGCCGCAGATGCCGCAACACGCGGACGCCGCAACATTCTGAATGAGCGCGGTTCGCCGTGCCGGGTGCGGACCGAGGTCATGGGCAGGGCGGTCCGAATCGCAGTTCGTGGCAACGCCAGTCTGGACATTGTCGCGGTTTTGCGAGAACATGTCGAAAGTTAATGTTCAATCTGGAGTTTGTTGTGGAAAGGGAAACGGCCATTCGACAGCTCCAGCTTCAAATCGAGTATGGCGCCGACATTGCCATTCAGGACAATCCAATTGACCGATTTGAGGAGAGCAAGCGATTGGCAGCCAAGCCGAAATCCTCCGAAGCGCCACAGAGGGCATCTCCGGCAAGCGCCGCGCCAGCTGCAACGAGCACGACCGGTCCCGCACGCAGCTATCCCACGAAATTCTTGCGACCGCAACGAAAGGCGGTCATCGCCGCCAACAGACTGGCGGGTTCGGCCAAGACGGTGGAGGAACTCAGGGAGGCGCTTGAGCAGTTCCCGCACAGCCGGTTTCGGGAGGACGCGAGGAATATGGTTTTCAGCGACGGGTCCGAAGACGCCGATGTCATGATTGTGGGCGAGGCGCCGGGCGCTCGCGAGGATGAATTGGGGAAGCCGTTCGTTGGCAAGTCGGGACAGCTGCTTGACAACATGTTTGCCGAAATTGGCCTGAGCAGGTTCGACGACGATCTAGGACCGCTTTACATTTCGAATGTCGTGAACTGGCGACCGCCAGGCAACATGACGCCCCAGCAGATTGACATCGACATGTTCAAGCCGTTCATCCGTCGGCACATCAAGCTGATAGCGCCACGTATCCTCGTGCCTCTGGGCAATCCCGCCTGCGAAGCGATTCTTGGAAAGTCAGGAATAACCAAGCTTCGAGGACACTGGTACGAATATGACAACATTTCTGCCCGACCAAGCTATCACCCGGCATACCTTCTTCGAAGACCAGACCTGAAACGGGAAAGCTGGCAGGATTTGCTTGCCATCAAGCAGCGTCTGCGGGAGATCGGCAAGGACTCGTGAAGCACACAGGCAGGGACTCGTCGAGCTCCAATTTGCCATTCTCGCTGCCTTGGACTGGCAGCCAAAGGGATGAAGTCTGTTGAAAACTGCCCGACAAGCGCAACATTGCCGTCAGCCACGGAGTTGTGGCCCGGGCCAGCCGGGAGATGTGGGACTGTCGAAGCGCAACACGATGTGCACATCAGGGAAAGTCCGGAATTCGGGATGGCTTGCGAGATCGCTTGAATGCACCGGTGAACGAATGCATTGCAATGAACCCGGCGGTGGCGCGATTGAGCGCTGAATGTGGACGGTCGCGTGCCGTGAAACTGAACGACATCCGAGTCGGCCTTGCTCTGCAAGTCGGTCAAAGTGGTGCAGTTTGGTCGACGAGGCGAAAATGAGCACAAGACGACAATCGCTTGAAGCAAAGGCGAGGGTGGACACCGGCCTGGATGCACTCCGCGTAGCGCTGGAGAAGTATGTCGAGCGACCAATGGAACTCCGCTTTGGCTCCAAGTGGCGCCTTCATGTTTGGTGCGCAAAGGGCGGCAAAGCGAACCAAGCCTTTGACGTTTACTCGCTCCTCAGGACCATGATTGAGTATTGGCACGAAACCTTTGCCAAGGATGGCGAATTGAGGAAGGCAAGAAGCTACATCTACATTGCACTGAATGGGCGCAATTCCGCCGCGCACCACACCGGCAACATGACCAATCGTGAAGCGCTTCGTTACCTTGATGCGATGAACGTGTTGGCAAGCGCCATCGGTGGCGAGGCGCAAGCCGAGGAAATCGAAGCGCTGTACAATGAACAGCTGCGCCAATCGGGACTTCAGATCCTTCGAACGCACGATGAACACCCTCAGGAAGAGCAAGCCAATGCGGAAGAGCTCAATTCGTTCAAAGACGCGGAAGGAACACTTGCGGCAGGTGCGGCTCCCGCCGTTGCGGGCACGCACGGTCCTGCATCCAAGGCTCCCGGGACGCCAAGGAGACCAAAGCATGAGGCGGTCATCGCAGCCGAACGACTGGCTGGTTCGGCCAACACAGTGGCGGAACTCAGGGCTGCGCTTGAACAGTTCACACACTGCCCGTTTCGGGAGGAAGCAAACAATCTGGTGTTTGGCGACGGGTCCCAGGATGCCGATGTCATGATTGTGGGCGAGGCGCCCGGCGCTCGCGAGGATGAATTGGGAAGGCCGTTCGTGGGCAAGTCGGGACAGCTGCTCGACAAGATGTTTGCCGAAATTGGCCTGAGCCGGTTTGACGACGATCTGGGACCGCTTTACATTTCGAATGTCGTGAACTGGCGACCGCCAGGCAACATGACCCCTCGGCAAGCCGACATCGACATGTTCAAGCCATTCATCCGTCGGCACATTGAGTTGGTCGCACCCCGCATCCTAGTGCTGTTGGGCAATCCTGCCTGCGAGGCCATTCTCGGAGAGTCGGGAATTACAAGGCTCCGAGGGGACTGGCACGAATTCGACAACATTTCTGCCCGACCAAGCTATCACCCGGCATACCTTCTTCGAAATTCAGACCTGAAACGGGAGAGCTGGGAAGATTTGCTTGCCATCAAGCAACGACTGCGGGAGCTCGGCAATGGCGCGTGAAGAACACCTGGAAGAATTCGTTGAGGTTCAAATAGCCATTCTCACGGTTTCGGACACTCGCAGCCGAAGGGATGACACCTCCGGCGACTTGCTGGAGAAGCGTGTCATCGCCGCCGGCCACAGAGTTGTGGCTCGGAACCTGTTGCGCGACGAACGCAAGGCGATAGCCCAACAGCTGCTTGACTGGGCGGCACGTCCGGACATCGACGCAATCATGACAACAGGCGGAACGGGGTTGACCGGACGAGATGTGACTGTTGAAGCGCATCAGGATGTATACGACAAGGACATCACGGCATTCGGGACGATGTTTGCCATCGTGTCCATGGAGAAGATCGGCACCTCGGCAGTGCAGTCAAGGGCATGCGCGGGCGTGGTGAACGGCACCTACTGCTTTGCGCTGCCCGGTTCTCCCGGCGCCTGCGCCGACGCTTGGGACCGAATATTGCAGCCTCAGTTCGATCTGGCCCACAGGCCCTGCAACTTTGTCGAGATCATGCCGCGCCTCAACGAGCATCTTCGCCAATAGACGCGGCAATCGGGCAATTCAGCGCTGGGATTCGCTGCCTGTCGCTTGGCAGTCCGGTCAAGCGTGCATGCGGATAGTTGGCGCCTGTTGGGCTAACAGCCCTTGAATTGCCGGGCTCCCTGTTGCGAAAAGAGCGATACAAGCAATCTGGAACTGTCGAATGTTTCGTCGGCGATTGCCTCGGCCATTGCAAACACGGATCCATCGCTGCCCCGAGTCACTCTGGCGGACCCAAAACGAATGCCGGGACGGAAGTACTCGAACACTGCCAGCGGCAGCGAGTCGCGAAACTGCTCGTGTGGGCCAAATCTGGTGGCAACGCGGATGCGCCCATCCGACGCGGTGAAATTGCATTCGAATCCTGGACCGGACTGGGTCTTAATATGGAGCGGCGGCTGGTGGGCGATTGCGGCCAGAATGGTCGGGTCCGGCTTTCTCAATTGCGGAGAAAGTTGTTGAGACACGGTTTGCATGACGGGTATGCAAACCTCCTTGCAGACTCCAAAGAAAATGCGGGCCCTGACGGCGACAGGCTCATCTGCGCGGTGCGGTCGCACGATTAGTGGAAGTGTCACGGCGTCCCTGTAGCCGAGCACCATGACATCGGCAGTGCCTATGAGGGTCGGAGTTGGCCAGAGGATCTCGACCTCGGACAAGTTGCGGCTGCCGGTCCAGTCAGCCTGCAACGGGACTCCGTACATTCCGGGTTTGCGCCAGTAGGTGTACCAGCCCTTGGCAAGCTGAATGTGCAATCCAGCGTAATGAATTGCGGACCGACCCTTGCTGCCTCGCCAACCGGGTCTTATGGTCAGCTTTACGATGTCCGTGGGTGGGCCGAATACCGGAACGGAAGTTGAACTGCGATTCGGCTTCATGGTGGCATGTGCGACCGAAAGCGAAATTGCGAGCAGGCAGAAAGAGGTGGCCAGTGCAAGCAGGAGACCCGCTGCCAGCTTGAACTTGGAATCAAAATTTCCAAATCTATTCATGCATGCTACCGAACAGGCCTAAAATGCTTTAGCTATTGCGCTTCCTTGAGACTATTCTGCAGAAAGCGCAATATCAACGCCGCTGGAATCAATCTTGCTTTATCATTAGAATGCTAACCATGGCACAGAAACGCGCTCCTCAGTACCTTGCGGGAAAGCTTTTGATCGCAATGCCCGGAATGAGGGATCCCCGGTTCGCCAAGAGTGTTGTTCTCATGCTTGACCATGATGAATCAAGGGCGACCGGCGTGGTCATCAACAAGCCGGCAGGATTCATGCAACTGGGTCTGGACCGTCCGGGCGAGGGTGAGCAGCCTCCCGAGACGGAACAGATCCCGGTGCACTATGGCGGTCCAATCGACAAGAAGGTGGCAATAATCGTGCATTCTTCGGATCGCGACGATTACGAGTCAACGCTGCGAGTGAATGACGATCTTTGCGTCACCAGCACTCCGCACATTCTGGAGGACATTTGGGCCGGAACCGGCCCGCAATGCCGCTTGTTCGTGCTTGGATATGCAGGATGGGGTCCTGGGCAACTGGAAGGCGAACTTCAGGAAAACTCCTGGTTGGTCGGCAACGGTTCGCTGGAGCTTGTGTTCAAGACAAGCGCCAGCGACAAGTGGAATGCGGCAATTCAGGCGTTGGGAATCAATCCGAGCAAGCTTTCCACCACCGGCGGAATTGCCTGAGGTTCTTGCTCCCAATTCTTGCGCCTTCTGAAACGACGGGTCTTCATCGCCTCCCTGATCCGGCCTTGCGCCGCCTCGAAGGGACACTTGCGGCGGGATTGCCGAGTTGTGCGGGAGTTTGTGTTCAAGGCTTGCGCAACAAGCGCTCCATCCGATTGACTTGCTCATCGGTGCGCAAGACGAAGCCATTGATGGCTGACCCCGTGTTGATGCTTCACCTTGTGCATCGAATCAGGGAAGCCGATGACTTGCATCCAGTTGGAGGATCTAGACCCCCAAGGGGGATCCTCCTGCCCAGGAACGGGTCTTGTTGAAGAGCTCCTTCGAAGTTGCAGCAATGTCCAATTCGCATATCACCTTGGCGCCGTGGCCATAACCGCTTGCCGTGCCGCGCCGTTGCACCTCGGTCCTCTTCTCAAAAACATCCCACGAGGGCCATGTCGACCGAATTGCCCTCCTGCAGGTTTCCGCTGTTGGAGGCTTGTCGCCACATCGAACGATTACGATGCCGTCTTCACGAACATGTCGTTTGGCCTGGGCGAATACACTGTCAATGAGAGTGCGGTACGCAGCTGGATTTGAGTGTTTCTGCTCTTTCTTCCAGTTCTTTCCCATTGTTTCGCCCAGTAGCCACAGGCGAATCCATTGGTCGTTCCAATAGTCGGTGACATCGCAATAGGGCGGTGAAGTAATCATTAGCTTCACGTTCCGCTGAGGCATTTCCTGCAGCTCAATCCGGGCGTCGCCCAAGTGTGTGGAGCAATGAGCAAGATCCGGGATTCCAAAGGCGTATCTCCGCTGAATGCGGTCGGCAAGAAAGGAGACTGGATCGGTTTGGGGAGGCTTGAGGAACCCACGTTGGGTCCACCAGCGAACTGCATATGACGGTGAATGCGCCACAGTCGGAGAGAGCCGGTTGGACAGGCCGTTGGGATTGCTGTCCTGCATGTGCAGGGCGATGAATGCAGCCAAGGTGCGATCTGAGCGTGAACCTCTCCAGTCCAGCTCTCGGCGGGCCGCGCGAAGGAAGCCCCGGACGGCAGGCGCCCAGGCCATACGCTCAAACTCACTTCTGGAATTCCGATCGTTCGGTCGCACCGCTCGCCAAATGTCCTTCAGCCGTGTGAGCACTCGGTCAACGTTGGGCGAAGGGTCAAGTTTGGCTGCAGTGAACAACCACGCAACGGGAAGAATGTCCACCGCAACGCAGGGCCTACCCATGGCCGCGGCCAAGTATGGTGCGTTGCCCCTGCCAGAAAAGGGATCCATCACAACGTCGCCGCGGACTGTAAGTTCCCTAACTGCACGCGTGACAAATGGCGCTGGAAACATTGCGTAGTAGCGCCCCAGGCCGTACCATCGATGCTGCGGTGTGCGGGCCGGCCAGGGAAGCCGGGAGATGCCGTAGGTTGTCAATGCGATCTTGCCAAACTCTCGACTGTGGCTGTACCAATTCGGAGGGGAATTGCTGCATTCGCGTGGGCTCGGCGCAACCGCGGGCATTCATGGCGTCCAGGCAACTTGCCGATTGTGTTCAATTCACATCTCACGGCAGCGAGAACGACTGTCGCCTGATTTGGTTCCTGCCCGTCCAATGCCGCCAAACTACGCGTGCGTGGGAATTCACGTTCAAAGTCTCGGGGATGCCGTCAGATGAGTGCAACGCCAGTTTCGGGATCGAAGATGTGGAGGTTTTCGGGATCGGCGTCGAGCTTCACCAACTGCCCAACCGCGGGCGGTTTGCGCCCGTCAGCCTTGGCAACTATGTCACCGTGTCCGGTGTCCACATGCAGAAGCGTTTCCGCTCCCAGCGGCTCGCGAACACTGACCGCGCCGGACACCAAACACCCCGAACCGGCGGGATGCAAGTCGTCGGGCCTGACGCCAACGGTGACCTCGCGGCCGTCGGCCAGTCCGCAGTCCAGCAGAATGGTTGTGCCGACTTCGAGCGTGACTGTGTTTCCCGTGACTTTCCCGCGCATCATGTTCATCGACGGCGCTCCGATGAATTGGGCCACAAACGTGTTTGCCGGCTTGTGGTACACTTCGTCAGGCGTTCCGACCTGCTGTATGTGACCGTCCATCATGATTACGATCCGGTCGGCCAAAGTCATTGCTTCCACCTGATCGTGCGTGACAAACACAATGGTGTTTCCAACCCGCTGGTGCAGCTTCTTGATTTCCAGCCGCATCTGAGTTCGCAGCTGGGCATCAAGGTTCGAGAGCGGTTCGTCGAAC
>JAPOOS010000037.1 GCA_026713305.1 Paracoccaceae bacterium
CAAAAACGCACGTGAAACAAACACGGAAGACCACAAAAATCTCCAACCATGTGGTTGCTGTTGACGGCAAGTTCAAGGCCCCGTCCCACATTTGATTCATGCTCTCGATTGAGGCTTCCAGGGCGATGCCCCAGCAGCCATTGGCATTGCACTGTGGAACATTGCCGGAAAGCTTGAAGGCTGCTCGATGGCGGGTCTGCTCGGAGGCTCGCTGCGAAGTTGAATGGCCGGCCTGCGTGTCAGGGCTTCCTGTACCGACGCTGGAATGAAGAACCGCCCTGGCGGCTGCGTGGCAGAGCCAGGGTTTTGATTCCTTTGGGTTTGCCGCTCTCAATGCGCATTCCGGCATCGTGGAGGAAATGCACCCATTGAGGCGGGAATTGGGCCCGCAGGACCGCAAGGCGGTCGATTGGCACTGGAAGCATTCAGTTGGGGATGCAGTCCAGCTGATCAACACACAGGAAGCGTTGGACCCCTGGTTTGCCGAGGCGTCCACTATCCCGGAGAATGTTGCCGGATTGGCAAAGATTGCAGAGCAGACCATTGTGCCCGTTGCAGCAGGAGAGAAGTGGCGAATGGCGCCACTGCGTTCGACATGCGTCGCTGTTTGAAAGACAGTCGCATCGACATCCTTCAGCCGGAAATGGGAAAAACATGCATCACGAACTTCGTGCGCATGGGCATATGCGCGGTTGTGCACGACATTGAGGTCATTCCACATGCGACGATCGGGACAGAACTGTTTCCGGCGGCGAGCGTCGTCGCAAGTTCCACGCTGAATGCCGTTGCCGCTCAGGAATGTCAGCATTCGGTGTTCGATCCCGCCAGAGGGTTGCTTGAAAGTGCGCTGGATTGCGCGGAAGGGGAGCATGTCGTTCTGTCCGGGGTGGGCATTTGCGCCCAGCCTTCGGAAAGTACCCTGCAGTTGCTCGGAAAACCATGGTCAAGCCCCGACTTGGAGAGGAGGAAATCAAGCGCCATCGATTCAGAAACACAGCGCTTGCGGCGCTGGCAGCTGCGCTGGTGTCGCTGTTGCCTGCTGTGGCAAGCGCCGACGCCACGCTGAAGTTCTTTTTCTGGCAGGTGGACGAGGATGGAACAGGCGACTGGTGGAAAGAGGCCATCGCCGAGTTCGAGAGCGAAAACCCAGGCGTGACGATCGAGTTCACGAAGGTCAATCGCGGCAATTGTGCCGACACGATGACGACACTGTTCGCAGGTGGCGAGCCACCGCAGATCGTTCATCTGGCGTCATTCGAATATCAGAACTTCGCCGAAAACGGATGGATGGAGAATCTTGATCCGTGGCTGGAAGCCGACGGCATCGACTTGACCGGATGGGCAAGCCAGGGAACCTGCCGCTGGAATTGCGAAACCGCCTGTGTGATGCTGCTCTATTTCGGATTCATGATGGCCTACAATGCCGAGATCCTGGCGGCCGAGGGATTGGACGTTCCGACTGCCTACGCGGAGTTGCTGGACGTGGAGCGCAAGACCACCAAGAATCTCATTGACGATGGCATCATCGACCAGTTCGGGACGGGCCAAGAGACCAAGGGAGGCGCTGGCCAGTATCTTGCCGAGATGCTGAACTATCTGCTGGATGCAGGCGCCTATTGGACGAACAAGCAGGGCGAGGTCACCATTGACACGCCCGAGATGATCGAGGGTCTGACCCGCTG
>JAPOOS010000342.1 GCA_026713305.1 Paracoccaceae bacterium
GCCACAGCGTTGCACCAAACTTCCTCATCCCTACTGCCTTTCTTAGGCAACTTTTCAGTGTTCGACAGTGCGGATTTGCCGAGCCAAATGTGCCCCAGTTCGTGGGCGAGCGTAAACAACTGTGCACTCTTGGAATTCTTGCCATTAATGAAGATCAGCGGCGCGTAAGGATCACAAAGAGCAAATCCACAAAACTCGGCGGGATCGAGTGGGCGGTGAGTGTTGCTCTTCACAATACCGCTCACCATGACGAGAATGCCGGATTCATCTGCTCTTCGAACAATCGACTGCAACAGTTCTCTTGTTTGCGGATGCTTCCCTTGAGCAGGAAGGTCAACACCCAATCTGGTTCGAATGCGGGTCGCAACAGTTACAGAGTGGTCCTCAAGCGACGCGCTCCCGACGAAATCAAGACGGGGCGCGCCGGAATTGCGCGCAAAGTCCCGGTACCAATCCTGACGCTCTTGACAGTCATAGATTGTGTCCAGCAAGTGGGGACTTGGTCGCGTAACCGACTGGCCAGCAAAGGTTCGGAAGTCTGGAATGGGCACGGTCTCGTCTGGCGGTTCCGAAAGGAACATGTAGCCGAGCGGTACATGGACAGCGCGTGCGAAATCTTCCAACTGCTTGAAGGTGGGTTGTACATGGCCAGTCTCCCACTGAGGCAGTTTCTTGAACCTTCTGGCCAATGCTTCCTGTTCCATCTTGGCGCGTTCTCGCGCCCAACGTAGGAGCTTGGGATTGATGGATGCGCGGACCATGGGCACTCCTCACCAGGCCACAAAATTCATCAAGAATTCCTGTAGGGGCCGGATGCTTGCCGCGATGGAATCGAAAACCAACACTTCATTGAGCCAAGCGGACCCCACACCACAAAAATTTACAATAGGCCAATCCAGTTGAGAATTGAAGGGGACTCGAAAGGGCAAAGGGCAGAATTGCCTTTGCCGGAATTTGACGGGAATTTGGCGCTCGCATTTGGCAACCAATGCAATTCTGCAAAAACCCTTGTCGTGTTGGCAGCCACGCGTCGGTTTCAGCGAGCAAGGTCAATTGGCATTGACCCACAACCAAGAGCAATGCAGCGCATTGCCGCGACATGCGTATCGTTGCCTATGCGGCCCGGCTCCACGAATTGCTGGCAGACCATTGCGTAGTGGCGTATGCGCATCCGTCCGAAGGACTCGGCACTGTCCATCAACAAACAATCCAAATGTCAGCGACAAGAAGCTAGTCTGTGTTTCGATCAAAGTCTTACCCGATTGGGCTTACAATTCTTGCAGCCGTCCTCTGGGGGCTATGGTGGCTGCCAATCCGCCATTTGAACACCTTGGGCATTGAGGGCGGTTGGTCGGGATTCCTGATCAATGGGGTGGCGGCTCTGCTGTTGCTGCCTGTTCTGCTCTGGCGTCGGGAAATGAGCAGAATGTCCGGGATAAGTCTCGGAGGCGCAATTCTGATTGGCGCCGGCGTGAACCTGTATGCCTTTGCCCTTTCCTACACCGATGTGGTCAGAGCAGCGCTGCTTTTCTACCTTACACCGGCATGGAGCACGGCAATCGAATGCTTGTTCATGGGGCGTCGATGGAACGCGCTCAGTTTGGTCGCATTTTCGCTTTCGATAGGAGGATTGGTTGCAATATTGGGCGAAGACATTGGCGCGGCACATTTTCGACCGGGCGATCTTATGGCGCTTGCATCGGGAATCTTTTGGTCGATTGGCACTGCCTTGGTATTCTCCGCGCGGCGCATCGCGCCGTTTGCGACAGCCACGGTATGCATGCTCAGTTCGACGATGATTGGCGCAACAGCGATTCTCATCCTTGGCGGCGCAGTTGGCGAGCTGCCCAATCGGGAAACGTTCATGGCGGCAGTTCCCACACTGCTGTTGCTCTCATGCTTCTACATGCTGCCAATGATTGTCATCACGACATGGAGTTCCGCTGTTGTGGCGCCTGCACTGCTGGGTTTCCTGCTTTCCTTCGAGATACTGTCGGCAGTTGGCTCAAGCGCTTTGGTTCTCGACGAGCCATTTGGCCTGCGCGAGATTGTGGGTACCATTCTCGTTGGATTGGGTGCCATGACGGAGTTTTTGATGTCGGGCCGAGTTCGCAAGAAATTGCCGGGCGACCGTTCCTGAGACATCAATGCCTGTTTGGATTCTTGACAAGTGGATTGAGATAACGCCCGCCACCAGATTTGCAGCATGATTGGCACAAGTGGATGACCTTTCTCGAGTTTCTGAAATTGTCGGAACGCTCGTGTCCTTGGCGCGGGAAGAATTCAAGACTCTCTTGGTCGTGGACAGAAATTCGCAGCGGGCATTGGGAGAGCTTATGTTCAATGTCCGAAAGGATGGTCGGACTGACACGAAGCTATTCATAGAGTTTATGCGGATGGCTGAAAACGATGATGAGGCGAAAAGGTGGTTCCTGCCTCTGATGCAGACACTGTCAAAAGCAAAACACACATCAGAGCGCCAACGGCTTTTCCGATATGGCATCGTGCTTCATGCGATGATTGACACGCTTGAGCCAAATCACCCTGGTTGCGCGAGACAGGCCCTCGTATCCGAACAAATTGTCTAGAGAGTCTTGGAGAGACCTCAGGTACCGTGTCGTTGCTTGCTATCTGGGTTTTGTACCAAACATCGACAAATGTTTGGGTCCAAACAAAATGGGGTAATGTGACCCGCAGGATTTTTGACTTTCTTCGAAAGCGGACATCCGTTGGGCCACATCGATTTGGTCGATGTGTCAACCACATCCATGGTTCCCTTATGCACTCAGTTAGAGGATGTGTCAACGCTAATTCCCAATTGTGCAAGCTGCCCAACCGGGAATTCATCGTTTCCTTGCGCGCGCTCACCGTGTTGTGCCAATTGGAATCAATTGGTGCAGATGAAGCGGTACCCAACAAGGGCTGTTTCATCCTGCCTTTGCCACCGAGCCAAGTAGTCCAAGCAGGTATCCAACAATGCCGCAGTTTGCCGATGCATCTGAATTTGTTGCCATCGCAGCTGGCTGGAACCCCGATCCAACACTCTCCAATTCGCTCAGGGCCGAGGCCTATACTTCGAGGAAATGGCTGAAGGTCGATTTCGAGGAGATTGTCTCGTCAAGTTGGCAGTGGGTATGCCATGCGGAGAAGCTTCGCCAACCAGGTTCCTTTGTGACCACAAGCATCGCCAACCATCCAGTTCTTGTTGTCAGGGATTTGTCGGGCGAGCTGAGGGCTTTCTACAATGTCTGCAAACACCGAGCTCACGAACTGATGTCAGGCGAAGGGCAGACTTCTCGAATTGTCTGTCCATACCATGCCTGGACCTACGATCTGACTGGCCAACTGCGGAGAGCGCCCCATACCCGGTCACTTGCGGATTTCGATCTGTCCGACATTTGCCTGACCCCGGTGGCGGTGGAAGAGTTCTGCAGCTTTGTGTTCGTCAATCTGGACCTGTCGGCAGAGTCGCTTCGCGAACAATCCGAAACTCTAGCCGATGAGGTTTCCCATTGGGCCCCGGATCTGGATCAACTGACGTTCAGTCGCCGACTGACGTACGAAATCTCCTCCAACTGGAAGAATGTCGTCGACAATTTTCTTGAATGCTACCATTGCCCCGTGGCGCACAAGGACTTCTGTACGCTGGTGGACATGGACACATACAGAGTCGAAACCCATGGCATTTGGTCGAGCCACATGGCCGAGGCAGGCAAGTCCGCAAATTCCGCCTATTCTGTCGAGGATGCATCGGTGCGGGACCACGCAGTGTGGTGGCTTTGGCCAAACACCTGCATGATGCGTTATCCAGGCCGCGGCAATTTCATCATCATGCACATCATACCCGTCGATGTGGACCGGACATTTGAAACCTATGACTTCTTCTTCGAAACCTCCGAACCGGTCGCCGGCGAATTGGAGGCAATCCAATACATCGACAAAGTGCTGCAAGCAGAGGACATCGCCCTTGTGGAGAGCGTCCAGCGGGGCATGAGCACACCTGCGTTCGAACAGGGAAGAATTGTTCACGACCCGAGCGGTTCGGGAAAGTCCGAGCACGCCGTTCATCACTTTCATGGACTGGTTCTCGAAGCATATCGCAGGAGAGCCGGCTCGTGAGCGGGCGACTGAACAACCGACGCGCCTTGGTTGCCGGTGGGGCAGGCGGCATCGGAAGGGCGATATGCGACCGCTTTTCCGCCGAAGGCGCAGACGTGATTGCGCTTGACCTTGCCGTTGCGGCTGATGTGCCGGGAGCGCAATATTTCCAGTGCGACATCACCGACGAATCCCAGGTCGCAGGCGCAGTTACGTTTGTCGACGAGAGGTGGGGCGCCCTGGACACACTCGTCAATGCCGCCGGGATCGAAGTGGAAAAGTCCATTGAGGACACCTCGCTGGCAGAATGGAACCAGGTCATGGCGGCAAATGTCACCGGCATGTTCCTGGTGAGCAAGGGTTGCCTGCCGCTGCTGCGCCGTTCCCGTCATGCGTCAATCGTGAATTTCGGCTCATACGATGGATTCATTGCCGACCCCAAGCTTGCCGCATACTGTGCGAGCAAGGGAGCCGTTCATGCCCTGACGAGGGCAATGGCCTGCGATCACGGTCCGGAAGGCATTCGCGTCAATGCAGTCTGCCCAGGATATGTCGACACTCCGATGCTCGAATCGTTTCTTGGCAGTTCCACCGGGACGCAGGACATGCGCAGCAAGGTTGAACGGATTCATCCCACTCGGACCATGGGAACTCCGCAAGACATCGCCGGGCTTGTCCTGTGGCTGGCGTCGGACGAGGCAAGATATGCATCCGGTCAATTGTGGATCATGGATGGCGGCCTGACGGCTCAGGTACAGCAGATGCAACTGTGATGCCGGGAAGGGAACAGTCCCGATTGACGGATTCCGGTATGTCGCGTTCAAGAACCGTCGGGACAAAGTCTCGGATCGCGGAGGGACAGATTGCCGTGGTCACAGGCGCCGGGTCCGGAATTGGCAGAGCGATCGCTTCCTGTCTCAACGACAGTGGCGTGAGAGTTCTCGGCTGTGGCCGCGGCGAACCTCGGGAGAATCTCGAAACGGAAATCCACTGGAGGTGCGCCGACGTTTCCAGACCGGACGACATTCGAAGTCTCGGGAGGACGGTCGCGCAGATGCCGGGGCGCCTCGGCATTCTCGTCAACAATGCTGGAATTCAGCTCGAGAAGAACATTGTCGCGACAACTGACGACGACTGGTCCATGGTCATGGGAACAAATTGCCGCGGCGTGTTCAACGCCTGCCGCGAGTTCATTCCGATCATGGAGTCCCTGGGTGGCGGAGTGATTGTCAACATTGGATCCATCTCGGGCAACTTCGCAGATCCGGGTTTGGCCCTGTACAATGCGTCAAAGGGATTTGTGCACGCCTTGACGAGATCCATCGCCGTTGATCACGGGCCGCTGATTCGATGCAACGCCGTCAGTCCCGGCTGGATCATGACCGAAATGGCTCAGGCAGCCTTTCAGGAATCGTCGGATGTCGCCCAAGTCAAGGCAGACGCACTTGCTCGGCATCCAGTCGGCCGCCTTGGCCTGCCTGCGGACATTGCCAACATGGTCAGGTGGCTTGTATCTGATGATGCAAGTTTCGTGACTGGGCAGTGCATGACCGTCGACGGAGGATTGACGGCGGCAAGTCCAATACGCACCGATCTGTACTGAATTGCCACAAACTGCCAGAGCAAAGTGGCGACAAGCAAAGGAAGGCAAGCTACAACATGACGTCCAGAAACCTTGAAGCCCTCGAATTCCTGCTGACGCGGCGCTCGCAACCGTACTTGACGCTTGCGGAGCCAGTGCCCGACACCGAACAACTCATGACGCTGCTGACTGCAGCTGCCCGCAGTCCCGATCATGGCATGCTTGAGCCTTGGCGGTTCATCGTCATTGAAAAGTCAGCCATGGCCCGGCTGGGCAACATCCTGCGTCGCCGCGGTGCGGAGCTTGGGAAAGCGCCTTCCCTGGTAGAAAAGGCCGCTCAGGTCTTTGACAACGCCAATCTAGTGGTCGCCGTGATTGCGTCACCCAACGAGGAGGCAAAGATTCCAGCAATCGAACAGACACTGTCGGCCGGGGCGGTTTGTCTTTCATTGTTGAATGCGGCGCTGGCTTCCGGCTGGGGCGCAACGTGGCTCACAGGGTTTGGCGCTCACGACGAAGACTTTCGGCGACAGGCGCTTGGCATCGAGCCGCCCGAATATGTTGCCGGCTTCATCCACATCGGCACACGAAGGGTGGTTCCGTCGGATCGTCCGCGACCCAATGTCAATGACCTGGTCAGTCGCCTCACCAACTGACGCCGGAAGCCGGCACGGCGGCAGTCTCGGGGCCGATCAACCGGCGGAAATTTCCTTGCGGGCGGCCCGATTGGCTTCGGCAATCGACATTCCTGTGGGTTCCGCGTCGAGGTTCAAAACCGGCAAAACCTCCCGCAAGTGATCATGGTGCGAGCGAATGCCAGCTTCGAGATCTGAAAGAATGATGCCTTCAAAGGCTGAGGAGCGGGTTGCCTCGGCAGCCCACACGGTCAGCATTCGGTCCTCTTCGGATGTCTCCCGGTCGATGCGCCCGCTGAGATAGCGTGCGAGCCGCAGTTCCCGGGACTCATTGCGATACCGGAACACACCGCCTGTTTGCACTGTGCTGACCGCTGACAGCGGGAGTTCCCGATAGTGGATTACGCTGTCGGGATAGAGCCCAAGAACAAAGTTTGGAAACAGGCCCAAGTACAGCCAGAGTTGCCGATGAGATTCCGGCAGGCGCTCGGGGCAGGGAAGTATGCGCCGGTAGTGGAGCACGCTCCAGTGGCGCCCTTCGCTCTCGTTGAAATGCCCTGCCGATCGCGAAACATAGTCTCGATAGGGTTCGTCAAAGTAGTGCTGGCCATACAGATCGTGCAATGCAGGATGTGCCTGAGGCACATGGTAGCCCTCGTTGTCCACATCACGAACAGCCTTCCAGTTGGCGCAGATGGTTTCGCTGTAGTCGCTGTTTGCCGATACCATGCCGGCAATGTCATACGGCGCCACCTCGGCCTCAAAGGGAGCCATCATTTCCGCTACGCTCGGCTGCGGGCCCGGGCAAAAGCGCAGGAAGACCAACCCATTCCACACTTCCATGTCGAGCGGCTTGAGACCCCAATGGCGCTTGCTCATCCTTGGGAAGGTTTCCGGACGGGAAACGCCTCGCAGGCTCCCATCCAAATTGTAGGTCCAACCATGGAACGGACACACGATCATGCGCTTGCAGACGCCGCGCTCGGCCGCAACAACCCGCGAGCCGCGATGGCGGCAAAGATTGTGAAACCCGCGCAAAGCGCCATCTTCGCCGCGAATGACGAATCCCCGTTCGCCGCCGATGTCCAGCGTTGCAAACCGCCCCGGTTCGGCCACTTCGCTGACATGGCAAATGTACTGCCAGTGGGTCCGAAACAGTTCCTCGCACTCGAGCTCGAACAGCCTTTCCGAAAAGTATGTCCATCCCGGCAAGCCGGAGCGCTCAGTGCCCGATTCGAAAGTCACCTTCCCCTGTTTCATGCACACTCACGCCGGAACATTGTTCTCTTTTTGCCTGGCCCTGGCACGGGCAATTCGGCGCACCATGTTCCGGCACGCCGCCAGCTGCGTCC
>JAPOOS010000036.1 GCA_026713305.1 Paracoccaceae bacterium
CAGCGCAGTCGTCCAATGTGGTCTCGGTTCAGCATCGATTCGGAGTTCCGCCCATTCGGCGCCGAAACTGTTCGCAATGAAGCCAACCCTTGGGAAGGGGAATGTCAGACCAAGCGGCACCGGTGCGTCGGCTGGTTCAGCAGATGCGGGCTGACCCGCTCATTCAGTCGACTGCGGCAAATGCCGTAACGAGAATGGCGGGCTGCAAAGTCTTCATACGCCTGATAAACGCAACATGAGGCCCATGCTGCCGATAATGATGATGGTGCTGGCAATCCACATCCCGATCAACCACTTGATGTTGTCCTTGTCGCGCTTGGCCATTTCGGTGTCGCGCTTGGCCATGTCCTCGGCCAACCGGGCGTCGCGATTGGCTAAATCGATATCGCGCTTGGCCATGTCCTCGGCCAACCGGGCGTCGCGATTGGCTAAATCGATATCGCGCTTGGCCATGTCCTCGGCCAACCGGGCGATGTCCGTCTTGTATTCGGCTTTCATGGTATTCATCCGTTCCGCCAGCACGGCGGTTCTCTCGGCGAGTTCGGTAATTCGATCGTCATTCATAACGGCAATTTAGTCAAGCTCCGCTTTCAAGGCAAGCGTTTCGCAACCTGACACCTTCCCAAAATGCACTCCGCGACCAGTCGGGACGCTGGCGAAAGGACTTCCCTCCCGCCCCTTCCGGTTGCGTGGCGGGTTGACAGTTCCGTCATGGCAGCCTGTGGCTCCATTCGTCCCCATTGCAGCAGTGTGACCGGTTTGGATTGCTGAGATTTAGGGAGGACTTTGCAGCAGCACATGCCATGGCGGCATTCCGGCGGCGCGATGAGCGCCATCCGGGCTTCGGGCAACCCGTGCCGCCACGCTCCCGGCACAATGCCCTGCGAAACTGTTTCCGACGAGTTTGCGGAATGACGTGTTCGGCGAGTTCCATGCAATGACGCTGGCAGGGCCGAGCCTTCAGCCTGACGCATTTTCGCCTGACCGCGAGGCGCAGAGACATGCCTGTTCGAACTGTCGGTGGCTTTGGCGCTCGATGGTGGATGCAGTTGTCGCGGCAGAAGAGAGAGAAGCTTGAACGGGCTTTGGTCCCCTGCGTGGAACATGAGGGCTGCAACGTGCTCTTCCAAGCCTGCAGAAGGGGCGAGGCAGCGAATGCCGACACACGCCGCCACCTTCAACGCAAATCCCTTTCATGTCTTGGCCCTCCGGTTGCGTGGTCGGATCTTCAAGTCCCGGCCGGTCGTGAATGCGGCGGCGATGCATGCATGTTCCGCCACCTTGCCGTCTCATCGAACTGTTTGGGGCGATGACTGACAGTTCAAGCAACAACTCCAGCGGTTGATGCGCATGCCCACCAAGCTGATGCCGGTCCCCCTCGTCGTTCGGTCCCCGGAAGATCCGGTTGAGACACGGTCTGCCCAGCATTGCATCAACATGCAGGATTGGCGTCATTTCGATCTTTCGGAACTTCATTCTGCTTGCGAAACCCAATTCCGTCTCCGCTTCAGGGCCGCGATGAACAATGATTCGTTGCGCGGTTTCGGGCAAGTCTCCTTGCCAACCACCCGTGCCCCGGCATGGGCGCTAATGGCGCCAGCAATCAGGTGCAACTACGGGTTGATTGCCACCTGCACTGCCTGCCGTGCGATGAACATCGATGTCAGCGGCATCCATCTTCAGTGTTTCGTCTTCAACGCCAAGGGAAGCCAGCATGGCGAGAATGCGCTCGAAAATGCCCTCTTGAATCAGGGTTGCAATCGACTGCAGAGCGTCTTGCAGGTTTCAAACTTGTCAGTCACTCGCTTCGGACCAGGGGCCGCCGCGGTTGACATGAAGGATGCAACTTGGAAACACCGTGTCAGTCACCGTAGGCCATTGAAGGACCGATGTCTGAACTGACCAATCTGCTCATCGGCGCGCTGGGAGGGATTGTCGCCTTGTTTCCCCATGCTCCTGTTTCGTGCCTGGCATGGAGTCGGAAGATTGGAAAACGTGCAACCGAATGTGTTTTCGCGAACTTGGCACAGCAGCGCCAGCCTCGGCTCGTGCTGTCGTCGGACGATTCTTCATGTGCACTCTGCGGGTTGACATTTGTCCCGCAAGTCCCTAAATGGCAGGCCACCGGATGCAAATACGTTTGGACAGAGCGACTGTAGCTCAGTTGGTTTAGAGTGCCGGCCTGTCACGCCGGAGGTCGCGGGTTCGAGCCCCGTCAGTCGCGCCAAGTCCAAGTTTTGATGTTGACAGCAGCACCCCGATGTTCGCTGCTTCGTTCGCCGGCGAATCGCAGGACAGGAACATTGGGATGCATTGGCGCCAACCGCTTACGAAAATTGCAGTTCGCTGCTGAGCGCAATGGCGAAACGTCTCCCAGGAGTTCGCTTGGCACGCCAGACACAGGAGTGGTTCTGGCTGCTGTTCTACGGTGTCATCCTGCTGTCCTGGCTTGCGCTGCTCGTGAATTCCGCTGTGGCCGTGGAAACTGCGGCGGCAACGCTTGCCTCCCCGGAATTCTGGATTTCGGTTTTGACAACGCAAGCACAACATCATTCCCCCTTTGTTCTTCTGCTGATGTGGATGCTGATGTCGGCGGCAATGATGTTGCCTAGCCTGGCGCCCGTTGTTCTCGTATACGAAGATCTTCGGATCGCCGGCGCCGGCAGTCAGTCCGGCGCCGCCTCGTTGCTGGCAGGGTACCTGAGCTGCTGGATGATCTTTGCGGCCGGAATGGCCTTGATCCACTACCTGGCCGCAATGGTCAGCCATCCCGGGTCGGCTGGACTCGCCGGAAGCTGGCTGGCGGCGTCCATTGTGCTGGCTGCGGCTGGCCTGTATCAGTTTTCGACCTTGAAGGAACGATGCCTTGCATACTGCCGAAATCCGCTCGTGGTGTTCCTGGCACGCGGGGAGACTGGACTCGGCGGCGAGTTCGCCACAGGGTTCAAGTTCGGCATGATTTGTGTGGGCTGTTGCTGGTTGCTGATGGCAATTTGCCTGATCACTGGAATGATGTCGCTTGCCTGGATGGGATTGGCGACGTTGTTCATCACTCTGGAGAAGTTGCCCGCTCTCGGCCGATACGTTTCGAGGCCACTGGGTGGATGTCTTGTCGCCGCTTCCGCGGTGATTGCTGCGAGTTCGATC
>JAPOOS010000035.1 GCA_026713305.1 Paracoccaceae bacterium
ACCGGCGTCTTGAGATTGTCCCCGACGAATTCCGACAGGAGACCTTTCGTGACAGCCTCGTCGGACAAAGGGGCAATTCAAGGAATGAAAGCAGGCGGTCGCATTCCACCGAATTGCTTGGAGAAGCGTTGGATTTGCAACCGCGCCCCAAGATCCTGCACTTAGGAGATTCTCGCTTCAAAAGCTGCACAGCCATTGCTGGCTGTGCACCCTTGCTCAAGAAAAACCGCCTGCAGCCCACACGGCCACAAGCGGCTTTCATTGCTTGCAGTAGTAGCGTTCCCTTAGCTCAAAGGGGTCGGAAACCACCCGAGGTGTCCTGCAAATGAACCCCTTGCCGGATTCATCGTCCTCTTGGACAGGTCAAATTGCAAGAGACAACTGCCCAATTGCTCTTTACGGCAGGTGCCGCGTTTAAGGTCGCTTTCCCCCAAATGCAACCCATTTTTGACCCAGCATCACGCGTATTCGCCTTCCTAGCGACTTCGTCAAACGGCCCGAAAGCCCGCAGCAGGGAGCGCTGCAAAGACTGTAAACGCCCCGCTTGTTGTAGCGGATCACCCAGTCGCGTGTTGATTGAAGCGTCACTCCCGCCGAAATGGCTGCTGCCACTCGTAGACGCATCGATGCAATTGTCTGGCCGTGCGGTCGGTTTGCAGCCAACAAATGGCTCTCCATTCACACCTGGCAACTGTTGAAACCGCGAAGGAGTGGAACTTTGGCCATGAGTCGAGAACTCAACAGACGGGCATTATCCCTGTTGGCGCAATCGACTTTGCGCGACCTCGCCATGGGTTGTGGATGGCACAAGCAGCATTTCCGCCCACGACACCGGCCGCTTCATGTCCTGCACGTAATCGGAAACCTTGCGGTCGAACGATGCCTTCAGTCGATCGACCAGTTCCTTGGTTTGGCGGGCTGTAGGTTTGGTCGAAGCCAATTCAGTCGCTTTCAGGCAGTTCAACTCCGTGAGAAGCTCCCAGTCCCGAAGTACCTGAATGTCACCGCTCCTTTCGGCCACGCCAAAGATCAAGCTGTCCACGAGAGCGCCGGTGCCAGTTATCTCGTCCTCGACCTTCAGGATCAGCAACGGTCCCTCAAGCCCATCGACGCAAGAAAGGAATGCAAGAAGCTCCTTTGCCTCGCCGAGCGCAACGTCAAACAGCGAGTGACCAATTCCAAGCACTCGGGATGTCGAATTTTGCCCAGGAAGACCGCGTTCAAAGACAAGGCCATCATATTTGTCCCGAAGCACATAGCTTCGTTTCATCCATTCTTCCGGCGTCTTGAATGTCAATCCGCCATTCCGATGCGAGACACGGCGCTTGTGGCGACCGACGGCGCTCGAAAAGAATTTGCGCAGATCCGGAAGGTCAACCTTCGGAAGGTCCTTGCTGACCCGTTGGAAGTCAAACTGGGACACGTTCAAGTTCATGTTGCGGACAGTTGTCAGGGCATCGTCCCCACCCAGGGTGGCAGTTTCCTTGTCAAACCAATCCGCAAGATTGTCATTGGATAGAGCCGATGCATCTGAAAACAGCCTGTCGAAGAACGCGTTTCCGACAAGACCGACAACCAGTTGCGTGATGTCTTCGTCTACATCCATCACAGATGAATACACCTTTTGAATGTTCTCGAGCTTGCTGTTGAGAAGCGCCCAGATTCTGGCTTCCACAGTGTCGTGATTTCGAAGGATGTAGACTCTGACTGTGCGAGACTGGCCGTAGCGAGACAGGCGTCCAACTCGCTGATGAAGGCGCATCGGGTTCCACGGCATGTCCACATGGACCAGCACGGCACATCTCTCTTGAAGGTCAATTCCTTCGCCGCCAGCCTCGGTGGATACCAGAAATCGGACGCGACCCTCGTTGAAGTCGTTGGCCGCCCTGCCTCTCGTGCAGCTATGGGTCGTTGAAATGCCCGTTGGCTGCAACACTCCATGGAGCTGATCATCGCCATTGATGAAGGTTGCGCAACCGAAACCAAATCTCCGTTGCAGAGCGTTCACGACCAATGCCTGTGTTGCTTTGTACTCGGTGAAGAGCAATACCTGCTCATCGGCGTCGAACTCGGTTTCAATCATGTCAAGCAGGCGCTCAATCTTGGTTTCTCTGGGAACCTGCTGACTAAGTGCAATCAGCTCGTTCAGCCGGCTTATCTCACCTTTCATGAGCGTGACGGCGGTCGCTTCGGGAACGGTTTCCTCGGCTTCCGCACGGTCGTCAAGCGTTTCGTGACCATTGTCCCCGAGCAAGTTCCATTTGACTCGACCCGAACTGCCCACCACCTTCCTCAAAGTGTTGACACGCCTTTGAAGCGTGCTGCGGATGGCTGCAATTGAACTTGCGGCGAGCTTTTGGAGCACTGTCAGCACAAGCATTCGGGTGGTTTCCTCGCGGCCCGTCAGTGTCGCCGCGTATGCTCTGCCGTCCACAATGAAACTGCTGAGAGTTTCGTAGAAATGCTGCTCTTCCGCGTTGTACGAGTATTCCCTGCTGTGCACTTCCGCCGGCTTGAACAGTCGCTTTCCTCGAAGGTCTGTAACGGTTGCCTTGTTGTTTCGAATCATCACCTCTCTCAAGCGGGGCAGTTGCTTCGAGCTGTCGTTTTCGGGATCGAACAAATCGGGGCGAAGAAGCTGCAGCAGGCCGAAAAAGCCGTAGTCCTTGCCGCGGTGCGGCGTGCCGGTGAAAAACAGCAGTGAGTTTATCTTGTTCCTGTCTTGGAGATCCGAGACGAGGCCATACGCAAGGGTCTCGCCCCTGCGCCCATACGTGCTGAGGTGGTGGGCTTCGTCGACAACCACGAGGTCCCAAGGCTCTGCCTCCAGAAGCCTTTCCTTGGCGCCTCTGCGGACGTCCCTCAATGTGTGAAACGAAGCGACGACCATCGAGGCGGCTGCCCAAAAGTCGCTGCCTTCCCTGTCCGCCGCGCTAACGTAGCGCTGAAGGCGAATGTCGAACATGTCCTTGAGTCGATACTGCCATTGAACCACGAGTTTCGCAGGGGTCAGTATGAGCAGCCGCTTGACCCGTCCCGAGGCGAGCTGAGGCGTGAGGATCAACCCGCACTCGATAGTCTTTCCCAGTCCGACATCGTCCGCGACGAGCCACCGGAAGGGCCATGTCTGATTGACCTTGCGGCAGACCCAAAGCTGATAGGGCAGCAACTTGACCCGCGAGCGGGAAAAAACTCCCCACTGATCATTGATCGAGCAGATGGCAAGCGCCTGGGCACGCAGCAGCGAGTCGGAAGCTCCGCTGTACTGGTTGCCTTTGATCGCCGACTTCAGTGCCGCGGCAGTCTGAAGTTCATCGGCGACGACTTGCTGCAGTCTACCGCCAAACCTTACAACGACGGTTGTACCCAAGTCGGTGAGAACCCGTCCTGTGCCATGAATCTCATGGGAGACCGCGTCGCCACATTCAAATGGTGCGTATGCCGTCATCGGCCGGTGTGCCTAATCGGCTTGTTCGTCAGCATCTTCCATCATTCCGGTTGAGATTCCTGTCTCGGCCAAGGCCGTCCGCAAGGCATGCCTATGCTCCCAGCGCGTTATCTCATGCAAGGGTAGGTCGTAGTCGCCCTCGAAACGAGCTGCTTCGTCTCCAACTTGCTCCGATACAAAGCCATGAATCGCGCGGCTGTTGTCTATGCCAGCGGAGTCCTGCAATTCGGCACCCATCTCAATCAGAAGTCTTCTAACGCGTCCCGTCGACGACCAGCAGTAGGGCGCCAGGAGGTGTTCGTAACGGCTTTCGTAGAACCCGTTTCGAAGCAATTCACGGATGATCCAATTGAAGCCAATCCCGAGAGAGCCGTATATCGGCGCGGCGTCGATTCCCAGGCTTGCGATTTGAGGAGAGTAGCTTGGCCGCAGCAAATTCTCCAAACTGACAATGCCGTGGTTTTCGACAATTCGGGGCAGCTTGCGGACAATCTCGATGTATTCGGTCAGCCATCTGCAAATCACGTACTGGTCGACAAGGATTCGTCGCCAGGGAAGGGCTTCCTGATCGTGCTGTTGGGCGGAACTCCAGTTTTCCAGTCTCTGGACCCAGGCCTCGACGTTCTCGTCAGGACTGACACGAGCAATTTCCTGCCACCAGCCCTCCTTGTAACTCCGCTCGACAAACGACCTGTGTTGCTCGTCCTGGGTCCGCCCAATGGTTCGAAAGCAAGCGAGCGAAAACATGGTGAACCAAGTTGTCCGGTCATCCGACCGATGCAGTTCCGCGGGCGAAAGGAACGACGGATAGACACGTCGATCGTACTCCTTGCAAAGACTTGACCGATGCTCTGACCACCATGCCCAAATGGCTTCCAGAGCCCGTTTGGAATTTGACTGCGGAGACAATGGTCCAACGGAGTCAATGCCAAGTTCCAGCTTGAGGCGTCTGCGGTCGCTTTCATTCCAGTCGGAAAGCAAGGGATCATTTTTGAGGGTCTCGATGGATTGGTGCATCCACATCGGCCTGGTTTCCCGGCACAATTCAGCCAATGCCCTTCCCTGTGTTCCATCCACGAAGTAGCGGTACACCGCGAGACGCCTCTCGTCGCTGTCGGCATTGCGTGCCCATTCCCAAAGCAGGCGCGCTTGAGGGTTGTAGCCGGACCGACGTCGCGCAACCCTGAAGAAACTGAGAGCGTCGCCGGTGTATTTCTCGCCAAGGATCGCCCTGTTCGGCGCGAACCTGCACAGCAGTTTCTCGTCTTCATTGTTCGCACTGGCGGAAATCAGCTCCCTAACGGGCTGCCACTGCCCGTCCCTTGCCTGAAAATGCGCCTTGCTTGCGGCAGGCAGAAGAGCGGATTCTTCCAGGGAAAGCGGCTCTGTCCTGATCGTCTCCGCATTGAGAAGGTGGCCTAGTCGGCCTGCCCGTTCGCGGCTCATCCTTGGGTTGCCTTTCAGTTCGCGCTTGATCAGGTCTGCCAGATTCAAGGTTTTGAATTCCCGGAATCCAAGCAATTGGAGAGGCTTCGCCACTTCGCTTGCGACAATGCGTCCAGGCAGCTTGCGCAATACGCTCCAGTTGCTGACCGCCTTCTGGACATGCTCGCTGTCCATCGCGCCCGCTGTCCGGAACTTGATCTCTCCGGCAATTGTGGATTCGTCCAGCGGCGGCGGCAGCCGCGTGGGCACGATACGACGTTCAGCAACCAGCCGTCCCAGCCCCCGGCGGTCCGTATGAAGATGACGGATGCGCTCATCCGCAAGGTCCCCTTGCAGGAGCTCGAACAGTCGGGACCAGAATGCAGGCCTTTCGCAGCGCAAGTGAAGCGCTTCGGCAAATGCGGGCCAGTCGGATAGGGAAAGTTCATGCAGTCTCACCAGGCGGTCGCCCAGGACGTTTCCGAGTGTCTTGAACGTTCGCCTGCGCTCGTCAACCGAACCGGATAGACGGCTTCTCCCGGGGTCGACGGCAAACGGACCGTCAAGCACCCAGCCCGACCCCAAATCCTCTTCCAACGGCGCGAGATTCCACAGACCTGCCAGTGTCGAAGAGTAGGCCTTTGGCCCATGGGCGCCTATGTCGACAAAAAGCCGGAAGTCGCCGTCGAGATTCAAACGGAGCGCACGCCTCGGCGACCTGCCTTGAACGGCAACTACACTGATGTCCTTGTCGTTCAGGAAGTCCGCGGCTTCGCACGAATAGGCGGTCGGATTCTCGTCGTGAATTTCAATCCTCCTTATGGCGCGGGCGCATGCGACAAGAATTGGCGCGATGTCACCGAATGCGGATACTGCGCTGTGGCCATCCTCAGAGGTCTCGTTGGAAAACGGCACTTCGATGACTGTTGCCCTTTGACCGCTTTCGGATCTGTGTCTCTCGGCCAGCTTGACTCCATCCGGCCAGTGCGTGGGCAGAAAGCCGCCAGCGGTGCGCAAGCCGATGAAGCCGCTGGCTATGCCAACGCTTTCCGACAATGCGTGGACCACCTTGAAACCGAGTCCGAACTTGCCGGTCAGCTTGTCTTCAGGGCGCTTGTCCGAAAAGCTCAGCAGAAGCATGTTGAGAAGATCCTTGCCGAGTCCCCTGCGGCGGCCTTCGTCCGGATGTCGCCCCAAATGGTTTATCGGACGGCCCCAATGGATCGTCCGAAATCCTCCGGCTCCCTCCCTTGTCACCTCGAAACGGAAGCACGCGTCCTTGGTGGAGGCGTTCAGCTGCCGATAGGCGTCATCTGCATTTTGGAACAGTTCAAGCACAACACGTTCTGGCGAGTAGCCGAAGTCCCTGATCTTGCTGCGCAAGGCGGCAAGCAGTTCCTTCGCAGAATCGGGGCTGGAGATGGAATCCCAAAGCTCGGTTTTCAGCTTGTCCAAATCCTCGGGCCCCGCATCGAGCCGCGAAAGGTGGCTGTACCTTTGTTCGTAGTCCCGCAATGCTTCGTGTGCGATGTTCGTTGTCGACAACTTCAACGTGGAAAGCGCCGAAGGCAGTTGGTCCCGCAGGAATCGCTCCGTTTCCAGCAAGGTCGTCTGGTCGAGCGTTACCGCCTTGTCCAATGCCTTGTCCAAAGCCTCTTGCTGACGATCCATCAAGAGCGCCAGACAATCAGCGCCAACCCTCCTTGCAAGTCCACGAAAGGCCAGGACCGCTTCGCCGCGCGCTGCGAGAGCTGCCGGATCGGCGACCCGAAGGTACAGTGTGAACATGTCCCGAGCGTCGTCATCGGCAAGGTAAACGCTTCTGTGCGTCATGCGAGGATCGCCAATGAGAATTTCATCGCTCCCCTGGTCCACTGGCGCAGAGAACCAGTGTCCCGACAATGCCCTGACCTGGACTGAATTGCCTGCAACTTCCTCGATTCTGTAAATTCGCCGCCCGACCTCTGCCGAAAGGGATTCAGGATGAAGCACATCGCTCGGAAAGTGACTGTCAAGCGAGGACCACAATGTGTCGACGGCGGCTGTCGTATCGGCCGACCACTCCTCCGCCAGCTTGGCATAGGCACGGTTTCGACCAAGCAGTCCCAAAAGAATGACGACCAGGTCTGAAGGCACGTGACCGCGCCAGGGCTCGAGAAAGCGCCGCAGGCTTTGCATTGCTTCAGTTTCGGAATATGGCCGACCGGCGCGGGCAAAGTCCGCCGCAGGTCGTGTGGAGCCCATTTCAGCGTTTGAAGAAGTCCACGAGTTGTCTTGCGATTCATTCCGCAGAGTGTCGGCGAAGTTCGGATCGAGCACATGCGCGCGTGAGACGCCGGCTCCACTTTCGACAACCTCGCGGCCCATGCGCCAATTGCCATCTCCGGTTGGCACGCGGGCGACCGCGAAGACCTTGCGAAACGCTTCTCTCGGCCATTTGGCGACAGTGCGAAAGCCGCTTTCGTATATGTGTTCGGCAGCCCTTCCGATTTCTCCTTCGCGATGCGCGTACCCTGCCAGTCTATCGAGAACCTCGGCCGCGAGAGCCGTGTCTTCGACACTGAAGCAAGCGAACTCCTTGACCAAATCGAGTACTGGTTGAGTGTCGTCTCCAAGTGCAGCAAGAGTTGCCGCAATGAGTTTCCAACCAGGAAAACCTGGATCAAGGGATGCAACCGCAAGAATGGCAAAGGCGCGGATCAAGTCGCTGTCCACGGGTCCGGGTCGCCCGACAATTCCCGCATTGTTGACCAATAGCGCAATGGCGGAAAACGATTCGTCCTGGCTCAGCAGAATTCTTTCGCGAAGAATGTCAAACGCGGAATGCAGGTGAATGTCGCTCTGGAGGCAACCAAGTGGCACGAACACCGACCGATGGACTGGCTGATTGAACAGCAATCCAGCAGCTTCGTCCACCGTGTCGGGTAGCGAAAGCACGTACTCTGGCGCAACCGGAAACTGATTGGCAACAAGCCAACGTTTGGTGCGCAACAGATTCAAGAGGCCTGGATGATCGCGCATGTCGTCTGGCCGCAGATGTGCCAGCGCATCCAGCGTTTCAAGCAGGAAGAGGTGCGGTTCGTCAAGATCTACCGTGACGCGGATCTGATCGACGGGTGACCATAGATCGAGCACGTCGAACTGGCGCTGGCGGCCTTCGGGACTTTCGCTGTGGTCAATCGTCACTACATGGTCCCGAAGCAGGTGAGGAACCGGAAAGTCCTTCACGACATATGCGTTCTCCGCACCTCCGACCGTGCCGTCGGAACGTCGGTGCATTGGCAGTTGTCGCAGCAAGTTCCTGTCCTGGACGGACAAAAGGAGAGCTTCGCATTCTGCGGGAGACAGAGTGAGCCCCGCGACCAGCCGCATGTGTCCATGCAGGAGGCTTTCAACGGCTGGCATATCGAGCTCCCGGAAACCAAGGAACTGGTGCACACTCGGAGACAGCTCTCTCGCTACGCTCGAAGGAACGAGAAACTCCCGCTCCGACTGCGCAATGATTCGGTTGACTATGTCTTCGACCCCGCTTGTTGAGTCGCTCGGTATCCACAGCCTGGCGGACGCGAAATCGTCGCCCGCATGTCCCGCGCAAAGCTTCCTCAGCGCCTCCCTGTCGTCGCCCCGAACAGGCCGAAGCTCCTGGATCAATTTGGCACGCGCCAGGTCCGACCCGAATTTTTCGGCCACGGCAGTAAGTTTCAGGACGGTGCGCCTGTTGGCAAACTGGAGTGAGGCTTCGGGACGTTGATGTTGACGAAGAAACTCGGTGTAGTTCTGTCCAACGACCAGGGGGTTGGAATCAGGCAATGCGTCAGCGACAAGCGGGAGGAATTTGTTGGCGTCGGGCGATTCCGCGAACAAGGTACCCGTTCGGAGGTAATTCGACAGCTCTTCGAGGGAAAGGGCAACCGACTGGCCTGTCCGAACCTCGCGCGCCCTGATCACCTTCAATGAGGCAAGTCTCGGGCGGGCGGCAAGTTCGGGCAGACTGTGTCCGGCGAGAAACGCCAAAGCTGCCCTGCTCGCCTGATTGGCCCGGGCGGAATTCATGAAAGGAGCAAGCTCATTGAGCAGTTTCTCCAGGTCATCATGTGAAAGGCATCCGGAAAGGGCGCCGCTTTCGCTGCACCAGTCGGAGCGAACCGGAAGGATGGACGCCTCGGCACATGCAAGACACACCAATAGCTCACGATGCTGTATGCTGGACGGCAGCCGAAACAGCAGTCGTTCCGGGACATATCTAAGTATGTCGGAGATGTGCTTTGCTTGCGCCATGTTGCCGGGCTTCAACAATGCGGCCTGCAGCGCCGTCACGAGGTGCTGGCCGACCGCTTCCTTCAATGCTTGGCTGCGTTCGTTAAGCTTCAGGAAGTCTGCAAGCAGAGGCGCAAGAACCCCAGCTTTGAAGGTCTTTGGACGCAGCGACTTGAACAGGGTGACGAGTTCATCCAATTGCCAGTTGATCGGACTTCTGCTGAGGCAAGCGTCTCGTTCAACGCACAGCATGAATTTCCTTGCTCTAACCCACTCGAACATGCATCCAAAGACTTCGTCAATTCTTGTCGGTCCTTGGGCCGCCGCCGGCGGCAGTGGACGAAGCACGAAACCTCTTCCTACAGTGGACCAAAGAATCCGGGCCGGAGACCTCCCACGCCGTTCCGGCAGCACAATTACTTGAGCCAGCGCGTCCGTCCTGCATATGGACTTTCGGTAGCGACTGTAGAAATCGGTTCGGGCAAAGGATCGAACAAATTCCTTGAATTCCGCCGCGGTGAACATTCCAAACCGCAACGAATGGGCAAGGGTGCTGGGCAACAGAGGCAGCGTGACGCGGTCGCGCAGGAGCGAATTCCAGGAGCGCCGCAGTGTGGCGGCGTCGGAGGGAAGCTCTTC
>JAPOOS010000034.1 GCA_026713305.1 Paracoccaceae bacterium
CAAGTCCATTCTGACCTCGACGACATCTCGTGTCGTTCCGGCGATGCTGGAAGTGATGGCAGCTTCGCGCCCCGCAAGGCAGTTCAGGAGCGTTGACTTTCCGATGTTCGGCCTGCCGACAATGGCAACCTCAAATCCTTCGCGCAGCCTTTCGGCCGTTGCCACGCCGCGCAGTTCGACTTTGAGCTCGTCACGCAATGCATAAAGTTCGGCGCTTGCCCTTTGGCTGAGATCGAGGGGTATGTCCTCTTCCGAGAATTCCAGCTCGGTTTCCAGCAACGCTAGAGATCTTGTCAGCTGCCGTTTCCACCTGGCGGCCTGTTGTCCAACCGCTCCTCCAAACTGTCTCTGTGCCTGTCGTCGCTGCGCTTCCGTTTCGGCATCGACAAGATCCGCCAGCCCCTCAACCTGGGCAAGATCCATCCTGCCCGCGAGCAAGGCTCTCAGCGTGAACTCGCCGGGCCTTGCAGGCCGCATGCCGGGAAATCCGGCGAGTGTCTCCAGAACGGCCGACATTGTGGCCCGTCCACCATGGACATGAAGCTCTGCGGCTGCCTCGCCGGTGTAGCTTCCACCGTGCGGAAAGCGGATTACCAGGCACTCGTCGAGAAGCGAGCCGTCCGGTCGGCGAATTTTGCGAAGCGCAGCCTGCCGTGGCGGCGTCAACCGCCCGGCCATCTGTCGAAGCACGTGAGGCGTTTGACTTCCCGAGATGCGGACGACAGCGATGGCGGCGCGACCGGGGGCCGTGGCGGCGGCAAAGATTGTGTCGGTGTTCGTGGACAGCCCCGATATCATGTTGATTTCGTTTCCGGCTCAAGACCGGCTTGTTGCTACCTGCTGTTCATCGACCTGAAGAATTCCGAATTGGACCCGGTGATTCTCAGCTTTGAAATGAGAAACTCGATGGCTTCGGTCGTGCCCATCGAGGTGAGAATGCGCCTAAGCATGAACGTCTTTTGCAGATCCAGGCGCGACACCAGAAGGTCTTCCTTGCGCGTGCCCGACTTGAGGATGTCCATGGAAGGAAAGACCCTCTTGTCGGCCACCTTTCTGTCAAGCACGATTTCCGAATTGCCAGTGCCCTTGAACTCCTCGAAGATCACCTCGTCCATGCGGCTGCCGGTGTCGATCAGCGCCGTTGCGATGATCGTGAGCGACCCGCCTTCCTCGATGTTGCGCGCAGCGCCGAAGAAGCGCTTTGGACGCTGCAATGCGTTTGCGTCAACGCCGCCGCTCAGGACCTTGCCCGAAGAAGGCACAACGGCATTGAACGCTCGACCGAGCCGCGTGATCGAATCAAGAAGAATGACAACGTCCCGCTTGTTTTCGACGAGCCTCTTTGCCTTCTCGATGACCATTTCCGATACCTTGACATGGCGCGTGGCGGGCTCGTCGAAGGTCGACGAAATCACCTCTCCCTTGACGCTGCGCTGCATGTCGGTGACTTCCTCAGGCCGTTCATCGACCAGCAGGACGATAAGGAAACATTCGGGGTGGTTTGTTTCGATCGACTTGGCAATGTTTTGCAGCAGCACGGTCTTGCCGGTGCGCGGCGGCGCAACGATCAGGGCTCGCTGACCCTTGCCAAGCGGAGCGACGAGGTCGATGATTCGGGCCGACAGATCCTTGGAATGCGTGTCGGGAATCTCCATCGAAATTCGTTGATCCGGATAAAGCGGCGTCAGATTGTCGAAATTGACGCGATACCTTGCCGTTTCGGGATCGCTGTAGTTCAACATCGAGACATGTGTCAGCGTGAAGTACTTTTGATCGGAGCTCGGGGCTTGGAGTTCGCCGGCAACGGTCGAACCGGTGCGAAGGCCAAACCTGCGAATGATCTTGGGACTGACATAGATGTCGACAGGTCCGGGGAGATAGTTGGATTCTCTGGAACGCAGGTAGCCGAAGCCATCCTGAAGCACTTCAAGAACGCCATCGTCGCTGAAGACCTTCCAGCCTTGTGCGGCTCTTTTCTTGATGATTTCGGAGATTGTGGAATCCTTGGACATTCCGGATGGATTGTCCACATCGAGATCGCCGGCCATCGTGAGAAGTTGGGCCGGCTTCATGGCCTTCAGTTCGGAAACATGGATTTGTTCATTGGACATGGATTGGTGGTACCTTGTTTTTGCGGCGTCTGCGCTGGCAAATATGGTTTGGGAAGAAAAGGGCGCCGGTCGACGCCTGTGCGGGCACATAGTTGGAACTGCCCGAAAAGTCAACCTTGAATTGCTGGGGCAAGCACAAAAGCCCAACACAATGAAGGGACGTGCCGCGCCGGGGTCGTTAGCGAACTTCGGGAGATCTCGCTGGCCCGGCTTCCAGTTGCCGCATGGAATTCGGAACCGTTCGATTCACGCCCCGTTCCGACAAGCGGCTTGAAGCGTCAGGTCGAGCCCGACTGCCACCGGATCGTGGCGGGAGGCCCGGCACGCGCCAGCGCGCCGTACAGAGTTTCTCCGGGCAGCTCCCGGTCCAGGATTGGACGCAGCTCAAGCAGCTTCTCCAGATCGATCCCCGTGGCGAAGCCACTGCGCTCGCACAGATAGACGAGATCTTCAAAGGCGACATTTCCCGTTGCTCCCGGAGCAAACGGACAGCCGCCAAGACCGCCCAGCGTGCCATCCAGGACTCTCACGCCCGCCTGCAGGGCGGCGTAGGCATTGGCAATGCCAGTCCCTCTTGTGTCGTGGAGGTGAATGATCACGGGAAGAGGATGAACGCGAGGCAGGACCAGTTCGCACAGTTCTCTCACCTGCCGCGGTCCGGCGAAGCCAACGGTGTCTGCGATGCCAATGACTTCGGCGCCGGCCTCGGCGCATGCTTCGGCCAGGCGCAACACTTCCTCGGGCGCCACCTCTCCGCCGACTGAACAGCCGAACGAAACCGAAATCGAAGCATTGATCAATGGCCTGTCGCTTCCCTTGCGCTCGCCAACGGCGTGGGACAGGAGGCCAATGGCCGACCGGCGAGAGCGTCGAATGTTGGACATGCAATGTTCCTCGGTTGCCGACAGCGCGACGACAATCTCGTCCACCGGCGTTTCGAGCGAGTCGGCAATGGCGTGTTCATTCAATGTCAGAGCGGAACTGAAAGCGCCGTCAAGTCCGTCGACCGTCCTGATCAGAGTGCGTATGTCGGCGAACTGCGGAAATGTCCTGACCGGCAGAAACGAGCCCACCTCGAAGTGTCGAACGCCGGCGCCATGTGCCTTCTCGATCCATTCGATCTTGGCCGGTGTCGAGGGAAAGGTCTTCGTCAGCTGCAGTCCGTCTCGAAGCCCCAGTTCGCGCAGCGCGACCCGATCTTCGGGGTACAGTCTGCGTGCGTTCGCCAACCTGGATGTCATGATCCTTCACCGCCGGACTTTTCGATGATCCGCTTGTCAATTCCAAGGTCCTGCAGGACCTGCAACGTGTGTTCGCCGAGGCCGGGAACATCCAGTTCCCTGCCCACTCGCTGACAGTCGACTTCGACAGGCAGGGCCGGGAACCGGTACCGCTGGTTGCCGGGCAAACGGCTGTACGACAGCCCTCCGGCGGCCTGTGCCTGCGGATCGTCATACATTTCGGCGGGCCGGGCAACCGGTGCAAAGGGAATGTTCTCCCGTTCCAGAATGGAGGCCAGCGCATTGAAGCTGAATCCACTCACCGCCTTCCGAAAGCGAGGTATGGTCCACTCTCTTGCGTTGATCTGCTGAATGCGCGTCTGCAGGCGTGGATCGGACAGCAGTTCCGGCATCTTGAGTATCGTGCAGAGCGTTTGCCAATGCGATTCGGAAACCGCGGCAATGAAGATGTCCCTTCCATCGGAGGCGCCGAAAATGTCGTACACTGGCCAGGAGAAGGCTCGGTTGGGCATTGGGTCCGGTTCCACGCCGAGCATGCCGAACTGCAGCATGTGCTGTGCAACGAGCAGCAGGCTGTTCTCGAACAGCCCGACCCGCACATGCCGCCCACGGCCCGTGTGTTCTCGTTCCCTGAGGGCGCCAACAACGGAGTAGGCGCCGAACAGTCCGCCCATTATGTCGTTGACGGACGAGCCGGCTCGAAGCGGACGGCCCGGAGGGCCGGTCATGTAGGCGAGTCCGGTCATCATCTGGACGACCTCGTCAAGCGCCGAGCGGCGCTGGTACGGGCCGGTCAGGAAGCCCTTGCAGGCAACCGTGATCAGCCTCGGAAATCGATCGGCCAGCTGCTCCTGCGCAATGCCCATTCGTGCGAGCGAACCGTCGCGAAAGTTCTCCAGGAGCACGTCGGCAGTGGCCAACAGGCTGTCGAATGCGATCCTGCCTTCTGCGGACTTCATGTCCAGCGCCACCGATTTCTTGCCACGGTTGAAGGTGGGGAAGAAGGAAACGCCCATGCCCGTCAGCTGTCGCGTCTTGTCGCCGCCCGGTGGTTCGACCTTAACCACTTCGGCGCCAAAACTCGCGAGAAACAGTCCGCAGCAGGGACCAAAGATCATGTGCGAAAGTTCAACTACCCGAATGCCCTCCAAGGGGCGGAATTCTGCGTTCAAGTTCATGTTCCAAAGCCCGGTTTCAAGAATTCCCTTGTCGTGACTCGACCGAACGCAGTTCGTTGCGCGCAATCAGGCGCAAATGCACCTCGTCGGGGCCATCGAGGAAGCGAAGCGCCCTTCCCCAGGTCCAAAGGCCTGCCAGCGGCGTGTCGTTTGACAATCCTGCGGCGCCCCAGACCTGAATGGCGCGATCAAGCACACGGATCTGCAAGTTGGCTGCGGCGACCTTGATCTGCGACACAAGAACTCTCGCCGCCTTGTTCCCGTCCCGGTCCATCAGCCAGCTCGCATACAGGCACAGGAGTCTGGCCTGATCGATTTCGATGCGGCTGCGGGCGATCCAGTCCTGAATGTTGGCGTAGTCGGCAAGTCGGTTTCCGAACGTGGAGCGCGACAGCGCACGTTCGCACATCAATTCCAATGCGCGTTCGCATTGACCAATCGTCCGCATGCAGTGATGCACGCGTCCCGGGCCGAGCCTGGCTTGGGCAACCGCAAATCCAGCTCCCTCTTCGCCGAGAAGATTGTCTCGAGGCACAACCACATTGTCGAATTCAATCTCGCAGTGGCCTTCAGGCGCCAGATGGTTCATGATCGGAATGTTTCTGACGACGCGAAAGCCACGAGCGTTGGCAGGCACGATGACAAAGCTGTGCCGCCGATGCCTGGGCCGGTCCAGGTCGATGTCGGTCAGTCCGAACGCCAGCGTAAAGGCGAAGTTTGGATGACAGGCGCCAGTCGTGAACCATTTGCGGCCATTCACGACATAACTGTCGCCGTCCGGGCGAATGGTCGTGGAGAGATTTGTTGGATCGGACGATGCGCAGTCGGGCTCGGTAATCGCAACGGCCGAACGGATTTCGCCGGTCATGAGCGGCTCCAGCCAGCGCTTCCTCTGACTCTCGGTGCCGAACAGGTGGAGAATCTCCATGTTGCCTGTATCGGGCGCGTTGCAATTGAAGATCTCGGACGCCCAGGGC
Source organism: Paracoccaceae bacterium (assembly GCA_026713305.1). GTDB lineage: Bacteria > Pseudomonadota > Alphaproteobacteria > Rhodobacterales > Rhodobacteraceae > MPNP01. The sequence continues at coordinate 5,508 of JAPOOS010000034.1, forward strand.
AGGCGTCCCATGGTTTCCGCCAGGGGAGCGTATTCGACATTCGAAAGCCTGGTGCCCGGCTCATCGTCCTTCAGTCCAGGCAGGAACAGGTTCCACAGGCCCAGCTCCCGTGCCTTCGCCTTGAGTCCGTCGATCAGTTCCATCGGGTACTGACCGGCTTCCACGCTGTGGGTCCAGGAGGAGTCGCTGGGCCAGACATGTGCGTCCATGAAATCGGAAAGTCTTGCGTCAAGGTTCCTGACGCGTTCCGAAGGTTCAAAGTCCATTGGGCTGTCCTGCGCTTGAATGCGATTGGGCGATGCTCATGAAATCCTCTCCAGCCGTCGTCATTGCCACCGCCCGCCTTGCGAGAATCGGCACGACACGCCCCAGGCTGGCGGCGTTTGCCGCGGCGGCGTTGCCGCGGCGGGCACGGTCGGCAACCCCTTCGTAGATTGCGGCGTTGCGAAACAGTGCGAAGGCAAGGTGAAAGTTGGTCAACCGATGTTCGGTTGCAGCCATCCGGCAATAGGCGTCGACAAACTCGGGCATGGTCAACCCCTCGATGGCCGCTGATACCGATGACGCTCCCATGATGTTCGCCTGCAGATCTCCCATCATCCATATGTAGGCACAGCTGTGCGCCAAGTCGGCCATGGGATGACCAAGTGTCGACAACTCCCAGTCAAGCACGGCCAGCACGGTGGGCTCGGTCGGATGGTAAATGACGTTTCCGGAACGATAGTCGCCGTGAACAATGGTCGTCGAATCGTCTTCGGGAATGTTGTCCGGAAGCCAGTGCAGCAGGCGATCCATGTCGTCAAGCTCGCGGCCTTTGGAGAGACGCCATTGACCTGACCAACGCCTTGTCTGGCGCTGGAAGTAGGAGCCGTGCCGGCCGAACCTGCCGAGACCGCAGGCGGCAATGTCCACGGAGTGAATGCGAGCCAGCATTTCGGCGAGATTGAACAACATCGGTCGCTTGTCCCGACGCTCAACCCCCGGCAGGGAATCCTGGTGGAATATGCGACCTTCCACATGCTCCATCAGGTAGAATTCAGTGCCGGCCACGGCAGGATCGGTGCAGTGCAGGATCATGCGCGGCACGGCCACCGGCGTTGGCCAGAGCGCCTTCTGGACGAAAAACTCCCGGCCGACGGCGTGCGCGGACGGCAGCAGCTTTCCATCCGGCCGCCGCCGCAAAACGAGCTTCCGGTTGTCGTAGGCGATGATGTAGGTCGGGTTGGACTGGCCGCCCTGGACTCGGTGCAGGCGCGCAGCGCCTTCCAGGTCGGGAATGCGATCCCTGACAAAGCTGTCGATGGTGTCAATGTCCAGATCGACCCCGGCGCCGGAGCAAGCTGAATTCCCCCTTGTGTTCGACTCCATTGTGCCGGCTGCCTCCAGTCGGTTTCCCCCGGGACGGGCTGCAGGGATCGAGCCCTTGGCCATCCTTGCACGTCCTTCAAGTGTGATCCATTGTCGTGGCGACAGCTGCGTAGCAGATTTGACAATCCAAGTACATCATTCGGTCGGCGGCCAGTTCGGGCTTGTCCCGCATGAAGATGAGCGCTGGCGGTCAGGCTGACTGCTGCAGGCGGCGACGGGACGCCGCCACAGGGCGGAAACAGTCGAACCGGCGCCTTGCGAGCGATCGGCGTTCAGCCGTGCTCATCGGACTTGTTGCGAACATGCGTGCAATTCCGGTCGACATGCCTGTAATGCGGGCTGCTACGCGAACGCGGGATTTTCAACCAGGAAAGGACATCCGATGGCAAAACTATTCGATGGCATGGCAAGGCTGGGTACGGAGACGGCATTCGAGGTGCTGGCAAGAGCCGAAGAACTGGCAAGGTCGGGCCAGGACATCATCAACCTCGGAATCGGACAGCCGGACTTCAAGACACCTCCCCACATTGTCGAAGCTGCCGTTCGGGCGCTGCGTGACGGTCATCACGGGTATACGCCTGCTCCGGGCATTCCTGCCATCAGGGAGGCAGTCGCCGAAGACATTGCGCAGTGGCGCGGTGTCGAGGTGGACCCTTCGCGGGTGGTTGTGGTTCCCGGCGGCAAGGTAACCATGTTTTTTGCCATCGTCATGTTCGGTGGACCTGGCGTTGAGATCATGTATCCGAATCCTGGATTCCCAATCTACGAGTCGGTCATCAACTTCACGGGCGCGAAGGCTGTCCCGATTCCATTGCTCGAAGAGCGCGACTTCTCCTTCGACGCCGAGTCGGTGTTGGCAAACATTACGCCGGCGACGCGTCTTCTGATCCTGAACACCCCGGCCAATCCTACCGGCGGCGTGGTCCCGAAGAGCGAAATCGAGAAACTGGTGGCCGGACTTGTCGACCACCCCGACGTATATGTGCTGAGCGACGAAATTTACTGTCGGATGCTGTACGACGGACGGGAGCATGCTTCGCTCCTGGCATATCCCGAGATTGCCGATCGCGTGATCATGCTTGACGGCTGGAGCAAGACCTACGCCATGACGGGATGGAGACTGGGCTTCGCCGTCTGGCCCGGAAAGCTGGCCGAGCTTGCAACGCGGCTTGCCATCAACTGCCATTCCTGCGTCAACGCTCCGACACAGCATGCAGGAGTTGCCGCGCTCAAGGGGCCTCAAGATGCCGTGGAGACCATGGTTTCGGCTTTCGACAAGCGCCGCTCGGTTGTGGTTGAGGGGCTGAACGCGCTGCCCGGCGTATCATGCAGGGTTCCCGGCGGCGCTTTCTATGCCTTTCCGAACGTGACAGGCACGGGGCTTGACGCCCGCGCGTTTCAAAATCGCGTTCTGGAAGAGGCAGGCGTGGCGACCGTGGCCGGCACAAGCTTCGGCGCTTTCGGCGAGGGATACGCCCGATTCTCCTATGCCAACAGCGAGGCCAACATAAGGCGGGCGCTCGACCGTGTTGGTCAACTGCTGGCGGATGTGAAGGCCACGTGATTGCGACGGCCTGGTCTTGCGGGCGCCCTGGGACGGGCAATTGTTTCACGTGAAACAATTGCCGGTTGCCGTCACTGCGAGTGACCGCGCCATGTTTCTCCATGGTGAAGGTCAGCGCTGGCCTCTGAAACGCGGCCTTCTTCGACATCGCGGGCAACGGCTGCCGGCGAACGCTCGCTCGGCTTCCCATAGCCGCCGCCGCCCGGCGTCACGATGGAGATGATCTGGCCCCGTTCGAGATCGATGGCGCCGGAAAACATGGTTTCATCGTCGCTCAAATGAACCTTCGTTCCGGCGGCGCTGCAGCCACCGGCAAGGCCCCAGGGCCTGGAATCGATGCGTGATGCGGCCAGCGTGAAGCGACAGGCACGTTCGGCGCGATACACGCGGCGGATGCCCATGCCTCCCCGGTGCCGTCCTGCCCCAGCCGAATCACTTGCCAGTTCATATCTGAGGAGCGTCAGGGGATATTCGGATTCCAGCGCCTCGACCGGAAGGTTGGAAGTGTTCGTCAAGTGAACGTGGATCCCCGACAGCCCGTCGGCGGCCGGCCGGGCGCCGCCACCGCCCCCAATTGTTTCAAGATAGACCCAAATCGTTCCGTCGGCGCGAAATCCGTTGAAGACTGCAGTCGTGCAGCAGCCGTTTCCGGCGGCCGCAACGCGGCCCGGAAGCGCCTTGGACAGGGCGCCCAGCACAAGGTCTGCAACGCGCTGGCAGGTCTCGACCCTGCTGTCCACCGCCGCCGGGCAATTGCAGTTCAACAGCGACCCGGCCGGGGCAGTGATCCTTAGCGGCCGCGCCAGGCCTGCATTTGGCAGGACGGTTGGATCGACGGCAGACTTCACGGCGTAGTGGACGGAGGCCTGCAAGGCAGTGAACACCATGTTCACGCCGGCCGCCACCTGGGGCGGCGCCTCGAAATCCAGATGCATGTCCGAACCGTCGACGGTGATGGCGACCGAAATCTCCTGCGAAGCGAGCAGCTGATTGTTGTCGAAGGCATCGGCAAAGCGGTACGTGCCGTCGGGAATTGCGGCAATGCCTGCGCGAATCTTTCTCTCGGCATAGTCAAGAAGCTCCTCGCCCGCCTTCATGACGATGTTCGTGCCATATCTGGCACAAAGGGCTTTCAGCCGACTGACACCGAGGCGGTTCGCCGACATCTGTGCCCTGATGTCGGACATGCGCTCGTCCGGAACCTGGCAGTTCAGCAGAAAGATTCCAAGCAGGTCCTCCTGCAGTTCGCCCTTGCGATACAGTTTCACAGGCGGGATTCGCAGGCCTTCCTGAAATATGTGGTCATGGCCGCGGTCGACAAAGTCCGCGTGATGCGCCGTGTTCACGGCCCAGGCGGTCAGCACGCCGTCCACGTGTATAGGTTCGGCCAGCACGATGTCCGGCAAATGCGTTGCTCCGCCCTCGTAGGCATCATTGGCGATGAACACATCCCCAGGGTGGATGTCCGACTCCGAGTTGTGTTTGCAGACATGCCCAACGACACCAATGAAGCTGCCCAGATGCATCGGAATGTGTTCGGCCTGACACAGCGTGTCGCCGCGATGATTGAAGAGAGCCGTAGAGCAGTCGCGTCGTTCCTTTATGTTGGTCGAATAGGATGCCCGGACGAGCGCCTCGCCCATTTCCTCGACGATCGAAGTCAGCGCCGAACCGATGACTTCCACGGTCACTGGATCAAGGCCGGTCATTCGCCCCACTCCAAAACGAGATTGCGCCAGGCGTCGCAGCGAGCTGTCATGCCGGGCAGGATCAGCGTTGTCGCGTCCATCTGTTCCACGATGGCGGGACCGGCAATGGCATGCCCAAACCGAAGGTCCGAGCGGGAATGGACAGCACACTCCACGGCGCCACCGGCTTCCGGCATCCAGACGCTGCGCCATCGCGCCGGCTTCGCGGCCTTGCTCGGCGACCGCGTTTCCTCTGGCACAAGGCTTGCCTTCGGAACACGGCCGACCGCTTCCACGCGCAGCGTGACAATCTCCAGCCGCTCGCCATCGACCGCAAAGCCGAATCGCTTTCGGTGCGCGCTGGCAAAGGCCTTGGTCAGCCGCTCCAGAGTGGCCGCTCCGACCCGTCCTGCCGGACACGGAACTTGGAGTTCGTGGTTCTGACCTGCATATCTCAAGTCGGCGCTTCGTCCGACAAGACGATCGTCGATCGCGATCGCCTCCCGCTCAAACCATCCGAACGCCTCTTCCTCAAGCTCGACAAGCATTCCTTCAATTTCCCCGAGAACGGCCGGTGAAAGCGTCATTGGACAGCTGCGCCAAAAATCTGCCTTTAGATCGGTCATGAGCAGGCCAAGCGCACACAATGTTCCGGGAGACTGTGGAACCACAATGCGGCGAATGTCGAGCTCTCGGGCCAGCCTCGCAGCATGTAGAGGGCCGCTGCCGCCAAATGCCAGCAAAGCGTGGTCGCGCGGGTCATGGCCGCGTTGCACCGACACGACGCGGATCGCCTTCGCCATGTTGGCGGTGGCCACCGAAACGATCCCCTGTGCCGTTTCGTGCCTGCCGAGTTCGAGTTTCGCAGCCAGCGCGTCGACCGCCCGGATGGCGAGCTGGCCATGAACCTTCATTTTCCCGCCCAGAAAGGCTTCCGGGTTGAGTGTCCCCAGCACAACGTTCGCGTCGGTGACCGTAGGCGCTGTTCCTCCCCTGCCGTAGCATGCAGGTCCTGGATCGGCGCCGGCGCTTTCGGGGCCGACCTTCAGCAATCCGCCGCTGTCCACTGTCGCGATCGATCCACCGCCGGCGCCGACAGTGTGGATGTCAAGCATGGGAAACTTGATCGGATAGCCATGAACCTCGGCTTCCAGCGATCTAGAACATTTCCCTCCGTCGAGCAGCGCCACGTCGGAGGACGTTCCGCCAGCGTCGAAAGTGATCACGTTCTCGAATCCGGCGCTGCGGCAAATCCGCTGAGCCGCAACAACGCCTGTCGAAGGACCGGAGAGAAGCGTTCGGACAGGAAATTCGGCCGCTGTCTCGATGCCCGCCACACCACCGTTGGACTGCGTGATGTGGACGGGCGTCCGCAGGCCGGCCCGTCGCAGCCTCTTCTCGAGGCTCTGTGCAAAGTCCCGCATCAGCGGACCGAGAAACGCGTTGACCACCGTGGTCGAGAGCCGCTCGAATTCCCGAAATTCAGGCGCAACCTCGCTTGAAAGCGACACGAACGCGTCGTCAAGAACCCGGGAAATCTCGTCGGCCGCGGCTCGCTCGTGCGCGCCGTCGAGAAAGCTGTAGAGAAAGCACACCGCCACCGAGGCGGCGCCCTTGTCGGCCAGCTTCTTCGCCGCATCGTGCACGGCCGCGAGGTCAAGCGGAGTTTCAACGGAGCCATCGACACGCCGGCGTTCCGGCACTTCCAGGCACATGTCCCTGGAAACGAGCGTTCGGGGCTTGTCTGCTTGCATGTCATAAAGATGCGGTCGACGCTGCCGGCCGATTTCGAGAAGATCGCGGAATCCATCTGTTGTCACAAGTCCGGTCCGTGCGCCCCGCAATTCGATCAGCGAATTGGTTGCAACCGTGGTGCCATGCCCGAGACAGGCAATCTCGGACATGTCGGCCCCCACTCCTTGAAGGCCCTGCCGCAACGCCTCGACGATGCCCTTGGAGGGATCTGCAGGTGTCGAACCGGTCTTCCACGATGCAAGCCGACCGGTTTCCTCGTTGAAGAGGCAGACATCCGTGAACGTGCCGCCGGAATCGACGCCGGCTCGCCAGCCCATGCCGTTCAGCTCCCTCGTTCTTCGCCCGCGGCGGAACGCAAGCCTGAACCCTTCGACCTGGGTTTGACAAGGCGAAGCAGGCGGAACGGG
>JAPOOS010000206.1 GCA_026713305.1 Paracoccaceae bacterium
AGCTCCGTCAAGGAAATCAAGCCCGTGGTTGACCGCCGCGGCCAAGGCCCTGCGCATTGACTGCGATGATTGCCGTTGCATTTCCCAAGCCGACTTGCTGGTTCGAAACCAAGTGCCTTCCGCTAAGTCAGCACTTATGGCTTCACCAAATCCCGATTGTCAGGCCTCCGCTTACTGAGGATGCCTCAACTTCAGAAAGTTGGCTTTTCCTTGGCAGTACCACATGCGCGGTATTGCTGTCCTCTTCATGAACGCGGATGTTCAGATTCTCGGGAACAGTCACTCCAAACTCGCCTTCAAGCGCGGTGCTTGGATCGTCAAGGAGTCGAGATCGAAACTCCATGTCCGTCGTTGCCTTTTCGATGATCTCGGCCATCATCTGCTGTTTCCACTCAAACACGATAGACACTTTCGCAAAGTCAGTCAAGCGATCGTGAACTCAATGGCAAGAATGCAGTCGCGTGGCCCATCGGCCAATGCGCCTTCCCGTTTGCCGGATTTGACGCTTGCGACGTTCAATTGCTGGATAGTCAAGAATTGAAGAATGGATGAGCAACTCATGAGCAGGCATGGTGCCTAGCGCGGACGTTCTCGCGCATTCTCGACCAATAGTGGGGGGGGGCAATCCGGTCGTTTTGTTTTAATGTACCAAAGGTCATGGCAACGCGGGGCCAGATGCAGAGCGCTCGGGCCCTCGCGATCATGAAATGCAATGGTTGCGCAAGCTACATTTGGCTCGATAGCGGCTTCAAGAAGCCAAGAACATGTTCCACCGCCAAGGCCAATCTGCGGGCATCGTCGAAGCGGGCCTAGGCAGTTTCACTGGTTCGAAACCAAGTGCCTTCCGCTTAGTCAGCCATGCTGGCTTCACCAATTGGCAATGCGATACACGCCTCCGCTGACCGAGGCTGCTTCCGAGTCCGAAAGTCGGCTGCTCCTTGGAAGTACCAGATGTGCTGTTTCGCTGTCCTCTTCATGCACGCGAACGTCCAGACCCTCGGGGACAGTCACACCCATTTCGCTTTCAAGCGTGCGGCGCGGGTCGTCAAGGAGTCGCGAGCGAAACTCCATGTCCATTGCTGCCCTCTTGAGAAGCTCTGCCCTCATCTGCTTGGAAGTCTTCATAAGGTTTCCTCTTTCCCATTGCTGACCGATTCACCAAAGCTTCGGCGGCCATGATTTTATGCTTCCACTCACACACGATAAACATCTTCGCAATAACAGTCAAGCGATCGTGAACTCGATGACGAGGATGCAGTCGCATAGACCATGGGCAAGCGCGTCCTCCCGTTGGCCGGATTGGACGCCATAGGCGTTCAGTTTGACAGGGGACTTCGCAATGAATTTCTGACCCGTTCGTTCCAAATGGAAAGTACATCAGACGAGCCGGCTTCGATTGGCCTGTTTGCATTCCTTGCGCTTGCGATGAAGTGGAGGCAATGTGCAGGCGAGTTGAGCGGCAAGTTGCCTAAATTGAGAATCCTTGACCGGAAATGCCTCTCGGAATGCTATCCACAATTTGCGAAACGCGCCAAAGACATGTGCCATTGAACCTTCGTTACAACCCAATGGTTCAACACATTCAAGTTTCTACAATGACATTGCAGCGAGCAGCGGGCGTCCTTTCCTGATGAAACAAGCTTCCTGGAACGATCGGGAGAACAGGGAAATAGTCGACGACTATTTCGACATGTTGCACAAGCATCACTCGGGGAAAGACTACACAAAGGCCTCGCATCGCAGGGCGCTAAAGAAACGAATTGCGCGCAGTGGTGGCGCAATCGAGTACAAACACCAGAACATCAGCGCCGTGCTGGAGCACTTCGGGCTGCCGTACCTGCAAGGGTACAAGCCCGCCTCGAACTATCAGTCCGCCCTGCAGCGAGTTGTGTGCGACAAGCTGGAACGTCTGCCGGAACTGCACGGTCTGCTCGCCGGTGCGGACGCCACGCTCAAGATGCCCAATCCCGAACAAGAGCTTGAGACCTGTGATCCCCCAACCGGAGATGGACCGGTTGCATTGCCTGAATCAAGCGGCGAAACGCTGCGCGTGTCAACTTCGGCAGCAGAACGAGATGCCAGGAATCGCAGAATGGGCAAGCATGGCGAGCAGTTCATGTTCATGCACGAGCGATGGCGATTGAGCGAACTTGGCCGACAGGACCTGGCCAAGGGAGTGTGTTGGGTCGCCCACGAGCTCGGTGACGGCTATGGCTATGACATCCGCTCCTTTGAAGGTGAGGGTGACCAGGCTGAACGCAGCACCCTTCTTGAAGTCAAGACCACGAATGGTCCTCGGTCAACGCCGTTTTTCCTCACGAGCAATGAACTTGCTGTGTCCAACAAGGAGTTGGAAAGGTACAGGTTGGTGCGCTTGTTCAATTTCTATGTCCAACCTGAGAATTATTCCCTGTCTCCGCCACTATGCAGGTTTGTCTCGCTTACGCCGTCGGTTTACCGTGCGCGTCCCAGGTCCTGGGACTGAGGACTTCCACAGACTGACAATGGCCTCGGTGAATGGCGGACACCGGGCAAGGGAAGGCCAACCCCCGAAAGGATGTCGGCTTCCGTCAACGTGGCGGAACTTTGCCGACGATCAGGGCCGGATGGCTTCGAATGTCACACGGAACTGGGTCACGCCGTGATCACCGAGCCAGGGACCGAACGGCAGGCCGACAATGACAGTCTAGGCGTTCTGGCATGACAGGCAGGTGGTCATTGAGAGCGCGGTGAGGTTCCCTTCTCTTCGGTCGACCTTGACACCGTCCCACAGCATTTCGAGGAACGGTTCCTTGAATGCCTGAAGCAGATCAGTGCCGACACTAGGCGACCACCCATATGCGGACCACAGCGCTTCCGCCTCGGCCGTACGCGCCAGACTGAGTCGCACGATCAGTTGCTCTTCGGTCCATTTTGGGTCAATGGCAAACAGATTGTGCAGCCTCGTCATGAGCATCACACGCTTACGCCGCGCAAGCTGATCAGCGCCTCGACCACCGGACGCATCGACCAGTCCTGCAAGTGCATCTCCATCTGCCTCTTCAGGCTGGCAACCCGGCGCGTCGCATCCTTCACCATGTCCAAATACTCCTGGAACACCAC
>JAPOOS010000316.1 GCA_026713305.1 Paracoccaceae bacterium
ACTTCCCATTGCAGTTTCTCCAGATCGGGACCCGGCCCAAATACTGAATTCCGGCAGGGAGTTCGAAGTTGTGTGGAGCGTGCTTAGAGCGCTTCGCTCGCATGACGATCGGTTCGACGCCGAAATCAACAAGATTGATCTAAACAGGGAGCCGACAAAGAGGATAGTCATCATAGACGGGAATGGGGAGGATGTTGAGCCTTACAAGATTCCATTTCCACCCCTTGATGTGCCTGCCGGAGCAATCTTTGCGAAGGTCGTCGAAAACTGCGGCGACCGAAAATACTGGAAGAACTGGGCCAAGGATGTTGCAGACATCTTTTCGCGCCTCGTTGTGCGAATTCGTGGTTTGCTTGAAGCTCCAGGCAATGAAATGCTGAAGGAATGGTTTGGGGATTTTCATGGCGAACTAAAGGCAACAATCAATGACTCGATAACAGTGGGCAGAGCCATCGACATGATGGCTCAGCATATCTTGACCCGCCCTGTCTTTGAGGCGTTGTTCGACAGCTACGAATTTGCGAGACGAAATCCCATTGCAAGGGCGTTGGAGGAGTTGCGGCACGATTTCGGGGAGTTTGGATTGGAGCATGAAACTCGGGATCTAAAAAGCTTTTACGATAGCGTAAGACTTCGCGCACAGGGGCTTGACAACATCGAAGCCCGCCAACGCGTGTTGATGGAGCTTTACGAACACTTCTTCGCAGTTGCGATGAAGAAGGACGCAGAGCGGCTGGGAATAGTCTACACCCCAACAGAAATCGTTGATTTCATACTGGCGAGCACCAATCACGCCTTGCGCAGTGAATTTGGATGCAGCTTGAGCGACAAGGATGTGCACATCCTTGATCCATTCACGGGTACAGGGATCTTTCTTGCACGCCTGCTTCAGTCCGAGTTGATTGGCAACAGCGACGTTGGCAGGAAATTTCGGGAGGAGATACATGCCAATGAAATAGTGTTGTTGGCATACTACATCGCTGCAATTCAGATTGAACTGGCATTTGTGGGGCGCGGGTGTGAGGATGATGATTATGTGCCATTTGGCGGTATCGTACTGACCGACACGTTTAACCTGAACACCACGAGTGATGAATCACAGCCGATTTGGATGCCGGAAAACAACGAGCGCGCTGAACGGCAGCAGAAACTGCCGATCAGGGTGATAGTTGGCAACCCACCCTGGCGCGCAAGTCAAACAACCGCAACCGATGACAATCCCAATGTAGACTATCCAGAGTTGGAGCAGCGTGTCTCAAACACCTACGCCGCCCGTTCAACAGCGACCAACCAGAACAGCCTTTACGACAGCTACAAGCTGGCAATCCGTTGGGCATCGGACAGGATAGGCGACAAGGGGCTGATTGGCTTCGTCACCAACGGGTCGTGGCTTGCCGGAAACGTGGACAGCGGCGTGCGCGCCTGCCTGTCAGAGGAGTTCTCGTCGATCCATGTCCTCAACTTGCGTGGCAACCAGCGAACACAAGGTGAACTGTCGCGGCGCGAGGGAGGCAAGGTGTTCGGCCAGGGATCGCGTGCGCCCGTGGCAATCGCGATACTTGTCAAGAACCCGGACGCCGCTCATGAAGGCTGCCGCATTCTCTATCGCGACATAGGCGACTACTTGAGCCGTGAGCGGAAGCTGGCGCAACTCCGTGAATGGGTCTCGATTGGTGGCATAGACGACTGGCGGACCATCGTCCCCGATCGGCATCACGACTGGATTGGTCGGCGAGAAGCGGGGTTTGACGAACTGCTTCCGCTGGGGACCAAGGAATGCAATGCCGGCAGGATTGAGGAAGCG
>JAPOOS010000232.1 GCA_026713305.1 Paracoccaceae bacterium
ACGCAATTGGGCTGGCGCTGCTGTTTCAGCCAGTCCGAGACATTGCAATCACTGTTGGTGGTCGTTTTCTGCTGGCGCAGTTCATGAACGCCCGTCCAAAAAACAGTCGGTCCGAGTCCGAGAGCTGGTCCCGCGCCTCGAACGTCACAATCGATTTCGACAACTGATAGAAATCCTGTCATTCTGAATCAACGTGCGCCGACATCGCCTGTGCTTGGACGCACGTAACCGCAATCATTGCCAGGATGTCATCTGAACTGCATCCCCTTGACAGATCGTTGGCTGGCTTGGCCAGACCCTGCAACACAGTTCCGATTGCCTTCATGCCACCGATCCGCTCAGCGATCTTGTAGCCAATGTTTGCTGCGTTCAGGCTTGGAAAGATGAACACGTTTGGCGTTCCGAAGCTCTTTTGTCCAGACGGCAGCTTGCGTTTCTGGATTGCTTGGTCGACAGCGGCGTCAAACTGCATCTCGTAGGGAATGATCATGGAGGGCAGTCGCTCGTGTGCCATCTTGACGGCTGTCCGAACCGCATCCGCCTTTGGGTGCGTTCCGCTGCCCGCAGTTGAAAATGAAAGCAACGCCACCCGCGGCTCCATGCCAAGAAAGGCCTGTGCCGACTTTGCAGTGCTTTCGGCGATGGCTGCAAGCTGTCTTTCATTGGGATCCACTATCAGCGCGCAGTCTGCAAACAGGACATTCCCCAGCGCCGACTCGGGTGGTGAAAGCATGAACATGAATGCCGACACCAGATCACAGCCAGGCTCCAACCCGATGATTTGTAGGAACGAGCGTATTGTGTCTGCCGTCGTGTTCGTTGCACCGCCAATCGTGCCGTCAGCATCGCCCATTCTGACCATCATTGCGGCATGGCCGAGCTCGCCAGAAACTATGGTCCGTGCGGCGCTTTGATCCGGAGCCTTGTGCTTCCGGACTCGCAGGAATTCCTCGGCATATTGATCTAGATTTCTCGATTCGCGCGGATCAAGCACTGAAATTCCCTGCTGTTGAGGAAAGTATCGAGACAATCCCCGCCGGATCTCCTGCTTGGGCCCAAGCAACGTGATCTTCGCCAAACCCTGTTTGGTGGCGCTGGCTGCCGCTTCTTGAACTCGATTGGATGTGCCCTCCGAAAGCACAATCCGTTGCGGACTGGCAGCCGCCTTGGCAAACAGACTATTGATGAAGTCATTCTGCACGTTCCTCTCCCTCGGGTCCGTCGCTGCGGTCGCCTACCGCAAATTTGATTTCAGTTGACGCTCTGAGAACACATGTCCCTTGCAGCGATACCTGCCACTTCCTCCGGCCGCCGCATGGCATCCCGTCGGAACGGCTCTCCAAGTTCCTGATTGAGAATCACTTCAATGAAGGTTGTCTGCTCACGCTCCATTTGCGCATCGATTGCGTTTTGGAGCGCTTCGGACAAGGCGTTCATGGCGCTGACGCGGACACCCTTGAGGCCGCAGGCGTCGGCGATGCCAGCAAAGCTGACTTCGGGATCCAGCTCGGTTCCCACAAAATTGTCGTCAAACCAAAGCGTCGTGTTTCGCTTTTCGGCACCCCACTGAAAATTGCGGAATATGACCATTGTGATTGGCGGCCAGGGCGGACGGCCGCAAGACGTCATTTCGTTCATCGATATGCCAAACGCGCCATCTCCCGCAAACCCTACCACCGGTGTGTCAGGACAACCAATTTTCGCTCCAATGATTGCCGGAAACCCATAGCCACAGGGTCCGAACAGCCCGGGCGCTAGATATTTCCGACCTGTGTCGAAACTCGGATAGGCGTTG
>JAPOOS010000033.1 GCA_026713305.1 Paracoccaceae bacterium
AGCGTCGGACCGCAATTTGCTCCGCAGAGCTTTCAATGCGCTGGATGACAGCTCGTCGCACTTGTTCACGACTATCAAGTCTGCACAGGCCATCTGGTCTTCGAACAACTCGCTGAGCGGGGTTTCATGATCAAGGTTTTCGTCGGCCGTGCGCTGTCTGCCGACGGCTTCCAGATCATGTGCGAACTGCCCGCTTTCAATCGCTGGCCCATCCACGACCACCAGCACGCCGTCGACCGACACTCTTGTTTTGATCGACGGCCAGTTGAATGCGCGCACAAGGGGTTGGGGCAGCGCCAGTCCCGAAGTTTCGATCACAATGTGGCTAGGGAGTGGATCGCGATCGAGAATCGCCTCCATGGCAGGGGTGAATTCCTCCGCAACCGTGCAACAGATGCAACCATTTGTAAGTTCGACAATTCCGTCCTCGCCGCATCCCTCGATGCCGCACTCAGCCAGCAATTCGCCATCGAAGCCGAGATCGCCGAACTCATTGACAATCAAGGCAATTCGCCGATTCGGGTCGGCAGTCAACAGGTGCCTTATGAGGGTAGTCTTGCCGGCGCCCAAAAAACCGGTGACAACTGTGGCCGGTACCTTATGCATGCTCCAAATTTCCTTAAAGAGTGGGAATTGCATTCCAAAGCAATGTGTGCTGCCAAAACGGCTGGCGTGTCAAAGTTGCTGTCAGTTACCAATTGGGGCGGGGATATGACACACAATCCATTGATTCAAAACATTCAATCGCAAAGGGACTTGCCCACGCTCCATTGTCCCAGTGTGTGATCGGAATCCATCCATGCTTGGGAAGCTTGTTGGCTACCGAGTCAAGACAATTGGCTTCCGTCAAATTGTCAGGAACGTTCGGACAATTCCGAAAGGCATGTTCTTGTACGGCATCTGCACCATATTATTCAGATAGTGGCACAAGTCCGGGTGGATTGGCCTGTAAACCCTAGCCTCAAGATCCCCATAAGCCAGAGGTTTCCCTTGTTCACGCCCCCCTATGAAGCATATGTGCGATACAGCACACTCTCAGCATGTGGAGATTCGCAAGGTTCCAACCGGAAGTCGCTCCCAATCGCTTCGTGGCTGACAATGCGGAAACAGGCACCAACTTTCTGCTCCCGGTCTTCACAATGGGTCAGGAATCCTCAGCAGTTTGTTCGTTTTTTTTTAACTGGAACACTCTTGGGGCAAGCGGCCAGCAATCTCACATCAATGATCTCGCTCTGCCACTTCCTGCACTGCACTTGCAGAAACTGCTTGATGTTCAAGTTCCAGAATGTGCTGAAACACTTGTGACGCCTCGCCAAACACAGTCTGGCTGTCCGACAAGGCTTGCGGCAGGGCCGGTTGCCGTATCATCAACACCGTTACACCCAGCGCAGCGGCGGCGTTGAGCTTTGCTCTTCCGACATGTCCACCGGAGTTTCGACAAATCAAGTGGGAAATGCGTCTGTCACGCATAAACTCGAGCTCGCTGGATTCATTCGGTGCAAATGGCGCAGAAAGAACGACGAAATTGTCCGGCGCCGCCTCCAGCCGCAAGGTGTCGAACGCACGCACATAGACAACACCACAATGCGCGCCCATCGGCCGTCGCGTCCTTTCGCCGACCAGAAAACCGGATCCAAGCGCTGCGAAAACCTTCGCCCCTGCGGGAACTCGATCGAACGCTTCCCGCTCGTTGGCGCAATCAATCCAACGATCTTCAGGACCGGCCTGCCACTGGCGACGCTCAAGACGAAGCAAGATGGCTTCGCCATTTTCCGTTGCCAGCACAGCGTTTCGACTGATGACTGCGGCAAAGGGATGGGTTGCATCGATCAGCACATCAATGCGGTTGGATGCAAGAAATCTCCGAAGCCCGCAAGCTCCGCCAAATCCGCCAATCCTGACCGGAACCGGGTACGGCCTGAATTTCCTGACGGCGCCGGCGAGCGATGCAGTTGCCTCCAC
>JAPOOS010000075.1 GCA_026713305.1 Paracoccaceae bacterium
GTCGTCGTTGGCGTCCTTGATGCCCGGCACCTCGTCGCCGATGCCGTCATGCGCAAAGCATGCATCGACCGTTTCGGGCAGGAACAGGTTGTGGATTGTCTTGAAGGACGGCTCCCTTTCATGCCCGCGGTAGATGTTGATGCTGTATTCGTTCCTTGAGTCAATGCCAGCAAACATCCGCAAATTCAGCGTGTTCCTGAACTGGAAGTGCTGGATCAGCCTGCGGTAGGCCTCCCGGCGCAAGTTGGTATCCAAGGTACCTGCAAAATGCCCGTCGGGATGCAGGAGGCCAACACGACCGTTGTGCTTCACCAGCACGAAGGACTTTTCGACGAAGCACTTGTAGAGATTGGTGTCGCCAGTTGTGAGGTGGTAGTTCTGCCTGGCTGCCAGGAACTTCCGTCCCCCCTCGAAGGCGCGAAAATCCGCAATGTACCGGTCCCGCCATTCGGGCTTGCTCAGAAGCGACGATCTTTGCCACATTGCCTCAAAGGAAGTTGTCCTGCGAAGCTCAAGCCTCGGGTCGAAGGTGGACAAATGCAGCTTGTCCGACCAGTTCAACTTGATCCAGGGCGGATTGCCGATGACCAGATCGAAGCCTCCGTCAAGGAGCAGTATGTCGCCAAGCTCCAGCGGCCAGTGAAAGAAACGCTCCCGTTCGCTGACCGAATTGACGACACGAAGGCGCGGATTGTGCCGCACCAGCGCCTCGGGCTCGATCTCCGCATCGCCGGACAACGCGAACAGCGTTCTTGCCTCCCGTGAGAGCATCTCCCACATTCGCTCGCTCCCGAGCATGTCGAAGGCGTCCCTCGGCTGACGGCCATGCAGGATCAGATGCATTTCCGCCAGAAACGCTTCCCTTGACGGCAGCAGATCGACCTCGTCGAGCGGCCAGAACCACAGGGCGCACCAGTAGTCCATCGCCAGCTTGAGACGGCCGTGGGCGGTGGATGCCTTCAACTTTGCAAGGCGACGCTCCTTCTCGCCATGGACGCTGCCGTCGCCTTCGGCACGTTGGCCGTATATCCCGATCGGATCGTTGTTCATGCGACGCAGCGACCGCTGCGCCTCGGCATTGATCTTCAGGAGATCGTCGACACGCAACGACAGCTGCTGCAGGAACGCCACCTCGTGGCTCGCAAAGGGCCGACAGAAGCCGCTCCTCCACCTGCGTAGACGCTTTACACGCAAGTCCGTCTCCCGGTGGCCGAAGCTCTGCAGCGAAACCGCAGCCATCGCCGGGTCCGGCAGCAGGAAATGATGTACCTCGTGCTTGCGCCTCGGCGCATCGACGCCAAGCTGCCTCGGAGCGTGCGCATGCCACCGTTCCCTGACCTTGAGCCCCCTGCGCAGGAGATCGCAGCGATGCACCGCAGCACGCGCCCCGATCAGCGAGTTGCCGGTGAACAGCTGGTCGCCGAACCAAGGAACAAAGTCACCCTCGTGGATGCCGTTCAGCCACAATGAAATCTCGCCAAGCTCGCACGCAATGGGATTCAAGTCGACGCCGTACACGTTGCGGTCGGTGATGAAGGCACGCACACGCTGCCGCTCGAACACAAGCCGCTCGTGCGGGATGCGCTCGCCAAGCTCCCGCTGCCTGCATTCAAGGTAGGCGTCGGCGAGCTGGTTGACAGTCTCGACGAGAAACGCCGCCGAGCCCATCGCCAGCTCGGACCGCGTGAGCTTCAAAGAGACGGCCGCCAGCAGGTGCCGCAC
>JAPOOS010000097.1 GCA_026713305.1 Paracoccaceae bacterium
AGCAGCGAAAATGAGCCAGTTGCGCCGAACCTACGGTAACAAGGTGCGCTTCGTATTGTTCCTGTGCGGATATTTCGACAGCGGCTATCTCGGTTACGAGGCGGCGGAAGGTATCGACTGGGTCTGGGAGCGCCGTATCCACGATTTAGCGGAGTTTGGAGTGTAGGTGAAAAGAGCAACGTTTGCAGACTTGGAAGCTCGGCGGATCGCCTTGCAACGTAATCTGGATGTGGGTCGAGACGTACAGATGCGCAACCGTTTGGGCCAATTTGCGACACCGTCCGGGCTGGCTGCGGACATACAGCGATATGCGCAGAGGCAACTGGCAGCGGACGAGGCAATTAGGTTCATGGACCCGGCCTTCGGGACGGGCTCATTCTATTCCGCATTGCTGAGCGTGTTTCCACAGACTTGCATTCATGCTGCCGTGGGCTATGAAATCGACCCGCATTACGGCCAGCCAGCGGCAAGACTATGGGGGAACACCGGGCTTGATCTCCGCCTAATGGACTTTACCCGGTCTGAGGCGACCAAGGCTGAAGACAGGTTCAACCTTGTCATCTGCAATCCGCCCTATGTTCGGCATCACCACATTGTCAATGTCGAGAAGAAACGGTTGAGGCAAGAGACGCTAAAGTCCTGCGGCGTGGAGATTAACGGGCTTGCGGGGCTCTACTGCTACTTTCTGGGTTTAAGCCACCCGTGGATGGCGGAAGGCGGATTGGCGGGGTGGTTGATCCCGAGCGAGTTCATGGACGTGAATTACGGTGTCGCCGTGAAGCGCTACCTGCTGAACAGGGTGACGCTTCTCCACATTCATCGCTTCGACCCCAACGATGTGCAGTTCGGTGACGCACTTGTGTCGTCCGCAGTGGTCTGGTTCCGCAATCAGGCTCCGAAGAAAGATCACCAAGTTCGATTCAGCTATGGCGGCACTTTGGAACGACCGAAGCTGGAGCGGCTAATACCAGCGCAAACATTGCGCCACGACCCAAAATGGACACGCTACCCGGCCAAGGAAAGGCACGAGAAAAACAATGGGCCAGTGCTCGGCGACTTCTTCAAGATCAAGCGGGGTTTGGTTACTGGCAACAACCTTTACTTCATCCTGTCGTCGCAGGAGATTGCTCGCCGCGGACTTCCGATGGAAGCATTCAAACCGATCCTGCCGAGTCCACGCTATCTAGCCGAGGATGAAGTAAAGGGTGATCGGAACGGCAATCCGGCGCTGGAGCGCCGATTGTTTCTGCTAGATCCACCGTGGGCCGAAGAGGAAATCAAGAAGCGCTTTCCGAATCTGTGGGCGTATTTGGAGGAGGGCAAGAAAGAAGGAATTGCAGATCGCTATGTCTGTCGCCATCGAAAGCGCTGGTACATTCAGGAAAACCGGCCCCCGGCACCTTTCGTCTGCACCTATCTCGGCCGAAGCGACAAGAAGAATGGGCGACCTTTCCGCTTCATATTGAACAATTCACGGGCAACAGCGGCGAACGTGTACTTGATGCTATACCCATTGAGGCCGCTACATCAGGCTCTGGTAGCTCGGCCGGAACTGAGACGGCAAATGTGGAAAATTCTGAATCAGATTTGTCCCAAAGCGATGCTTGGGGAGGGACGTGTTTACGGCGGTGGATTACACAAGCTGGAGCCGAAGGAGCTCGGGAATGTACCGGCCGAAGCGGTCGCGAAGCTGATGCCCGAGGTGGATTTTCCGCGCCATGAGGTACAGGCGACTCTCTTCGACAAGGTTGCACCGTAGGCTGTGATGGACAAGTGCACAGTCATGACATGGCTGCCCCAAGTAGCGAAGGATTTCCAACGCGTCCCTGGGTGGTGCATGGGGTTCTGTGCGAGGCTGGTGAACAAGATTTCTCGCGCAATTGGGTCAGAGAAATCCAGGGAGAGAGTTCAGGGCCTGTTTCAACAGCGTTTGTTGGCGCGATCCCCTTTTCTTCAACCAGGCCTTGACTTGGTTTCGTTCTGCATCCGACCAGGATTGATGGAGTGATTTGCACATGCCAATTTCGTTGAGTTCCCAGATCCATTGCGAAAGCCCGCGCTTCAAAAGCGCTTCAGCCGTGTGCGGTTCATTGGGGTTCGTGCGCACCGGCATAATTCTGTGAATTTTTTGCGATCTCTGTTACGCGAAATTGGGTTTCTGGCCCACAGGCGGCAATGATGGCATGTCCATATTGTTAAGGAATCACAATAGTGCAGCCCAATTCGATTTGGTGGTTCCGATATCTTCGTAGATCATCGGCGCGCAGGTCAAACTTCATCATGAGACAACCCCATCCCGCCACTGTGGGTTTGGATGCCGCCAACAGCGTGAAGAATTCAAGGGAGCTCCAATCCTGTAGCGTCAATCGCCGTTCAAGATCGTGCATCTTCCTCATCACCGCGTGTGTTGCATCCCTCCATGCGGCTTCCGCCTTGGTCGATTCTTAGTCGCTTAACGTCCTCTCGAACGCTGTTTCCTTGAAAAGATCCCATCCTTCCGCAGTTTGGTTCATGCCGAACAACGCGTTCCAGCGGGCCAGCATTAGCTGGCTTTGGCGCAGGACTACACGGCATGCCGCCTTAAGCAAGTTCTCGGGTTACAAGAGATCAATCTCCTGTGCGTCGATGCCCAATCACTTTCACTTTCCTGACTCCTCGCATCGCTTCGCGGCAAACGATTCGGCATGCAGGTGGGACTTCGACACTTCTCTGCCGACACCAACAATAGGATTGTCGGCGCCGCCAAGCGGCCAGATGCGCTATCTGGTCACCGTCCCGCGGCTTGGCGTCATTGGCGGCATCGGCTTCGTCGCCGAAAGCTGGCATCAAGCGGCGCTGCGCCTCCACAAGCGAACGAAGGCAAAGTCGCAGAGGCTGACGCAATGGGAGCGGGAAATGGAGAAACGAGAGCGACAATTGAAATGACTCATATGTGCAAAAGTGATAGTTCACCGCCTGCGCATCAGCGGCATTGCACGGCAACAGCCCGCCCTTCCAGCGCCGACTGCTCGGCGGCCGAGGAAAACCTAAGAACCTGGCGCGCTTCGGCAGCCTGCAGCACCGGTGTTCCGCCGTTGACAAGCACATTGATGAAGTGCCTGCTTGAGTGCACGAACGATTGCTCCCAACTCACGTTCATGTCGCGGTATTCGGAAAGCGTTCCATCCCTAAACAGCGCCAGCGGAACGGCGCCTGCCAAATGGCCGTGGCCACAATTGATCCAGATCACGCCCTTGGTCCCGGTGATTTCGACCCGGTCGTCCTGGGCATAGTAGCGGGTGGTGACTTCAAGCTCGGGCGAATAGACGATCTCGAGATTTCCCACGCGGTTGCCCGGGAACCGGAACGAGATCATCGACTGCGCGTCGTACCAATTGCCGTCCTTTCGCTCAACGCGTCCAATGAATGCATGAACCTCTTCCGGTTCGCCCATGAAACCCCAGGCCAGCGCAAACTTGTGATGCCCGTCGTCGAACACGAGAGGTCCACCGCCTGCCCGGTCTCTTTTCTGCCTCCAGGCAAGTGCGCTGTCGGGAACGTGCCAGCCAGTGGGACTGGTGCCGGGGTTGCTCTTGATTCGTATGGATTGCGGTTTGCCGATGGCGTCCTGAGCGATCAGTTGCCGTGCCCTGGCCACCGGAGGATGAAAGAGAAAGTTCTCGAACACCTTGAACGGCCTGTCGTAGCTGCTGACCGCGTCCACCAGTTCGTCCGCTTCAGCAAGCGTGGCGCATATCGGCTTCTGCAGCGAAATCGCCTTTCCGGCCTCCATTGCCTTCAATGCCGTTGGCAGGTGCAAATCGTGCGGCAGCAGGATTTCAACCAGATCCACTTCCTTGCAGCGCAACAGCTCACTGACGTCGTCGGTGACGCGAACGTTGTCAATCCCCCACTTTGCGGCCTTGGTCCGCGCAGCCTGAAGGTCTCTGTCACACAACATAGCTATTCGGGTTGCTGGATTCCGCAGGTACTCGATGGCATGAAGATCCGAAATTCTCCCGGTACCTAGGATGCCGACGCCGATTGCTGACATTTTCGCTTTCCCCTTTCCGTTGTCTTCCGCGACAGGGATCGACGAGTTGGGCAAAGCGTGCAATCCCGGTACATGCGTCGACGCCTGAATCCGCAACTCGAACGGGCCACCATTCCTGCAATTCTCTTGACCTGAAGGAGGCAAGGCAGCAGTTGCCTGGGCGCGACGAGGCGCCCGACTGCTTGTTGCGACAGCGCTGCATCAGGTCTGCTCCCACACAAGTGAACGTCTGGCAGGCAATGCGCCGTCATTGCGGTAGGAACGCAGGTTTCCCTGCGCCCCCCGCACAGATCCGCACGTGCCCGCTAAGGCATGCGGCTCCTCCGTTGGATGGTGACGGCAAACAACTGGTGTAGCAGCTTGCCGTACCCGATCCGCCGCATGTGACA
>JAPOOS010000031.1 GCA_026713305.1 Paracoccaceae bacterium
AGACGACCCCTCCAGCATCGCCAGCAAATGACCTGCCAGCCCAAATTCGCTCACATCCGTCATGGCATTGGCGTGCCGCCCAAGAATTTCGGCGGCTGCATGCCCCGACCTTGCCATGACTGACAGTGCGCCATCGAGCTCTTCGCCTAATGCGAGCGACATCATGTGAGCCGCCAGAACTGTTCCCGACCCAATTGGCTTCGTCAATAGGAGGCAATCCCCGGGAAGGGCATCCGAAACCGCATTCATGCGCTCTCCCGGCTCCCCCAAGACAGTGAATACAATAGCCCTTTGGCCAAGTGTTGCCGACCAACCGCCCAGCCGCAGCCGGACCGCCACAGGCGGCTTCCGGCGCGAGATGCGTCACATCTCTTCGAGGGCGGCAATACCCAGGATTTCAAGCCCCGTGGCTATCACAACTGCGGAAGCGCGAGCCAGCGCAAGCCGGGCAAGTGTGCCAGGCACATCGGATTCGTCAAGTATTCGCAGTTCCGGCTCCCTGTTTCCCCTTGCCCACATGGCATGAAAGTCCCGAGCCAAGTCAGTCAAGTAGAACACAATGCGGTGCGGCTCATGGTGTCGTGCGGCCACTTCGACAACCCTGGGCCATTCCGAAATTCGCCGGGCAAACGCGATCTGGCTCGCATGGCGCAACTCGCCAAGATCGACCTCGGCCAAGTTCGCGTCGCATGTCCGGAAGCCAGCGGCTTCGGCGCGCCCCAGCACCGAACAAGTTCGCGCGTGCGCATACTGAACATAGAACACCGGATTGTCCTTGGTCTTCTCGACAACCTCCTCGAAGTCGAAATCCAGAGGGGCGTCATTGCGCCGCATCAACATCACGAATCGCAGAACATCGGCGCCTACAGCTTCAACCGCTTCCTGCAGTTGGACAAAGTTGCCGGCACGTTTGGACATCTTCAACCGCTCGTCACGCTGAACGACATTGACCAGCTGGATCAGCTTGATGTCGAAATGTGCCTTGCCGTCGGACAGTGCCGAAACTACGGCGCGCAGGCGCTGGACATATCCACCATGGTCGGCGCCAAACACGTTGATCAACACATCGTAGCCCCGGGCAATCTTGTCATGGTGATAGGCGATGTCGGGCGCGAAATATGTCCAGCTACCATCCGACTTGCGGATTGGACGATCCACGTCATCGCCATGCGCAGTTGATCTGAAGAGCGTTTGTCGGCGCGGCTCCCAGTCAACCGACCTGCGTCCCTTGGGTGGGGGAAGCTTTCCGCGATAGACAAGGCCGCGCTCGCGCAGCGCCTTCAACGCCTGATCGATTCGGCCATCCTGGGCAAGGCTGCTCTCGTGAAAATACCGGTCCATGCGAATGCCGAGCAGCTTCAAGTCCGACTTGATGAGCCGCAACATTCTCTTGATCGCAAAATCGCGAACTTCCGGCAGCCACCGGGATTCCGGCGTGTTCAGCAACCGGTCCCCATATGCCTCGTGCAACGACTTGCCGACTTCGATCAGGTAGTCGCCGCGATAGCTTTCCGGTCCAAAATCGGTGTCCAGACCTGCATCTTCCAGGTATCGAAGGTATGCCGACCGCGCCAGTATGTCGACTTGGCTTCCCGCGTCGTTGACGTAGTACTCCCTCGTGACGTCATGACCGGTGTATTCCAAGAGCCGTCCCAGCGCGTCACCGAACACGGCCCCCCGTCCATGGCCCAGATGAAGCGGGCCGGTTGGGTTTGCCGAAACAAACTCCAGATTCACGCGCCGGTTGCGGCCATCCGTGTTGCGTCCGTAGTCCATGCCCAGCTGAAGGGCAGAGCGTACAGCCCGCAGCCATTCCTCAGGCCTGAGGACGAGATTCAGGAATCCCGGCCCGGCCACCGAGACCCTGGCAACCCGTTCATCCCCAGACAGCACATCGGCCAGCGCTTCCGCCAGCACGCGCGGCGGGCGGCGCGCGGGCTTTGCGAGGATCATGGCGGCGTTTGTGGAAATCTCTCCGTGCGTTGCATCCCGTGGCCTCTCGACATTCATGCGGGAGAGGTCGATGCCGTCGGGAATGACGCTCTGGCCCGCCAACTGTTCTATGGCGCTACCAATCGCCCCTCGGATTTCGGCAAATATGTTCATTCTCGAATGACCGTCATTGATCCTGTTGCCGACCTCCAGGGGAAATGTGACTCGCTTTCGCTCGGCGGCCAATGCGCTCTCCGGCACAATGGCCCCGCCGCAGATTGCATTGCATGTTTCGCTTCAACCTCCTCCCGGGTGCAGGCTGTCAGCTTGCAGAGTCGATAGATTCGCAAACTGTCGAGTGCAAGGTCACCGTTGCCGCAAGTTCGTTGATTCGGGCAAACGTGTTGATCGCGAAGTTGTCGGTCATGCCGGAAATATAATCCGCAACAGTGCGCGCAACATCAATCTCGCTGGATGTGTCCAAATCCATGTTCCAGTTCAAGGGCAGCCTGGAAGGCCTTTCATTGAAGTACTCGAACAACTGGTTCACGAAACGGCAGACAACCCGCCTTTGCCGCTGCATGTTGTCGGTATTGTACATGTTCTGCATCAGAAACTGCCTGACCTCCTCCAGTTTCCTGTCGGTGTCCTGATCAAGGCCAACGACGGGGCAGGAGCAGCGACGCACTTCGCCGGGACTGGCAGGGGAATGCTTTCCAAGCCGGCGCTCCGATTCACAAACGATGCAGGCAATCAACTCTCCGAACATCGTTCGCACCACGAGATGCATCAACTTGTGCTCATCCTCGTGAGGGTGCCTGTGTCTTGCTCTTTCCAGTATTGGTCCGACGAGCTCCAACTCCGAGGTATCGTCCAGTGTGAACTGCTTGGTTCGCAAGCCATCCTGGAGGTCATGGCAGTTGTAGACGACATCGTCCGCAATTGCAGCCACCTGTGCTTCTCCGCTGCCATGAAGTTTCAGTTCCAAGCCGTCGATTCTCGCCACTTCATCTGCTTGATGCGCTATTGTTTGCAACAAGGGGCCACTGTGCTTGGCAATCCCCTCGCGACACTCCCAAGTCAGGTTCAGCCCATCGAATTCCATGTAGTTGCGCACCAATGTCGTCACTATCCGCAACGACTGGGCATTGTGCTCGAATCCGCCGTAGCTGGACATCTGTTCATCCAGTGCATCCTCGCCTGCATGCCCGAATGGAGGGTGGCCCAAATCATGTGCCAGAGCGATGGCCTCTGCCAAGTCTGCGTTCAGTCCCAGACTGTTCGAAAGCGCCCGAGCCGCCCGGGCAACTTCAATCGTGTGGGTCAGCCGGGTGCGGACATGGTCGCTTTCCGGCGCCAAAAACACCTGCGTCTTGTGCATGAGCCGGCGAAACGCCGTGGTGTGAACAATGCGGTCGCAGTCTCGCTGATACTCGGTTCTGTCCCGGGGAGCATTCTCGCAAAAGGCCCTGCCCCGGGATTCCTCGGGCCGGCATGCAAAGCTCTTCAAGCCCATTCCCTCACTTTGGGCAAGTGTGTCTGCAAGATTGTCTCTATTCCCCATCCGTGACAGTCAACTGAATGCGCGCCGAACATGTCCGGCACGGCCTTCGCGGTCCGCAAGACACCGGCAAGCGCATCATGCCCTTCCCGCTGAATGCAATCCCGGCATTGGAACGGCGACGATGTGTACTATATGATTGGAGACATTCAAAGTATTGAGATAGGCGCATCGACAGCGAGATTGATTCAGCAGGAACGCGTTCAAGGGCAGCGGCGATTGGTCACGGATGCGGCGTCTCCGAAACACGCCCGTGAAGCGCTTCCTGCCGCATCTTGCCTCATGGCTGCGAGTCCCGTATATCTGAATGCACAGCCGCACCCTACCGATTGGATTGACTGGCACGCTCATGGACCTCTATCTGGCTCCCAAAGTAACGGACCGGGCATTCAAGAAACTGGCCGAGATCAACTCGGCAAGCAACACTTCGCAATGTCTTCGCGTCGCCGTTTCGGGCGGCGGGTGCTCCGGTTTTCAGTACGAAATCACTCTCGACCAGCCGCAGGAGGACGACCTGGTGCTGGAAGGACATGGGCAGTCCGTGCTCATTGACAGCCTGTCGCTGCCGTTTCTCGATGCGGCGGAGATCGACTATGCCGAGGAGCTCATTGGTTCGAGGTTTGTCATCGTGAATCCGAACGCCACATCAACCTGTGGATGTTCGATGAGCTTTTCGATTTAGCGGACCACGCCGGTTTTCGGTGATTGTAGCATCCTTCAACATCAACGGAGTGCGCGCGCGGCTGCCGAGGTTGCTGGAATGGCTGCAGGACCGCAAGCCGGACGTAGCGCTCCTGCAGGAACTCAAGTGCCAGGACCAAGCCTTTCCAGCGGAGCAATTTGAGGATTTGGGCTACAACATTGCCACAAATGGTCAAAAGTCCTTCAACGGCGTGGCAATTCTTTCGAAGTATCCGCTTGAAGACCTGAATCCAGTTCTCGACGGAGACAGTGGCGACACTCAGGCCAGATGGCTCGAGGCCGTGGTAGGCGGCACGCGGCCTGTCCGTGTCTGCTGCCTGTATCTTCCCAACGGCAATCCGGTGCCGTCACCCAAGTACGACTACAAGCTGGCATGGATGGAGCGGCTGCACAGCAAAATGTCCGACCTTCTTGCCTTGGAGGAGCCTGCCGTTGTTGCCGGCGACTACAATGTCATCCCCCAACCCGAAGACGCCGCCAAGCCGGAGCGCTGGAAGAACGATGCGCTTTATCTTCCCGAGACCCGGGCGGCCTGGCGACGGCTTCTCAACATGGGTTACACCGATGCCTTCCGCGCCGTTCATCCAACGGCAAGGAGTTTCACTTTCTGGGACTATCAGCGGCGGGCATGGCAGCGGGACGACGGCATTCGCATCGACCATATGCTCCTTACCCCGCAGTGTGCCGACATGCTGAAGGATTGCCAAATAGACCGCAACGTGCGGGCCCAGGAAAAACCTTCAGACCATGTTCCAATCTGGGTCGAACTGAACACCTGAGTTCTGCGGAAAGTTGCGGCAGGAACGCAGGTTGCCCTGCCCCCGCACAGATCCGCACTTGCCCGCCACAAGGCATGCGGCTCCTCCGTTGGATGTTGACGGCAAACCGCTGGTGTCGCAGCTTGCCGTACCCGACCCGCCGCATTGGTCCTTTCGATGCGGGCACGCTGGAGAAGCCGGGCGCGCACGGAGGCGCCGAAATTGCGAAGCTCATGCGCCATCGGCGACAATCGCTTCCACATAGGGCCGCATCACCGACCATACGCGCGCCATACGCGCAAGTTCCCAGAGCTGGTCGGGTGTGACGCGTCTGCTGCGAAGCCCTTCGCGGAGCCCTTCGAGCGCGATGTCGAGCCCAATCTTGTTGCGATACCGGAAGCAATCGGCGATCGACTTGGCGGGTTCGAATATCGGAACCTCAATGCCCTCGATGAGATGCCGCTTCACCCCTCCCGTGAGATTCTGGCCGCTGAACCGCACGAAGCGGATCGGGGGATATTCGACCTTGGGCTTCCATCCGGTACGGTCGATGGCGATCCAGACGGCAGAGGGCATTTGCAACGTCAGTTCGTGAAATTGGAGAGCGGATGTCAGGCAGATCACGCCCTTTGGCACTCGAGCCGAGGCTTCCGCAAGGCTGCGCCGGGCACCCGGAGTCGTGTCGGCCAGTTCGTAGAGACCTCGGGCCACTCGTACGACAGTCCCTTCCCGAACCAGGCGGGCAACGGTCTCGGGCCCGACGCCGAGGTCACGTAGATCGTGCATGCGCACCAGCCCCCCTTGACCGAAAAGGTGCAGGGCCGTGTCGCGCTGCTTGGCTGGTGGATGTGACATGTACTCTGCTTCAGCGCATAATGGCAGAGGTTGTATCACATCGGTGCGGAAAATCCCAATGCACCTTGTACAAGGGATTGGATGGATCTTGGTAGCACGTCGCTAATGGACGCCGAGCTCCACGGGGCTGTGACATGGCAGACAAGCTGAACCGGGCTGACCAATCGGGTTATTGAATGCTGGACTCGGTATCGACTCCAAACTTGCCGCACTTGCCGCATCGTAGCAGCGTCTGACGGAATCCGGGAGGGAACATGCCCGACAAGGTCTTCCATCGCTGGCGGAGAGATCGCTCAAACAAGACCTATCGGGGTGTCAACGAGGATGCCCTGACGCAAGCGATGCGAAATCTCGGCAGAGAGAGGAACGAGATCTACGCGCCCTTGCGCGCGATCTGGAACTCGACAAGGACACGAAAGGCATCCCCGGCAGCCTGCCGGCGTGGAGGATGGATTGCTTTATGCCTTCCAAAGGGTGTGCAACACGCGAAGCGCTTCGGAGAGATAGAGATCGAACTTCCTGGGGCAGAAACGAATTTCGATGACGAGGACATGGAAGAGCAGTGGTGGTCTGGGGTTTGATTTGATCCGGTTTCGGCACGATGACAGATGCCTCTCCCAGGCCTGCGAATGAGGCGAAGAATCGAGGAATGCCACCGGGTTGCGCGTGCCGCCGCCGCATCGAAGCGCGATTCTGACGAAAGGAGGGCATGTGTGCAGCGGCGAGGAGCAGATGGCAAGTGCGGTCGCTAATGCGCTCCGGAGACTCGATCGGCGGAAAGTGTGTTGTGAACTCGGCGCTTCCAACTGGTTCCCCAGTTCTCGTCGAAGGATGACATCCGAATTGGTCTGACCAGACTGATTGCTGATCGCTGAAGAGCCATTTGCTCCGCCCACTCACTACCCTTGGCAACGGCATCCACTCCAAGATGCGACCGCTCCAGCAATCCGACAAAGACAATGTCGGTCATGCTGCCGTACAGCAATCTCTCCAGCTCAACTGCAATTTCGTTCGGTGTGTCGGCATGCACGACGAAACCGCGGAAAATCGCCAATTTCAAACGGATGCCGAGTTCCAGGGCGGTTGGCGTTGTCGGCATTTGCGGCAATCGAGCACGCGCCAGAACCATTTGGGGACACACGCTTTCGCCAAGTGTCCCGGCGGCAACAAATCCAACCGGCACGACCGCGGCGTCAATCAGGCTCCGGTCCAGCATTTTGCCCATTTCCTCCGGTCCTTCCGCCCAAGCGAGCCTCGGAGGCTTGGTGTCGGCATGCTCCTCCAACAGGTAGGCCGCAATGTCACCGTATGGAACAACTTCGGTCGTCCCGAACTTCAGGCTGGTGGACCTGGCTGCTGCAATCAGATCCTCTGCAGTTGCGTAGCTGTCACAACGGGTGGCAATGACCAAAGGCTCATTCCACGCGCGTGCTATCGGTCGAAAGTCCGCGAATTCCAAACCTCCAACTCCATCCAGAATCGAAATGAAATGCCCGGAAGACATCAGAAACATGGTGTGACCGTCCGGCCTGCGCCGTTTCAACTGGCCAAGCGCCTCGGCGTTGCCCATCCTTTCCCGAGAAACCACTTTGACCGGCACGCCCAATCCCGTCCGCAAGCGCACAAACGCGAAGTTTGCAACCATGTCGGACAAGCTACCCGTTGGCGCATGGACCAGGACAACTATTCTTCCTACCGGAAACTCCTCGATCAACACCGAAGTGGGCAACGAAGCCAATGGGTTCAGATATGGAGCGCTGCTGTCGCTTGTATATTCCTGCGCCTTCAGTGGCGCTTGCAGCAGAGCCAGCGCCAACATGCCGGCAGCTGCCGCTCGGGCGCTTGGCAGAATCCGGGCGAGTGCCTGCAATACTCTGGACGTCATTCTCGAAGTCATCTGATCATTGACTGTTCGCATGCCCACGGGCAGCCGGATTCAACGGCGAACAACCAAGGCATGGCGACAAGCACGGCACGACGATTCCTCACGCTGGCGGTACTGCGTGGAACTCCACGAGTCCGGCATATGGAAAACCTGCGTCTCTTGCCACCTGAATCGAACCATTTCCAGCGCCGTTCTTCAATCGGACCCTGCTGCCAGCACGCTGATTGTGGACAGCTCAAGTTGGTGGTTTCCAGTCGAAGACCCATCGGTAGCGCCGGGCAACCAGATTGGAAAGCCACTGTGTCGACCTTCCTGGGGAAAGCCAGCCTGCAGCCATTGTCGCGGGCATCGCCGCCCGGTTCAACGCTGACTGCCGATTGGTGTGCTGCACCAGCCTGCCAACTCTCGCTTCCCGCAACTGGCTGAACCGCGCGAAGGCCGCATCCGGACTGGTGGACGTGGACAGGCACTTGGCCAGAATCCAGGCGTCCTCAAGCGCCAGATTTCCGCCCTGAGCGAGAAATGGCGGCATTGGATGCAGTGCATCGCCAAGAAGAACCGCATTTTGCCTGTGCCAGCAACTCGCTACTCGCCCGCGGCGAATTCGATGCCTGTGAACGCTTGGCTGACGCTCAACCAAGTGATGTCGGTCGGCAAAGCCCGACAGGGCTTCCTCGAATTCCGCCGCAGCGTCAACCTCTTCGAAGGATGCACGGCACCCTTTTTTCAAACTCTTGACCACAACCAAATTGAGAAACCGTCCATGGCGAACCTTGTACTTTACCAAATGACGCCGCGGGGCAACAATCAACTGCACGGTGTCCGGCGCGAACAAGTCGTGCTTCCTGTCAACCGGCAGAAGTGCGCGCCACAACAAGTGTTGAACGGGCATCGGCCCTTGCCTTGGATTCAGCTGCCTGCGGAGCGCCGAGCCGGCGCCGTCGGCTCCAACCAGCACACTCGGAACGAAACTCGCCAGGCGTTCCGCGCTCAGACTGTACCCACTGTCCGAAGCGCCGTAGTCAATCTGACCGCTGGAGCGCCGAAGATCGACAGAGCGGGCTTTCGCCGCCTGCACCAATGCGCCGATCAGATCAGGCCGGTACATCAACAGGTAGCCGGGATTGCCCGGACGCCTGTAGGCGGACATGTCAAGGCTGTGCAAAACGGCATTTGTGCGTTGGCTTCGAACCTCTATCCTCGTGACAGGCGTCCCCATGGCCAGCAGTTGCTTGCCGATCCCCAGCTCCTGCAAAACGGCCGACCCATTGGGCGTGATCTGAATCCCGTATCCACTCTGCGATTGGAATGGACGCCTTTCGTACACCGTCGACTTCAGGCCGCAGCGCGCCAGACCGATGGACGTGGCCAGTCCGGAAATGCCCCCTCCCACTATTGCAATGTCACTGCAATGCCTTCCAAGCCGCGTCAGCAATTCTCTCCCTTGTGTTTCCGCACCTATTTCACTTGCACCGGAGGCGCACAGGCGAAAGCGGAGCCGGTTGCCGGACGTGACGGGCTGTGCAAACGCGCGGCCAGCGTTCGCTGGCAGACAAGGCAGTCCCACGGATGGTGTGGTCTTCGAGTTTCGAACTTGGAGACCAATGTCCTGCTGTGACGCTTGTTGGTCGGGTCGGGCAGCACATTTTCAGGAACCGACATTTGAACGAGACCAGCCGGCCCTCGAAGTCACGGTCCGGACTGATTGCACGATAAACCGAACCGGCGGCAAGTTGATTGTTTGCCATTGCTGCACTGAATTGCCACATAGCCTGCGCGAGCCTTGTGCGGCCGGGTGTTTGTAACCGAACTGCATTGCTCCTATCACTTCGCGGTGGTTGGCGGCGGCCGGACCGGCGACTTGCCGCAAGGCAATTTACAGGAACAAGTGAATGCTGATTGGGTTGCTTTGCCTTGCAGGTTGCGTAGCGGGATGGGTGCAAGCCGGCAGGAGGGGAGGAAACATTCGTGACAAGGTGCATTTTGCAGCCGTATATGGGCTCTGCGGAATGGTTGTCGGCGTGCTCATCGCTCTTGCCATGCTGGGATGATTGGCCCCGCGAACCCGGCGCCGCTTCGCTTCAAGGCAGCATGGACACGGGTGCAATCAATTGTGAATGCGCTCGCAGCCTCAGGACATTTGAACTGCAAGGGAGCCACAATCGGTGAACGCCCAAACCAGTGATCACTCATTTCTGCGGCAGAACTTTGCCGGACTGACGCCGACACCAAGCTTTTCGGGCATAACAAGCTTCTTGAGGCGCACTCTCTCCAGAGACCTTGAAGACGTCGATCTGGCCGTGACCGGCATTCCATTCGACAGCGCCACATCCAACCGTCCCGGCACCCGATTCGGACCGCGTGCCATTCGTGAAGCGTCGATAATGCAAAGTCATGAAAGGCCCTATGGATGGAACGTCGATCCGCTCTCGGACCTCAATGTGGCCGACTATGGAGATCTTTGGTACGACTATGCCGACGTGGCGAAGTTCCCGGAGGCGCTGCGCCGACACATTGGCGAAATCATCGAACAGAACTGTTGCGCGCTGTCGCTCGGAGGCGATCACTTCGTAACCTATCCAATACTGCAGGCGCATGCGGAAAAGTACGGCCCGCTGTCGCTGCTGCAGTTCGATGCCCACACGGACACCTGGAAGGATGGCGGCAAAGGCCGCATTGACCACGGCACGATGTTGTATCACGCCGTCAAGGAAGGGCTGATCGTTGCCGAAAGGTCGGTGCAGGTTGGAATTCGCACGTTCAATTCCGACACGCTCGGATTCAAGATCCTCGATGCGCAAAGCGTGCACCTCAACGGGCCGCTTGCAACTGCGAGGGAGATTGTCGAACATCTCGAGGGAAGCCGCGTCTATCTGAGTTTCGACATCGACGCTCTTGATCCGGCATATGCGCCAGGAACCGGCACGCCCGTCTGGGGTGGGCTGACTTCGGCGCAAGTGTCCATGATGCTGCAGAACCTCAAAGGCATCGACCTGGTGGGAATGGATGTCGTTGAAGTGTCCCCGCCCTACGATCACTCCGGCATAACAGCACTTGCCGCAACGCACGTCGCGATCGAACTGATGTGCCTCTGGATGAACCGCCCTTCCGCGACAGGAAAGCGTCAGGCGCGGGTGGAGTCGCAGACCCAGACCGCTCGGCGGAATGAATCCACAGATTGAGAAGCAACAACGGAGGTACGTCGGCATGAAGGCAGCAGTTTGCCATGAATTTGGACAACCCTTGGTTATCGAGGACATACCCGAGCCTTCTCCCGGCCCCGGCCAGGTGCTGGTTTCGATTGCGGCATGCGCCATCTGCCACTCGGACGTCCTGTTCATGGAAGGGGCATGGGGAGGATGCCTGCCAGCGGTGTACGGGCATGAAGCGGCAGGATACGTAAGCGAAGTCGGTCCCGGCGTCAGCAACTACGCGCCAGGAGATGCAGTCCTGGTCACGCTGATTCGTTCATGCGGTTCATGCGGTTCATGCGACTCGGGATACCCGAGCACCTGCGAAACCCCCTATGACCGCTTCCTGGACAGTCCCCTGCGCACTCATGACGACAGGGTAATCGAACACGGCTTGTCGACGGGAGCCTTTGCAGAGAAGGCCCTCGTGCATGCCAGCCAGCTGCATCCGCTTCCGCCGGACATCGACATTAGAGTTGCCAGCCTGTTGTCCTGTGGCGTGATTACAGGTTTCGGCGCGGTGATGAACGGCGGCCGAACCAGACCGGGAAGCACGGTTGCAGTTGTCGGAACCGGCGGTGTTGGCCTCAACAGCGTTCAGGGTGCAGCAGTTTGCGGCGCCACCAAGATCATCGCCGTGGACATCGATCGCAGCCGACTTGAAGTCGCACGCAGCTTTGGAGCCACACATGGCGTCATCGCGTCCGACAAAACGCACCGCGAGATTCGCGAACTCACATCGGGGCGAGGCGTCGACAGCGCATTTGTGACTGTAGGCAGCGTTTCAGCCTATCAACAGGCCCAGAAATGCCTCGCTGCGCGCGGAGAGGTGGTTGCCGTTGGAATGCCGCCCGTCAACGACACGGCAACCTGGTCGCCGATGAGCCTCGCATTCTTTGGCAATGCAATCCGCGGATCGAAAATGGGGGAAACAATTCTGACACGCGACATCCCGGCGCTGCTCGACCTGTACAGGCAGAATCGCCTCAAGCTCGACGAGCTGGTAACGAAGTACTACCCGCTGAACGAGATCAATGAGGCGGTTGCCGCCATGCATCGGGGCCACGTTCTCCGCAATGTCATTACCTTCTAGCGCAGGCATGGATGAAGCTGGATTCGCTTGAAGTATTCGTCGTCGGAAACCGGCCTCCCGGCTGGGGTGGCCGTTACTTCACGATAGTCAAGCTCGTCACCGAATGCGGCATCGCCGGATTCGGCGAGGTTTATGCCGCCTCGGTTGGCCCATCTGCAATGACTGCGGTCATTCATGACGTTTTCGAGCGGCACATGCACGGCGAGTCGCCGGACAGGATCGAGATCATGTTTCGGCGGGCATATTCGAGCGGCTTCAGCCAACGTCCGGACCCGACCGTCATGGGCGCCTTTTCGGGACTCGAGATTGCCTGCTGGGACATCCTTGGCAAGGCGCACGACATTCCTGTCCACGCTTTCCTGGGCGGTCTTGTCAACCAGCGAATACGTTCCTACAGCTACGTCTATCCACTGCCGCATCACGACCTGAAGGCGTTTTGGAACAGTCCGGACATGACGGCCGAAGCAGCCGAACACATGATCGATCTGGGTTTCACGGCCGTCAAGTTCGACCCTGCCGGACCCTACACCGTTCGCGGCGCGCATGAACCGGCGATGCGGGACATAGATCGCTCGGTCCAGTTCTGCCGCAGGCTGCGAGACGCTGTCGGCGATCAGGCCGATCTGCTGTTTGGCACTCACGGGCAGTTCACCACCTCCGGCGCCATTCGCCTCGGCAACGCCATAGCTCCCTACAGCCCGCTCTGGTTCGAGGAACCGGTTCCGCCTGACAACGTCAAGGAGTTTTCCCGGGTTGCCCGGAGTTGCAGCGTGCCGCTGGCGGCAGGTGAGCGTCTTACAACAAAGTCTGAGTTCTTCGCATTGCTTGACAGCGGAAGCGTCTCGATTGTCCAGCCAGCCCTGGGCAGATGCGGAGGCATTCTCGAAGGCAAGAAAATCTCCGCCCTGGCCGAAGTGTTCAATGCACTCGTTGCGCCCCATCTGTACGCAGGTCCCGTGGAATGGGCAGCCAATGTCCAGTTGGCCGCATGCATTCCGAATCTGCTAATGGTGGAAACCATTGAAACCGGCGGCGAGTTTCACCGCAGGCTGATTGGAGACACAATCAGCTGGGAGCAGGGATTCATCGAACCACCGGACGCTCCTGGACTGGGGATTGAATTCAATGAGGAACTGGCTCGCCAAAACCCCTATACGGGTCGGGAACTGCACCTGGAAATGCAGGAAGCGCCATGCAGTTACGACAGTGAGAACAGGTTTGCAGGGGGTGCGCCGCCGACGTCGCCTGATTGATGTTGCGCGGCCAGGGCTGCGTACTGGAAGCCTCTCCCATTATGCCTTCATTCTCACGTCGACGAGCCCGCAGCGCCGAAAGCCACAGGCGATGCTTGTGGCTCGATTGCCGGTTTCCGGCGTCGGGCCGGTTTTGCGGGAAGGATCTCAGTCGAGCGTTCAGGCGCCCCGTGAAACCGACAGTCCCGAACCGAGGAATCGTGCAAAGGCGCTTGCCCTCTGGCCGGGCAACATTTGAGAATTGCAATGACAAGACAGCTGATTGGGGTTGATTGGGGCACTTCGAACGTTCGGGCATGGCTGATTGCCGATGGCCGACCAATTGCACAGTCCCAGTCCACGCAGGGGATGAGCCGGATCATGGCTTCAGAGTATCCCCGGGCGCTTGCCAGGATGATCGAGCCGTGGCTGTCTGGAGCTGCAAGCCGAAACGTCATTGCATGCGGAATGCTTGGAGCCGCACAGGGATGGGTGGAAGCCCGATATCGAACAGTTCCCTGCAAACCCGTCGCACCGGGAGAACTCACCGCAATCGCGACTGAACTGCGGGACTGCACCGTCCACATCATTCCCGGCATTAGGCAGTTCAAGCCGATGGCAGACGTCATGCGCGGCGAGGAAACTCAGGTGGCTGGATTCTGTGTTGACAACCCCCATTTCGACGGCGTCCTGTGCCTGCCTGGAACGCATACCAAGTGGGTGCACGTCAGCGCCGGCGAGATCGTGAGCTTTCGTTCCTTCATGACCGGTGAGTTGTACGACCTGCTTTGCCGACACTCGCTGTTGCGTCATTCCGTATCGAGCAATGAGTTCTGTCCGGATGAGTTTCGGGAGGCCGCAGGCGACCAATTGTCGCAACCGGAGCTCCTCGCTGCCAGACTGTTTGCAATAAGGGCGGAATCTCTAATCGCAGGGCTGGAGGCGGCGCGTGCAGGTTCCAGGCTGGCGGGGTTTCTGGTCGGCGCCGAACTGGCTGCATCTCGTCCATACTGGCTTGGTCACCGCATCGCCATCATAGGCGCGCCTCGACTTGCGCAGTCGTACGAAATGGCTCTGGACATTGTGGGGCAGAAGCCGTTGCTGGCGGACTCGGAACGATGCACGGTAGCGGGCTTGACCCACGCACACAGTCTGTGCCTGAACTTCCCATGACGTTGCCAGTCTCCGCACGATGTGTGCGCTGAAACGTGCACGCCGTTGAGCTTGGACTTGCGCATTCAAGCCGTCACGCCGCGGACTGTGCGTTCAGGAGACACCCTCGATCGGGAAACGACTTCGGCCTGCCTCGCGGATTGCCGAAACCCAGGCGCCTTGCTGATCGCGATCATTGGCGCTCAATGCGGAACCGCCGCTGGCCCTTGACGTTTGACGGTGTTGCCCACGCTTCAGGTTGGCCCGCTTGGCAATTGCGTGATCGGGAATTCGGTGGTCAGCCTGGTCAAACGCTGCGACTCCTTCGCCCAGGGTCGTTCGGTTCATTGCTTCGCAAGGAATTGTTGCGGCTCGCGCAGGTATGGCGCAACCAGTCCTGACCAGCGGAAGCATGCTTTCAACTCCACTGTTCCCTCAAGGGAACGCTACCGGCCCTGCTCCGAACGCGTGTCGTGGAACCCCGGGGATTCGCTTGCGCAGGATGCGGCAAGCAGTTCGCGGACATACTCGGCCTCCGAAGTTCGACAGACCAGCCTCGCGGCATCAGGCGCCGGGAACCAGATCGCCACTGCAACCTGCCCCAGTCTGGTGCGCCGAAAGTCTTGCGGTCCAATCGCAGATTCCGACATGTCGGCAGGAGTTTCCTTGGCCAGAATGTCTCGGATTCCGGCAGACTGCACTTCGAACATGACCCGTGCATCCGAAACGTCCGCAACAAGCCTGGGCATTGGATTCAGGCTTGCGTCGATGGTTTCCACCATGTGCTCCACGGCTTCGTCAGGAACCATCAGCAACAGCTCGTCGGGAGACATCCACGCGGCTAGCGTGTTGCCCTCTGTGCAAAATTTTCCGGTTTCGGGAATGTCGTCCATTGAGACAGCTCCGAGAGCCTGCTTCAATTCCTTCGAATCCAGGCTGCATCGCAGGGTGATCATGCCCATGGAGCGCACACGCCTTATGGTCGCATCGGACAGCTGCATTGTTCTAGTCCCTGGCGGACACAGCAGGCTTGTAGAACACCGGTTCCACGACCTTTGCACTGGTCTTTCCGCCAGCGTGCACGAATTCGACCACCGTGCCCAAACGCTCGGGGCCGTTTTCGAGCAGCCCCAGCGCGATGGGCTCATCAAGAATCGGCGAGTAATAGGTGGAGGTGACACGCCCAATCATGCGGCGATGTCCGAAGTCGACCGTCTCGTTGGCGACGCAGTAGGCTCCGTGTGGCAGCGGCGACTTGCCGCCAAGTCTCTGCAGCCCCACCAGGCGCCAGCGGTCAGGGGCCGCCAGAAAGGATCGCTCCTGCGCACGCTTGCCGAGAAAGTCCTTTTTCTTGCGTGAAATGGCCCAGGAAAGACCAAGATCCTGCGGCGTCACAGTGCCGTCGGACTCGTCTCCGATCATGATGAAGCCAACCTCGGCGCGCAGGACGTGCAGCGCTTCGGTGCCATAGGCTTGGAGGTCAAATTCCTCGCCCGCTTCCTGAATGCTGTTCCACAATTCCAACCCCTCCGAACTCCGCACGGCTATCTCGAACGACAGTTCGCCGGAAAACGATATCCTGAAAACCCGAACTTCATGCCCTGCGAGATTGCCGCGGCGCCAGCCCATAAACGGCAGCGCGTCGGCGCCAACGTCCAGTCCGCCCAGCTTCCGCAGCAGATTTCGCGACTGCGGCCCGGAGATTCCGATTTGCGCGAACTGCTCGGTCACATTGACAACATAGACCTCCCAGTCCCACCACTCGGTCTGCAGCCATTCCTCCATCCAGCCATGGACATGGTCGGCGCCTCCGGTCGTTGTGTGGCATAGGAACGTGTTTTCGTCGAGCCGCGCAACCACGCCGTCGTCCATGAGAAAGCCATTGTCATTGCACATCAGTCCATAGCGACAGCGGCCCGGCTTCAAGGTGCTCATCATGTTGGTGTACATCATGTCCAGAAACTTCCCGGCGTCCGGCCCTGCAACCAGTATTTTCCCAAGCGTCGATGCATCGACGACCCCCACGGACCTGCGGACCGCCAAGGCCTCCCGGTGGACCGCATCTTCAATTGATTCCCCATTCCGCCGGTAACAGTAGGGCCGTCGCCAGTCTGCGACCGGCTCCCAGTATGCGCCATTTTCATCATGCCAGGCATCGATCGCGGTGCGGCGAGTCGGCTTGAACAGGCTGCCGCGCGCCTGGCCTGCGATCGCCCCAAGCGGAATTGGAGTGAATGGCGGACGGAATGTTGTAGTGCCGGTTTGTGCGATTGAGCGATTGAGATTGTGGGCAATGACTGCCATTCCATTGATGTTCGAGGTTTTGCCCTGATCGGTCGCCATGCCGAGCGTCGTGTATCGCTTAACGTGCTCGACGCTTTCAAACCCCTCTCGGATGGCAAGTTCGATGTCGCTGACCTTTACGTCGTTCTGAAAGTCAATCCACGCCTTTGAGCGCGCGCGGCGATTCATTCCGTTGGGCATCAGCCAAACAGGCATTGGCGGCGATTCCGCAGAGACCTTGATCTCGGGCTCGTCGCCGGGCACGGCGGCGGCGCCCAGGAACTCGATTGCCTTGGCCGCGCCGCGGACAGCATCTTCAACCACCTTGTCAGCCTCGAGCACACCGTTGGCGGAACCCACGGCCACCATGAACGGCTCGCCGCCGCCAGTGAGCGGAGGTTTCTCGTTGTTCGGCCGAAACATTCCAGTCTCGTCGTCCCAAGCGAGCTTCCCTGAGCAATGAGACCAAAGATGGACTGCCGGAGACCATCCTCCCGACATCGCGACGACTTCGCATTTCACGTTTTCCAGGGAGGTTCCTTCGCCGGCATGGGCACAGACGTCTACCCCCGACACGCAGCCTGACCCTCTGACCATGGCAACTGCGCGGGCATTGGCGACTCGCACGCCAAGCGCGCGGAGTTCGCTTGCGGGCGACCCTGGCGCATCCGGACGCACATCCACGACCAAAGGGACGTCGAGCCCTGCACGAAGCAAGGTGCGCACCGTTCTGTATGCATCGTCGTTGTTGGTGACAACAACCGTGCGGTCTCCGGGAGAAACGCCGTAGTTGACTATGTAGTCACGCACGGCCGATGCCAGCATGACACCGGGCACGTCGTTGTTCGCGAAACACATTGGCCGCTCGATGGCTCCTGTTGCGAGCACGACCCGACGCGCCCGGATTCGCCACAGGCGGTTGCGCAGTCTTCCGCCTTCCACAGCGGTGGCCGGCAGCCTCTCGTTGGCCAGAACATAGCCATGGTCGTAAACGCCAGTGGCGCAGGTCTCGCATTGCAGATGCACGTTCGGCATGCGTTGCAGATCGTCGACGATTCCCGTGATCCAATCCTCCGACGGCGCTCCGTCGACGATCTCGACGTCAACCGCCGTCCGCCCGCCAAACGCTTGGGCCTGCTCCAGGAGCAGCACGCGCAGTCCAGCCTGTCCAGCCATTCTGGCCGCCAACAGGCCGGCAATGCCGCCACCGACGATCAACAGATCGACATGCACGTGAAAGTGCTCATACAGGTCGGGATCACGATCCTTGGGTGCAGGTCCCAGCCCGGCCGCTCTCCTTATCAGCGGTTCGTACACGTGCTTCCACGCCGGCTTCGGATCGATGAATGTCTTGTAGTAGAATCCAGCGGGGATCAGAGCCGACAATTTGTCGGCCGCAGCGCCGACGTCGAACTCGAGACTGGGCCAGTGGTTCTGGCTGCGGGCCGCCATGCCTTGCGAAATCCTGACCATGGTCGCCTGCCGATTTGGCGTGTGCCTGCTGCCTTCGCCCAGAGTAACCAGGCTGTTGGGGTCCTCGGGACCGCTGCCGACGATGCCGCGCCTTCTATGGTACTTGAAGCTGCGACCAACCAGCCGGCGGTCGTTGGCAAGCAGAGCCGAAGCAAGCGTGTCTCCTGCCAGACCCTTGAGATTGGCTCCGTTGAACGAGAACTCGATCGGACTGCCGCGATCGATCAGGCGGCCACCGGACTGAAGGCGCGTGCTCATCCCCTCACTCCCCGCATCGACCGGTCACTTTCCGGAGGCCGCCGGGCGGCGGCGCTCGATTTCGGCCAGAATCTCGTCGGGAGGCTGCAGCGTTTGGGCGCTGTAGGTGCCAAACACCTCCATTGTAACCGTGCATCTGGCTGCATGAAACCACCTGCCGCACCCCCGGCTGTGGTGCCATTTCTCAAAGTGAACGCCCTTGGGATTGGCTCTGGTGAACAGGTATTCCTCGAATTCTGCGTCGCTCGCTTCCACTCCGGCACGCGTTATGTGCGCCTCGCCACCGCCGTGAAGCTCGGTTTCGTCGGCAGCGATGCCGCAATATGGACAGGTCAGCATCAGCATGGCATGGCGCTCCCGATTGAACTGTACATCATTCAGGCATCCCGGGCGGTCAGTGAGCCACCCCGGCTGCGACGCTTTCGTCGATGAAACGGCCTTCGCCAAACCGTTCAAGTCCGAATGGCGCTGCCAGAATGCCCGGTTGGTCGCTGGCCACCAGTTCGGCCATCGCCCAGCCAGAGCCGGGAATGGACTTGAAGCCGCCAGTTCCCCAGCCACAGTTTATGTACACGTGCTCGACGGGCGTCTTCGAGATGATTGGAGACCGGTCGCCGGTCATGTCGACTATGCCGCCCCACTGACGCAGCATCTGCAGCCGCGAGATGATTGGAAAAGTCTCGACCAGCGCGCGAACCGTCTCCTCCACATTGTGGAAGGAACCGCGCTGTGAATAGTTGTTGTACTGGTCGGCGCCGCCGCCAATGACCAGCTCTCCCTTGTCCGACTGGCTTATGTACCCGTGAACCGTGTTGGCCATGACGACAATGTCGAGACATGGCTTTATGGGTTCCGAAACCAATGCCTGCAAGGCAACGGATTCGATGGGCAGGCGAAACCCGGCCATCTCAGCGGCAACGCCGGAATGTCCGGCAACCACGATCGCCAGCTTGTCGCAGTCAATGCTTCCCTTCCCCGTGTCCACACCGACGACCCGGCCGTTCCTGGTCCGAATTGCGTTGACTTCGCATTGTTCGACAATGTGCATTCCCATCTGGGAGCATGCCCTGGCGTAGGCCCAGGCAACGGCGTCATGCCGTGCCGTGCCTCCCCGAGACTGCCACAACGCGCCAAGCACGGGGTATCTGGGACCGTCAATGGAAATGATCGGGCACAGCTTGCGGACTTGGTCCGGCGAGATGTACTCGGTCGACACTCCCTGGACAATGTTGGCATTGTTGATGCGCTGATAGCCCCGCGCCTCGTGGTGCGTTTGGGCCAGCATCATGACGCCGCGCGGGCTGAACATCACGTTGTAGTTCAGGTCCTGGCTCATGCTTTCGTAAAGCTGCCGCGCCTTTTCATAGATGGCGGCCGAAGCGTCCTGCAGGTAGTTGGAACGGATGATTGTCGTGTTGCGTCCCGTGTTGCCTCCGCCCAGCCAACCTTTCTCCAGCACGGCAACATTGCGCACTTGATGATTTTTTCCAAGAAAATAGGCTGTCGCCAAGCCATGTCCGCCGGCGCCGATTATGACGACGTCGTACTTTCTGGAGGGAAGCGGCGACTCCCAGGCCTTCTGCCAGCCGGTATGGCCGCGCATCGCCTCGCGGACCAGCGCAAAGGCTGAATACCTGCCACGACGCTTCATCGGGTCCGGCGGAAACTGACGCCTGACCTGACAGCGGAGACAAGGAGCACACTTGCCGATTCAATCATTGCTGCCGGGCCTCCCAGCCAAGCCACATGTTCAGCATCGTTTGCATGTCCCTCGACTGCATGCGTTGAAATTCTTTGCGCGGCTCCAACAACATTGTGCTACAATGCCTCCAATACGCGGTGTGCGCGAAAGTAATCACGCGTCGGAACCGTTTCAATCGCCCAGGCCTTCAATTCTCGACCCAACTGAAACAACACCAATGGCCGATGTCAACAGATAACCCGAGACCGACTGGCGTGCCGGACGCATCCGCCAGTCTTGACGCGGCATGTCCGATTGCGTCCGAAGCAAGTGGGGAAGTCATGCAGGAGGTGCCTGAGGAACTTCCGGAATGCCTCCGTTCAACGGACGGGTCGATTCCATGGATTCGCTGTTGCTGACCCACCTGGCGATTGCGCTGCTTGCCGCAGTGCCGGTTGCGGCTCTGATTGTGCATGTTCTGCACAAGGCGCCGGGGTCGGTTCGAAACACGGCGCTTGAAATTTATCGGCGCCAGCTGTCCGAGATAGACCGCGACGCCGCGTCCGGGCAGATTGGCGAGGAAGAGGCGAAGTCGACGCGCAACGCCGTCGCGCGCCGAATGCTGGCCGCCGACCGGGACTTCCGGAATTCCCCAACTCCTGGAACGGCGCCGCGGCGGGCAACGCGCGCGCTTTCGATCGTGGTCATTCTGGCTCTCGTTCCTGGTTCCATCCTCGTATACCTGATCGTCGGTCAGCCTGGGACGCCCGACCAGCCGATCGCCAAGCGTCTTGAGGCAATCGAGAACCTGCGCGCCACCAGGCCCACGCAGCAGGAGGCGCTTCAAATGCAAGAGTCGCCTTCGGTTGCGGTTGAAGCCTTCGACCCGGAATATCTCGGTCTCGTGGACCAGCTTCGGGCAGCGGTTGCCGACAAACCCAATGACCCCGAGGGGCTCCGATTGCTGGCGTTTCACGAATCCCGTCTCGGCATCCACACAGCTGCCGCTCAACATCAGGAGAGGCTGCTGGAGTTGCTTGCCGAGGATGCGACCGCCGAAGATTACGCGCAATTGGCCGAATACCTGATTCTGGCAGCGTCCGGCTACGTGTCGCCCGAGGCCGAGGACGCCATAGACGCAGCTCTTCGGATCAATCCACGACAGGTGCAGGCACGCTTCTATGCGGGGCTCGCGCACGCTCAGATTGGGAGATCCGACCTGGCCTTCGCTGTCTGGCACAAACTTTCCGAGTTCGAAGAAACTCCCGAAACGATGCTTGTCGCCCTCAGCGAACTGCTTCCGGCCGTGGCGTTGCAGGCGGGAATTCGGTATACGGTTCCGCCGCGGTTCGATTCCGGGCCGACTTCGGAGCAGATTGAGAGCGCAGCCCAACTGACCGGCGAACAGCGCCAGCAGATGATAGAGGACATGGTCGCCGGACTCGAATCTCGCATCAAGCAGAAAGGCGGCTCTGCAGAGGAATATGCGCGACTGATATGGTCGCTCCATGTGTTGGGCCGGACGCAGCGGGCAGGCGAGACATGGTTGGAAGCGAAGGATCTGTTCATGGACGACGAAGCGGCAATGACCTTGCTGGAACGGACCGCAGGTTCCGCGGGACTCCTGCAGTGAACGCACCTTGCGAAAGCATGAGAAAGTTTCGGGATTCACTTCGGCCCGCCAAGCCTCTGGTCGCACTTGATGTCGGCACAAAGACCATTGGGATTGCGATATCCGACTCGACAAGAACTGTGGCAAGCCCTCTGAAGACTTTGCCGCGCAAGGCATTCACGAAGGATGTCAAACTACTGCTTGAACTGTTTCGGGACCGTCAGATCGGAGGCATTGTTGTTGGCTTGCCAAAGAACATGGATGGCAGCGAAGGTCGGCGATGTCAGGCGACGAGGGCCTTCGCCCGCAATTTGTGCCGGGTTACGGATTTGCCGGTAACATATTGGGATGAGCGCCTGTCCACCGTGGCTGCAGAACGATATCTGATCGAGACCGGAGCCAGTCGCAGGAAACGGGCGCGTGTCATTGATCGTGTTGCAGCTTCGCTGATATTGCAGCCCGCCCTCGAAAACCTTGCCATGCTGAATTCGCAGCCATGAACGAATCGGTTTGGGTCAGAGACGAACCAGACAGCCCCTGTCGGCAGATCTGCGTCATACACCCCGAACACAGACTGTGCATCGGCTGCTTTCGAAAGCCCGATGAGGTTGGCATGTGGGCCCAATTCACGCCCGAGCAGCGGAAGAGCATTCTTGCC
This sequence comes from Paracoccaceae bacterium, assembly GCA_026713305.1. Classification (GTDB taxonomy): domain Bacteria; phylum Pseudomonadota; class Alphaproteobacteria; order Rhodobacterales; family Rhodobacteraceae; genus MPNP01. The sequence goes on from JAPOOS010000031.1 coordinate 22,327, forward strand.
GAACTGCCGGCCCGAGGGAAGGCGCTTCGAAGGCGCCGTGGTGGCAGGAGACGGGGGCAGCGACGTAGAGCCAGTCGACGAAAGGGTTGAAGCCAGCTGCGGCATTCTGCCATTGAGAGCCTGGCTGAAAGATCGATGTCAGCAGAGTCCTGTTCGTTGGCGGCCCTGCAGGAAATGGCATTCCATCGGCTATCCAGAGGAAATGAAGCAACCATGCCATGAACCAAGGCTGCTCGGAAGCGGCGTTCTGAGCATCGATTCCCGCCGGCCGTTCCACACGGCAATGCCTCCAATGACCCGCTTGCTTGAAAGGTGTTCAAGCTCCCTTGCAATGGAGTTGCCTACTGCCCCTGCCGCGTTTCCGCGATCCTTGCTTTGTACAGCCAGACTTCTTGAACCAACTCCCTGCTTCGAGTTTCTGCAAAGCGATGATCCAGTGTGCCGCGCCGACCGGGTTCACGCCCCATGTCCGTCTTGAGTGGCGACTGCAACGTCCAATTGGCCGTTGATCGAGTGATTCAGACATACGCTCGTGATTGATTCAGCGCCGGCATTGATCTGCGCAACCAAGCTCAAGCCATCCCAATGGCAACAGCACGGGGTTCGGTTTGCGACCCGTCCAAACATCTCTTCGCTGCTTCCCGGATAGCGTCCACTCCCCCCTCGCCAGGAATCCCCGGATCCGAGACCACGCGACGCCAGTTTCGCGCATGCGGCCAGCCAGCGAAAAGGCCGGACATGTGCCTTGAGACCTGCCGAATCGGAATGCCTCTGGCTTCCTGCCGCAATGCGTAGGTGCACATTTCCTCAATGATGCGTTCGATCGAGAACTGGCGCGGCACGCCAAACACCTGCTCGTCAACGCCAGGGAGTATCGCAAGCGGACGGTTGTAGGCGGTTCTGCCAACCATCACGCCATCAAGCCCCTGATCCAGCAGCTTTCCGACCTGCTCGAGGTCTGTGATTCCACCGTTGATGCAAATGGCCAGATGCGGAAACTGTTGCTTGAGCCGTACAACAAGGCCATGGTCGAGCGGTGGAACGTTGTGATTCTGCTTTGGGCTCAAGCCTGACAGCAACGCCTTGCGGGCGTGGACTATCACGCGATCGACACCTCGGCTTGCCACAGTCTCGACAAACCTAGGCAACGCTTGGTTTGGATCCTGATTGTCAACACCGATTCGGCATTTGACAGATACGGAGGCGCCCGCTGCATTCTCAAGAATTGCCTCCATGCAGTCGCCCGCCACGTCTGGCATGGTCATCAAGACAGCTCCAAAGTTGCACTTCCTCACACGCGGAGACGGACAACCGGCATTCAAGTTGATTTCATTGTATCCGGCCTCGACTCCTATGCGCGCCGCCTCCCCAAGACTGCGAGGATCCGAACCGCCCAATTGAAGCGCCAGTGGGCGCTCTGCCTCGTTGAAGGCAAGAAGCTGTTCCGCCTTGCCGTGCACGACAGCCTGCGCATGCAGCATTTCGGTGTAGAGCAGCGCCTGCCGGGAAAGCAGTCTATGAAAATAGCGACAATGCCGGTCCGTGCAGGCCATCATCGGAGCCACGGAAAAACGATGGGATGGGACTTTTCGGTTCTCCGCCCTCAGATACGGATCCCTTTCAAGCATGTGCGTGATTCGCTCCTCCTTTGACCCTATCAGGTTCTGTCCCGACACCAGCCAAACGGCGATTCGCCGTCGCAAGGCTTCCCAATTGCCGCAGTTCGCGATTCCAATTGAAATTCTCCAGCGCTTGTGAAGAACCCTTTCCGGGAAGGACACTGTTGTCATGGCGCTGCCATGCAGTCTTGGCGTTTTGGCAGCGCTGCAGTCAATTCACAATGACAATGCAACCCTTTCAGCAAAGGGCCGGCCGGACATGAACCCAATCACTCGTTCCGCTCCAATGGCATGCTTCAGGCAGCCAGCGCACTGACTTTCTCGTGTTTGACGCAAAGCCGAGCACATGTCTGCATGGCAAGCGTCATTGCATACCCTGAACCACGATTGAGACACACAGCGCAATCCCTAGCAACTCAAGAGGACAGGAATGCCCTCACAACCGCGTTCAACGCTTGCCGGCGATTGTCCCCCTTCGTCAATTGTCAGTTTTCCCCGAAATCGCATCGAAAAATCTCGGCAAGGTTCGCAATTTGAACTGCGCCCCACTTGAATGTCCCCAGCCATCGCCGCGCAATGCACTGATCAATCATTCGCCTCGCCGCAAACTCAGACTTCCTTCGCGCCATGGCGTGAGCCGCAGCCGCTGGCCCGCTCCTTCAAGAAATCTGCCGGAGCGATCAGATCAAGGCTTGAAATGACAGGTCCGCTCAATACAGTCACAGGCATTCAGGGCAGCGGACAGAACCGCTTCGCGACGCGCATGTTCCGAATTGAACCTGTTGCCGCAATCTCGGTCGCGTCGCATGGAGGGTTGTTTGCCAACGGTTGTCCGCCTGCAATCCTGGTTGGTACGGCCGCAAACTCGCTGGAGATTCATGACGCACTGCAACGTTGAACGAGACGGCGGTTACACCAAGGTACTGGTCGTTCACCAGTCCGGCGCTTCGAACGGCGGCGGCGAGCGACACGATTTCGTGGAACTGGGCCACGCCCACAACCACATCGTGTCTGCGACGGCCTTCACTGATGTCGGCATTCCCTTGCTGCAAGTGCAGCCGTTTCAGTTCGACGATCAGCGTTCCGTTGATTCAATCCTTGAGGAATTGCAGGACAGGCAGCCCGAACTGGAGGCTTGCCTTTGCGCACTGGCGATGTCGGCGCTGTCCATTTTGTCGAATTTGCCGATGATTGCCGAATCGGAGGCATTCCAAGCCGACGAAGAAGCACAGGTCCAGAGCGATTTGTTGCTGCAATTCATGCAACAGTCAGGAACTGGCCACAGTCTTGCATTGCCGGACGTTGCCTCGATCAAGGCAAATCACCTGATTGTGTCCAACGAAATCGAAACGGCAGCGCGCCAATGCGGCGTGTTCCAGCGTGAAGCCATCGACCTCCTCCCCGCCTTCTCCGTTTCGGTCGTTGGCAATGCCGCTGCATCGGCGCTTGACACCTTTCGATACATGCAGCGGGTCGAGCGCCGCACCGGTCACAGGTTTTCCGAGGGACTGGCGTCGATCGACGTCCAGCTGGCGAAGCAGGCGCTCGTCTCCGTGCGAAATCCGTCGCCTGCCTCGGTGTGCTACTACGGCGACGGCAAGAGCGAATTTCGCCGCTATCGACTGCAGGCGGCACGCGCCTACCCCATGCTGGCAAGCTACCTCGTTGAATTCGAGGCCTCCCGGCAGGCCATTGACCGCGGCTTGCCACTGCTTCCCGTTGTCCAGAAGCTGACCGGACTGAGCAGCGGCAAGCTCAAGCGGCTGGCGCGCATTTCTCTTGCGAACCAGGACGAACTGCACACGGAGGACGAGAACTGGCCGCTGCGGGACAATGTTGGCCTTGAGGACAATCGTCAGCGTCGCTACCGCGTTGGCAGCGAGCCTGCAGAAGCCCAACTCCTGCACATCCTGAACCAGCTGGAAACGAGCTGGATTCCCGACAACGGTCACGATTGGTTGCATTTTGTCGACATTGTTTCAACGGTGGTAATTCCGTTTGGCGCGAAATTCGACATTGACCACATCACCCTGCTTGCGCCTGCAGGTGGCCATTGGAAAGCATTTCAATCCAGCCTCGCTGCCGCTGCCCAGTTGCCGCCCGAGGGTTTTGGACGCCGTCACATGGCACATGCCGCGAGCGACGCATTCGAGGCCATCGACAGCTTTGCCATGACAGTTCTCATACCCCGGATACTGAATGCCATTCTGTCGACCGGCGAACCCTGTCCACCGCTCACACCCGGCACCTTGAACCGCGCCGCCCTGGTCAGCTTTGCACTGTTGCGAGGCAAGGCACGCAATCCCGCCGGCCGACTGCTTGAATTCGGACGAAGATGGCTGCCTCGAGTTCAGGCGCTGACGGTGGCGGCGCAGCTGGATGCACAGCCGGAAGCGCCCGAAGAGGAAAGGCCGGCAAGGCAGCCCGGCGACGGCTGGCCCATGCTTGCCGAGGATTTCCGAGCATCGAGCGGGCTGGTGGTGCGAAACCTGACAACGCCAGCCCAGTTGTCGATCGAATCCAATCGTCTCGATCACTGTGTCGGCAGACTGTATGTGCAATCGGCGAAAAGCGGCCGGTGCCACATATTTTCGGTCCAGGACGCGTCGGGCGGCAAGAGCCTCTCGACGTTCGAAGTGTCGCCGCCGGTTTCCGACAATCCCAAGGCGGCGGCAGCCATCCTCCAGATCGTTCAGCACAAGGGCAGGGGCAACGCCAAGCCGTCGGCTCGGGCCGCAGCCGCCTGCCGCGAGTGGATGCAGGCATGCCGCAGCGAGAAACACGCCTTGAACCTTGAGGAGGTGCTGGCGTGGAGAGAGATGTCACGCGCGCGCAGTTCCCGAAATCGCTGCATCGATGGAGAGTTGTCTCCCAAAGAAGCGTGGAAACAGGTCCTGGGTGCACAGTGGAATGAACAGGACACGCTGGACGCCGTATGGCAGGAATGGAGGAAGCACATCCTGCGGCGGCCATATGCCGCCGGAACCGATTCCGGCATAGTCTTCCGCAGTCCGGAAGCACGCGAACTGCTTCGCCGTTGGTCGCCCGCGGCTGCAAGAGCGCTCGTTCGAAGTTCCTGATCCTAGGGCTCGATTCCGGCTTGGTGAACTCCCTAGTCGCAGTCCCACCCCTGCAAACCGTTCATTCTGACCGGTGCAGTTGCCTTGCTGTCCGTCCTCAACAATCGCCGAACCGGTCGCGCCGTGCCTGTCCGGATGCTTCGCAAGTCGGAATGGCGCAATTTGCAAGCGAATCCTGCTGAAAGGCCGCCCCACTTGCGCGCCTTTTGGAAATAATTGTATTGGCCCCCGACTGATCGTCTGGATCCGTCGGATTTTTTGAAGCTCGACGCCGCCGCAAGGCGGTTGTCGGGCATTGCGATTTTCGGAGGTACCCTTTGATGGCCTTTGCGACTTCCCGTTGTAGCGACGATTGCGCTGGAGGCGAAGCCAGCGCAACAAGCGACTTTCGATCCCTGCTCAGCATCGCAATCGCCGGAATTCTGGTTTGCGCCGCCAAAATGGCAATGAGCCAGCAATCCCTTGAGCCGCGAGCCGACGGCAGTTGCAGCATTTCAGGCAACCCCATCCTGGTAACCGACGATAAGGTTGATGCGTTTACCATTGCCAGTCTAGGCAACCTCGGGAGTGAGGGAACCTATCGGATATGCACCCCGATTCGCACCACTGGATCTTCATCCCACGGGCTCAACTTGCAGGGTTTCGTTGGAAGCAATCTGTCTGTGGAGTTCACGGCCCCAATCACAATAGTCGGATCAAGTTCCAGCGCCATACGAATCGAAAGCTCCCAAGAACCGGTCGAGAGCACCCGACTGCGGGCAACCGACATCTCCACGGATCCGGGCGACATCAATCCGGCCGTGTTGGTCAGCACGCCCGGAGACATCGACATAGGAATTTCCGGCCATCTCCGGACAAAGGGCGATGGGGCCTTCGGCATGATGGTCGATCAGTTCAACCCCGGCAACATAAGCTCCGGGGACATCAACATTGCAGTTAACGACGTGACTGTAGAGGGAGACAACGCGACTGGCATATATGTGACCGTAATCGACGAAGGTGGCAGCGACATAGAGGTCACCGTCGGCGGACAAGTCTCCGCAAGCGGGGAAAAATCCAATGCCATTGTACTGGAGGGAACCAATTCCGACATCGCTGTGACAATCAAGCCCGGCGCTTCGGTTACAGCGCTCTCAAGCGGAAGCAATGCGCTCGCAATTGCCGGCAACTTTGGACAACCCCCAAACAAGTCCGCGAGGATTGCCAACTTCGGCACAATTCGCGGCAAGGTTCTAACGGAGGGATGCGCTTTCCTCGACAATGCCGGTAGGTTCGAGATGAGCGGCACGTCGCTGATCAGTGTTTCGCCCTGTTCCGACGACGCCAATCGCGGCCTGAGCAACCGCGGCACGCTGACCGTTGGCAAACAGTCCACCATAGCGACTGCCAAACTGTCGGGCCTAACCGAGGAACTGCCGACTCAACTTGCCTTTACGAAGGACGGAACCCTTCTCGTTGACGTCGACTGGGACAAGGGGGAGGCAGACAGGCTCGATGTCGTGGGTGCGGTGGAACTTGCAGGGTCGCTGGAACTGAACGAGTTGTCCTTCCCTGATTTTGAAAGGGCGAACTTCTTTGACCGGGAGGAGCTGGGAAAAGTTTCGTTTCTTTCAGCAACCGAAGGCATCAAGGGAACGATCAAGCCTCAGGATCGCGGATTGTTCCTTACCTATGGAGTCAGCAAGGCAAAGAGCGACGACGGGGAGCTGCTCAGACTTGCGATTTCGACCACCGGTGTCGACTTTCTAAACCGGAACCAGCGCAGTGTGTTTCTGGAAATGCAAAACTCGCTTTCGTCCTCCAGGATATCCCAGGAATTCAACAGCCTGCTGACGCTCGACGAAATCCCGAAGGTCAGGTTTCGACTCGATGGCTTTGGCAATGAAATTGCCGGCGCCGTGCTGCGCGCAGCCGTGCTTGGCCTTTCCCAGCCCAGACCTGCCAGCGAGACTTGCCGGAGGGAACTCGCCTTTGCGGACGATCAAGGCAACGACAGCGGTCCGTTTTGCGCAGCGTTCGTTGCCGGCGAATCCCGTCAGGGCGTCGCCGCCACCGACGAGCAGCGGCGTTTCGACGACAGGGAACTGGCCCTGTCGGCGGCTCTGGGCTCGCGAATTGGGGATGGCCCGGCTTGGTGGCAACTGACATTCGACGGGTCCACTCCCAGGATAGGGCTGGAATCGCTTGCCGCTGCATCCGGGGAGATGGCGGATCTGGGGATTGGCGGCGGCTTCAATCTAGGCCCGTTCGCGCTTTCATTGCAGGCTCGAGCGGCGAGAGGGAAAATTCGGTCTGAACGATACGTGCCGATTGGTGGCGGGACGGTGACGGCAATCGCTGACTATCGGCTGCGCAGTTCGGGCCTTTCCGGGCAGATTGAACATAGAGCGAACTTTGGAGGCCTCGGCATCGAGTCCTTTGTCAAGCTGGCCAGGGATCGCATTGAACTGCCGGCGTACGAGGAACGCGAAGCCGGACAGTTCTCGCTGGACGTGGAAGGCGTGAACGAATCCGTTGCCACCAAGAGCGCTGGCGTAAGGCTTCGGTACGTTCACAGTCTTTCGGAGAACACGCGGGTTGAACCAAGCGTTGGAGTTGCCTGGCAAAGGAGGAACAAGGGGGAATTCAGAGTGGTTTCGGCGTTTTCAGGTGGGAGCGACGAGTTCGAATCCCATACGCGTCTTCCCCGGACCGAAAGGATCATATCCGCTGGAATTGCCCTTGCCGTTGGCGATACGGCAACGGCGGAGCTGATGTTCGACAAACGGACCGGCATTGGAATGCATTCCTCGGACAGGTTGCTTCGGGCGGGCTTGACCATACGATTCTGAAGCCCACAAACAGCTGAACCAGTCTCGGCGCACGCGCTCGCAACTGTTCCACGGGAAGCCACCGCCAGCACGCAGATTTGGTTCACTGCCTCCATGCACTGCGCAGGAATGACGATCCGCCGGGTCGTCCGCACCACACAAGTCAATTGAACTGTTGTCAAGGTCAGGTTAATTCGCTCCCACTGTCCCCGTCGCCGGGGTCAAGAGCCTGAACCATGCTGCCAAGGAGTCACGACATGCCACTTCCCGTAGTGGGCATCATCGGCAACAGCTTCCTGATCGAAGGACAGTATGCTGTGCACGCATCCGGCAGGATGAACAGCAAGGCGATCGCCAAGGCCTCCGACGCGACTCCGCTGATTGTCCCCTCCGACCCGGAGATTTCGTTGGTGGAGGAATTGTTGATGGTCTGCGACGGCTTCCTCATGACAGGAGGAAGGCCAAACGTGCATCCCGAGGAATACGGGGCCGAGGCGACGGCAGCCCATGGCACGTTCGACCGCAAGCGCGATCGCATTTCGTTGCAGCTCATTCGGGCCTGTGTCCGCCGCGGTCAGCCCGTGTTCGGCGTCTGCCGCGGATTTCAGGAGTTCAACGTTGCCTTCGGAGGCACCCTGCATCCGGAAATTCGAGAACTCCCGGGCCGCATGAACCATCGCATGCCTGTCGACGGAACGCTGCACGACAAGTTTGCGCTCCGCCACAAGGTCAAGTTCACGCCAAGCAGTTCGTTCATCGACTTGTTCGGCTCCGATGAAGTTCTGGTCAATTCATTGCATGGGCAAGGCATTCTGGAACAGGGAAGGAGAATTTCGGTGGAAGGATACGCATCCGACGGCACACCCGAGGCGTTGACCGTCAAGGGCAGCGCCGGATTTGCCATGGCTGTGCAGTGGCATCCGGAATACCGCGCCACCGAGGATCCGGTTTCACGTGCCCTTTTCGCCGCCTTTGGCGATGCACTGCGGCAATGGCAAGCCTCCGGCGGCAGCTCCGCCATTCGGAAGGCGGCATGAGCGCGTTCGTCGCAGTCTCAAGCGTTCGGCCGGCCGGCGCCGACGCCATTGCGCGGCCTGGCGCCTCTGCATGCTCAACCTTGCGGAGCGAGATTTCATGACTATGGAGCACAGTGAACCGGAACCGGAACTGGTTGCCGGCATTACCGGCGACTGGGAGATGGTCGTGGGTCTCGAAGTGCACGCCCAGGTTGCGTCGAACTCGAAGCTGTTCTCCTCGGCATCGACGGACTTTGGGGCGGAGCCGAATTCCAGCGTGGACTTCGTGGATGCAGCCATGCCGGGAATGCTGCCGGTCATCAACGAATTCTGCATCGAGCAGGCCGTCCGAACAGGCCTCGGCCTCAAGGCCAGCATCAATCGCCGTTCGGTGTTTGACCGCAAGAACTACTTTTACCCCGATCTCCCGCAGGGCTACCAGATTTCCCAGCTGTACCACCCAATCATCGGCGAAGGGGAGGTTTTCGTGGAACTGGCTCCCGGCGTGGGCAAGCGCATCCGTGTCGAACACATCCACCTCGAGCAGGATGCCGGCAAGTCGCTGCATGACATGCACCCCGACCTGTCCTTTGTCGATCTCAACCGCACCGGCGTTGCGCTCATGGAAATCGTCTCCTTTCCCGACATTCGCAGCCCGCGCGAGGCCGCTGCCTACATCCTCAAGCTGCGGCAAATCATGCGTTACCTCGGGACTTGCGACGGCAACATGCAGGAGGGCAGCCTGCGCGCCGACGTCAATGTGTCGGTGCGTCGCGCCGGCAGCGGGGAATTGGGCACGCGCTGCGAAATCAAGAACATGAACTCGACGAGGTTCATTCAGCAGGCAATTGAGTTCGAGGCCCGGAGGCAGGTCGCCCTGCTCGAGGACGGCGGCGAGGTGCGGCAGGAAACCCGGCTCTACGACCCGAATTCAGGCACAACCCGGTCCATGCGATCGAAGGAGGATGCCCAGGACTACCGCTACTTTCCCTGTCCGGATCTGCTGCCCCTGGAACTGGAGCAGGATTGGATTGACGCCATTGCGGAAACGATTCCCGAGTTGCCGGACGAAAGGAAGGCACGACTTGTCAGCCAGTACGGCATCACGGCGTACGATGCCGACGTGCTCGTTGCCGAGCGTCATCATGCGGACTTTTTCGAGCGGACTGCCGCCGGGCGCAGTGGAAAGCAGGCCGCAAACTGGATCATCAACGAGCTGTTCGGGCGCCTCAACAAGGAAGGCCTGACTGTCGAGACCTCACCCGTCTCGGCCGAACAGCTGGGTTCCATCATCGACCTGATCGAAGACGGCATTGTTTCAGGCAAGATGGCCAAGGCGCTGTTCGACGTTTTGTGGCGCGAGGGAGGCGACCCGCGACAGGTTGCCAAACAGCGCAACATGACCCAAATCACCGACAGCGACGCCCTTGAGGCAGCCGTGGACGAAGTGTTCGCAAATGCAGCCGCTCAAGTCGAGCGGGCGCTCGCCAATCCCAGAGTGGCAGGCTATTTCGTCGGCCAGGTCATGAAGCTCACCGCCGGCAAGGCCGACCCGCGCCAGGTCAGCCAAATTGTCGGCAGGAAGCTGTCGGAAATTCGAAAGTCACGTTGAGAAGGGACGGCGCGCTATGCGGATCTCACCCTTTCAGACTATGCTTCCCGCAGTCAGGAATCGGTCTTCAGACATCGATGATCCTGATCGAAAGCGCGTGGATGCGTTTCATCAGAGGACTTGAAATGGCTTCATGTATCCGGCGATGCCGCTGAATTCGAGTCATGCCTTCGAACGCCTCGGAGGAAATCGTGACCTGGAAGTGCGTTCCGCCGCCTTCCCGCCAGCCGGCATGGCCGCGATGCCGTTCGCTCTGGTCCTCGACCTTGAGGAAAGCCGGTTGAATTTCGCGCCTGATGTTGGTAATGATCTCGTTTTCCGTGCTCATGGGTACACCCTCACAGTTTCGCTTCAGGAGCGATTGCCCGAACCGATCGTCAGATTCGGCTTCAGCCGCCCATTTGAGGCTCGACATCGCTTATGAACAAAAAGAACTACCAAGATTTCGACATCTCGATTGCCGGGACCAAACGGCGCCCGCGGGCCAACCGACCTCCGCCCAGCATGGCGCGCAGTTCCAACGTCAACTGCGAGCATCCAAGTTGCAGACTCAGTGGGGACTACAAGGCTCCGGCGTCACCCGACAACTTGAACAGCGTCCGCTGGTTTTGCAAGCGGCATGCCGCCCAGTACAACCGGAAATGGAACTTCTTCAAGGGCCGAAAGCTTGCACAGGACACCGGTCCGGCTCCCACGGAGGAATCGCCGGTTCGCAGGCAGCAGCAATGGACCCGTCTGGATCCCCTGATCCGCAGATCGGCGCCACGGTTTTCCAGGAAGGAAAAGCTTGCGCTGGAAATCCTCGCGCTTGACGACAGCTGCCGCTTTGAGGACGTCAAGAAAAGATACAGATCGCTGGTCAAGGATCTTCACCCCGACCAGAACGGCGGCGACCGCAGCGACGAGGATCAACTCAACAAGGTGATTTGGGCCTGGGACCAGCTCAGGGAAAGCCGCAACTTCCGCATTTGATACTTGCCGGCAGCGAGGCTGGCAGCCGACACCTGAACATTCCATGGCAGGCATGATAGTGAACCGCCAATGTGGATGCAACATCCTGGAGACAACCGCAAATGTCACAACTGGTTTCCCTGAGAGACGAAGAACCAACAACGCGGGTGTCCGTCAGACAGGCTTTCGGCATCGACAGCGACCAGGAGGTCCTGGGCTTTTCGCAGCCTGACGACAGCGTTCCACCTGTCGACTTGACCTACAAGTTCGACCCGGACACGACGCTGGCGATACTTGCCGGCTTTTCGCACAATCGGCGCGTGATGATTCAGGGCTATCACGGCACCGGCAAGTCCACGCACATCGAACAGGTTTCGGCGCGTCTCAACTGGCCGTGCGTGAGAATCAACCTGGACAGCCACATTTCGCGCATCGACCTGATCGGCAAGGACGTGATCCGGCTGCGCGAGGGCAAGCAGGTCACGGAGTTCCAGGAAGGCATTCTTCCGTGGGCGCTGCGCAACCGCGTGGCCCTGGTGTTCGACGAGTACGATGCTGGCAGGCCTGACGTGATGTTTGTGATTCAGCGCGTCCTGGAGTCGGAAGGACGCCTGACCTTGCTTGATCAGAACGAGATCATCGTTCCACATCGCCACTTTCGCATTTTCTCCACCACCAACACGGTCGGGCTGGGCGACACCACGGGGCTCTATCACGGAACCCAGCAAATCAATCAGGGCCAGATGGACCGCTGGTCCCTGGTGGCCACGCTGAACTATCTCTCGCACGACGCCGAAGTTCAAATCGTGCTTTCGAAGGCGCCCAACTACAACACGAAACAAGGCAGGAGCATCGTCTCGAAAATGGTGTCGGTGGCCGATCTGACAAGAACCTCGTTCATGAACGGAGATCTTTCAACGGTGATGAGCCCCCGCACGGTCATCGCCTGGGCCCAGAATGCCGAGATCTTTCGCTGCTACGGCTACGCCTTTCGGGTGAGCTTCCTGAACAAGTGCGATGAGCTTGAGCGTGCGACCGTCGCCGAATTCTATCAGCGCTGCTTCGGGTCCGAACTGTCCGGCAGCGCTGCCGGCAGCAGCGTCGCCTAGCTTCGCCGAACATCCATCCTGCCCAGCTGGCCACAGCCGAACACAAGATCGGAGATTCAGGTCTTGGTCAAACTTGCACCGGAAAAGGTTGAGGAATTCAAGAAGGCGTTGACTGAAACAACGCGTTCGATCGCCGCCAACGCCGAGATGTCCGTCAGGTATTCGGCGGACCCACCTGGTGTTTCCGGCGACTTGGTGCGTTTGCCGCAGATCGGAGTTCGATCCAGCAATCGCGACCTGCGGCTTGCAAGAGGCCTTGCCGACGGCTTTGCCCTGCGCTGCCGCCACCGCGACAATGCCGTCTTCTCAAGGTACCAGCCCGTGGGCAACACTGCCCGCGAGCTCTATCAGGCCATGGAAAATGCCCGGTGCGAAGCGCTCGGGGCAATCAGAATGGAAGGCATTGCACGGAATCTGGACGCCAGAATCGCCGACCACGCTAAGCGCAGGGGATTCGGAAGGATCACGGAAGCCGGGCAGGCGCCGCTCGCCGATGCGCTGCAGCTGTTGATTCACCAGCGGGCTACAGGTCGCGACCTGCCACAGGACGCCGCGCACCTTCTCGATGTGTGCATGGGTGACATTCTCGCCCGCGCCGGCGACACTTTCGACGGTCTTGAATCGTGTCTTGAAGATCAGACTGGATTTGCCCGCCTGGCGAGGAGGGCCATCGGCGAGCTGGGCTTCAAGGACCAGCTGGGACAGGATCCCGACGAAGAGGAGATGGAGCCCGACGAGATGCCGGACGATTCCGAGGGCGAGGACGCGAACAGCGCCGAAGGGCCGGATGCGGAATCGAGCGAAGACACGGAAAGTCTGGAAGACGAAGGGCCTGAAGGCGGCGATGAAACGGCGCTTCCGGCCGATGACATGGATTTCGACGACGTCCTCGGCGACGAGCAGCTCGAGATTCCCGACGACCCCCAGAATCCGCTGTTCATGCCGCCGCCGCCCTCACTGGCGGACCCCAGCTACAAGGTCTTCACGACCGAATTCGACGAAGTGGTGCGCGCTGAAATGCTCGCCGAACCGCCTGAGCTGGAAAGACTTCGCAAGAACCTTGAACAGCAGCTGGAACCCTTCAAGGGCACTGTCGGCAGATTGGCCAACAAACTGCAGCGGCGGCTGCTTGCCCAACAAAGCCGGAGCTGGGAATTCGATCAGGAGGAAGGGCTGCTGGACGCCGGACGCCTGGCGCGGGTCGTTGCCAATCCGACAACGCCCTTGTCGTTCAAGGTCGAGAAGGACACGAAATTCAAGGACACCGTCGTCTCGCTCCTGCTGGACAACTCCGGATCGATGCGAGGACGCCCAATTTCGATTGCAGCCATCAGCGCAGACATTCTTGCACGCACGCTTGAACGCTGTCAGGTCAAGGTGGAGATCCTCGGCTTCACGACCAAGCTTTGGAAGGGTGGGAACAGCCGCACGCGCTGGGCAAACGCCAACCGCCCCGCCACGCCCGGGCGCCTAAACGATCTCAGGCACATCATCTACAAGAACGCCGACACGCCCTGGCGACGCGCACGCGTCAACCTCGGACTGATGCTGAAGGAAGGGCTGCTGAAGGAAAACATCGACGGCGAAGCCCTGGAATGGGCGCATGGCAGGCTTGTGTCGCGCCAGGAATCGCGCAAGATCCTGATGGTCATTTCAGACGGAGCTCCGGTCGACGACTCCACGCTCAGCGTCAATTCGGCAAACTTTCTGGAAAGGCACCTTACCAGGGTCATCGCCATGATTGGCCAGAAAAGGCATGTCGAACTGATCGCCATTGGCATCGGCCACGACGTCACCACCTACTACGACCGCGCCGTCACGATTTCCGACGTCGAACAGCTGGCGGGCGCAATGACCGAACAGCTGGCGACACTGTTCGAGACGGAAGGCAGCGTGCGCGGCCAGCCTTTCGCCAGAACTCGAAAAGCGGGGAGATAGATGTTCCAGACCTTTGACACCAGCGACACGCCAGAGCAGGCTGCACCGCGTGTCAAGCGGTTGCGCAGACAGTTGGCGGAAATGGGGATCTCTGCGTTCCTGGTGCCACGGTCCGACCGCTTTCGTGGAGAGATGGTTGCCGCGCGCGATCGACGGCTGGCCTGGCTGACCGGATTCACCGGGTCGGCGGGCATCTGCGCGGTCACCAACAGCAAGGCCGCGGTCCTTGTCGACGGGCGATACACGCTGCAGGCAAGGGACGAGGTCGATGAGGCGGTTTTCTCGCTCCTGCCTTTGGACCCTGGAAACGTGAACTTGGTGGAATGGCTGCGCATGGTTCTCGATGCAGGCTCGACCGTGGGTGTGGATGGAAATCTCCATACCGTCAATGAACTCAAGACGCTTGAGCGGCGACTCGAAGAAGATGACATCCGGGTTGTCGCCGTCGAGAACCCGGTGGATTGCATATGGTACAACCAGCCGGATCCACCGCAGGGCGCAATCGTCGACTATCCGGTCGAACTGGCCGGTGAATCCGATGCCGTCAAGCGGCAGCGCATGGTCAAGGAGCTGCGGTGGAACGGCGCGGTGGCTGCAGTGTTCACCGTTCCGTCCTCCATTTGCTGGTTGCTCAACATCCGCGGCGCCGACATTCCCCGATCGCCGGTTGTTCACGCATTTGCGATTCTGCACAGTTCAGGGCGCGTCGAGCTGTTCAC
>JAPOOS010000030.1 GCA_026713305.1 Paracoccaceae bacterium
GCATGCATTGGACCAACTGACCATCAACACAAACTGCGGAGCTTGACCGCGCCATGAAGTTCCTAAAGACAGCATCCACAGAACCCGTGGCGCAGACTCCTAGACTTCACTGGCTAAATCCTGGCGCAATGGAACTCCCATGCCTGCCTGTAGTCCTCTATGCGGTCAGGAAGCGTGAACGGCGCTTCGTAGGTGACTGTTCGTTCCACGGGCCCTGTGGGCAGGGAATTGTCCGTGAAACTGCGCTCAACTGTCCCCTCCTTCATGTCTCGCACCTGGCTCCATTCCTTCCTTGTGGCCAGACCCACTGTTTTCAGGCTCTTGCTGGTCCAGACGATGCGACCGTTCCTGTCGTACCAAGTGTCGCGATCATAGCCCTCCAGCACAGGGAACATCGAACGATAGAGCTGGACGAGTTCATCGAGCGAGAGCCCGAGGGCCATGGCGACGAGGACGTCGATTTCCAGCGCAGCCTGTCGCCTGGCGAAGTCGAGGCGCAGTCCGGAACTGCATGTCCAGCTGCCGCAATCGATAGGCGGCAGGCGGGGATCGTCCGAAGCCCACGGAGCGGCGGCAAGGCAGGGCACGCTTCGGTTCCAGAGATCGCTGTACCAATTCGTGAGGCAGTTCATCTGCAGCACGCGAACGAGAGCCGCACTCGGAAGCTCGACCCAAGGCAGAGGGTCGAGAGTGCCTTGGCGAATGTGTGTTGCTCCCGACACTTTCATGAGAAAGTCGAGCGGCAGCGACATCCAAAGAGCAGCTGCCGTCAGGAGGTCCTTGTCACAGGCGAACGCGGCGCTCTCGATTGCATGCACATGCGCGATGTCCGGCGGATACAGCGCCGCGATCAGAGTTCGTTCCATGCTTGGGTCCACCATCTCTCTCAGGAAAAGTCGATAGTGGTCGGAGTGCTTGGCGTCATTGTCCCATGGCACGGACGGCAACTCGTTCCGGTATTCCCGAATGTCGAGGTTGGGCGTGTAGACCGACTTCGGCAGATGGTCCTCGGGCAAATGCTCGAGATGGATGGTCTCGTTGTCGGCACGCGTGCGGCCGCCCGGAGCCTGAAAGAATGGATTGCCCACAAAGAAGTTGGGACCTGTGAGCACGAGTTCCTCGGGCCTGTCACGAAAGCCCGGATCCTTGCGAATGATGCCGGCATGCTGGGCTCCAGTTTCGTGCCACATGCTGCGGACCGAGTAGTTCTCGACGCTGTTCGACAGCCGCGTCGGCAGGCGTCCGAACTTCTCGAGCACCTTCATGACCTGCCGCGAATGCGGCGCCGGCATGCGCGTGCATTCCGCGTCGGCGCAGTCCGGTCCCTCCATGACGGCGGCAAACGCTTTCAGCGTGTCCAGGTTGACGTCGACGATGCGGTCGGCATGGCCGCGCAGCTCCCAGTCGTCGTTGGCGTCCTTGATGCCCGGCACCTCGTCGCCTATGCCGTCATGGGCAAAGCATGCATCGACCGTTTCGGGCAGGAACAGGTTGTGGATTGTCTTGAAGCAAGGTTCCTTCGCATGCCCGCGGTAGATGTTGACGCTGTATTGCCTCGAACTGCTGATTCCCGCAAACATTCTCGACTTCAGCGTGTTCCTGAAGTGAAAGTGATGGATCAACCGGCGAAAGGCTTCACGGCGCAACTCGACCTTGCCGGGGCTCAGCAAGTGCCCGTCGGGATGCAGGAGGCCAACATGACCGTCACGCTTCACCAGCGCGAAGGCTCGTTCCATGAAACATTTGTAGAGATTGGTGTCGCCAGTTGTTAGGTGGTAGTTCTGCCTGGCTGCAAGGAACTTCCGCCTTCCGTCGAAGGCGCGAAAGTCCGCAATGTACCGGTCCCGCCACTCGGGCTTGCGCAGCAGCGACGATTTCTGCTGCATTGTCTCAAAGGAAGTTGTCTTGCGCAGCTCGAGCTTTGGGTCGAAGGACGACAAATGCAGCTTGTCCTGCCAGGAAAGGCTGATCCACGGCGGATTGCCGATGACCAGGTCGAAGCCTCCCTCAAGGAGCAGGATGTCGCCTAGCTCCAGCGGCCAGTGAAAGAAGCTCTCCTGCTCGCTGACCGAATGGACGACACGAAAGCGCGGAATCTTCCGCACCAGCGCCTCGGGCTCGAAGCCCGCATCGCCGGACATCGCAAACAGCGTCCGTGCTTCCCGCGAGAGCGTGTCCCGCAGACGCTCGCTCCTGACCATGTCGAAGGCATCCCTCGGGTGACTGCCATGCAGGATAAGATGCATTTCCGCCAAAAACTCTTCTCTTGACGGCAGCAGATTGACCTCGCCAAGCGGCCAGAACCACAGGGCGCACCAGTAGTCCATCGCCAGCTTGAGACGGCCGTGGGCGGTGGATGCCTTCAACTCGGCCAAGCGACGATCCTTCTCCTGGTAGCTGCTGGCGTTGCCTTCGGCACGCTGGCCGTATATCCCGATCGGATCGTTGTTCATGCGACGCAGCGACCGCTGTGCCTCAGCA
>JAPOOS010000029.1 GCA_026713305.1 Paracoccaceae bacterium
CCCTGCGACCGGCGGGCAGCGGCCAGGAGCGAAATCGTGGAAAACGCTTGACGATTTCCGCAGGGTGTTGGAGGAACGCAATCCCTGCTACAACCTGGCCAAAGTCACCGTCAGGACGTCCAGGTATTCGTCGCCTGAAGCCGTTGCGACCGCGATATGGCTCAAAGTCAAGGCGCACGTGCAGCTCGAACTGATGGATTGAACATGTCTAGACGGTCAACCCGAACAATCCATGTCGATCTTGGAAGCCGATCCTACGACATACTGATTGGCCAAGGTCTTCTTGACGACATTGGGAATCTGGTGAAGCCATTCACTGGCCGTCCGCGTGCCGTGATAGTCAGCGAAGCCAATGTTGCGCCCCTTTATCTAGACCGCGTCGCGGCATCCTTGCGGTCAAGCAACCTTTCCACCGACACCTTGGTGCTGCCAATGAAGGGGGAGGCGCTCAAGTCGTGGGCAGGCATTCGCTGCATTACCGAATGGATGCTGCAAGTCGGCATTGAGCGGAATGACCTCATGATTGCATTGGGCGGAGGATGTCTTGGCGATGTCGCCGGATTTGCCGCCGCTGTGCACCGTCGGGGAATAGGCTACGTTCATGTCCCGACAACTTTGCTGGCACAGATCGACAGCGCTGTCGGAGGCAAGACCGGGATAAACGTCAAGGAGGGAAAGAACCTCGTGGGCGCGTTTCACCAGCCACGCCTGGTTGTGTCGGACATAGCGGTCCTTGGTACGCTGCCGGACCGCGAGCTTCGTTCTGGGCTTGGCGAGGTTGTCAAGTACGGGTTGATCGGCGATTCACAGTATTTCGACTGGATGGAGAGGAACGCCTCCCGGATTTCGGTCGAAAACGTGGAGTGCATGCACCATCTTGTTTCAGAGTCCTGCCAAATCAAGACACAGCTGGTTGTCTCCGACGAGACCGAAAGAGGCAGGAGAAGCTTGCTTAACCTAGGTCATACGTTTGGCCATGCTCTTGAGTGCGCCTACGAATACCATCCCCGGCTGAGTCACGGCGAGAGCATCGCCATTGGCTGTATGTTGGCCTTGAACCTTTCCGTTCGCCTGAAACTGTGCGACGTGCAGCTTCTTGACCGCTTGGAGCGATTGCTCAAGAGCTTGGGAATGAAGTCCCGAATCGGCCAAATTGACATGGCAATGCCTTCCTACGAGCGAATTTGGGAGTGCATGAAGCAGGACAAGAAGGTTGAAAGCGAGGTCATCCGCTTCGTTCTGGTCAGAGACATCGGCGATGCGTTCGTATCGGCGTCGGTTGATCCGGAGGATGTCAGGAAAGTCGTGGAGCGATCAATGAACGGGCGCTGACAGCCTTGTCAGGCCGCATGCCGTTCAAGCTTGGTTTCCGGGACTGCAACTGGCGCCGCCCAGCACGCAGAACTGTGTGCAGTGAGGATGGTTGAGCGACACGGTGCATTCGGCATCCTTCAATGTTCGACCCAATTCAAACCGCTGGTCGTAGGGAATCAATGTGCATGCCAGAACGGCGGGACGGTCGGCTCCCTTGCGTTTGACCACCATTCTGGAACTGGAGCACATCATGTCCTGCGGGCGCTTGTTCAACTCGCTCCAGCAACCTTCGGAAACTTCCGGAACATCCTCGAATTCATCCATCTCGGGAAACAGGACCGTCTGTGCAGCGTCGTGGGCGTCGATGCGATAGCTGCGCTCACGAAACAGCCGAGCAAATCCGAGGCGGGCGGCGTGCTCGCTCTCCTTCCAGAGTCTTCGACCGGCAACCGAAATCGAAAAGCCGTTCTCCTGCAGCCAGTCCATTCCCTTCAGCGTGACCCTGAACGTGCCGGCGCCGCGCACCGCATCGTGGCGACCCTCGGTGTAGTGGTCCAGCGAAATCCTAAGTTGCAGCTGTTTGCCGAAAGTGCGCTGGAGCGTCAGCAGACCTTCCTGAATGCGCGGACGCATCATCGGTTTCATTGCGTTTGTCAGCACGAGAAGGCGATATCCGCGCCGCAGCGACATGTCCATTGTCAGGATGATGTCCGGATTCATGAAGGGCTCGCCGCCCGTCAATCCGATTTCCTGGATGGGCCACCCGCGCTCGACTATTTGATCCAGAAAGTCTTCGACCTCGGAGCTTGAGATGTAGACCAAGCGATCATTGAATGGCGAACTTCTGATGTAGCAATTCTCGCAGGCGATGTTGCAGAGCGTGCCGGTGTTGAACCAGAGAGTGGTCGGCCTCGACAGCGGGACCTGCGCCCGCGGGGAGCCATCGATCGTATAGTCGGGATCGCTGAACTTGGCGTCGACCGAGCTCTGAGATTCCGTGTCCTGAAACTCGTCGACTCTTTGAGGTAGTGTGGTCATGGCATTCAACCGGTGCAAGCCTTCAGCATTGCGGAAATTCGCTCTATCCTGTTTGAACTGGCTCTCCAACCGGGGTAGGGCCTTCTCAACTCGCAGGTGGACCTATATATTTCGCATTGCGGAATTTGAAGCGATTGGCTCGAATCCGACAATCGGGAATGGGCGCATGCCAATCCCTTTGTGGAAGACAGCGCTTTCGAGTTCCCTGCAACTTCACAAGGACGGGGGCTTGCAGCAAGCCAGGTTGGCGTCGGCCGCAGCTCTTGTGCGGGCACAGCCACTTGCCCCTGCGCGTGAACCAAAGGCGGAGAATCAGCAGCGCTGGCATGAACCAAGCCTAGTTCGACGGTTCGGCACAGGCAACTCTCATTCCGTCAAGACTTGCCTTCGGGAAGTGATTTGAGCAGATGGATTCCGTCTGCGTCGAGGAGAATCCCGATGCTGCGCTCGAACGCGGTTTGTCCACTGCGCCTGCGACATATCCTCCCATTCGAGGATTCAAACTGGACCGGGGAATGCTGGCATGTACAAGATCATTCCGGTCAGGCCATTCGACCTGGCGTTGTTCGGCGCCACCGGAGACCTGGCCAAGCGGCAAATCTTTCCTGCGCTGTATCGGCGCTTTCAGGTTGGCCAAATGCCGCCGGGGGCACGAATTTTGGGCCTCGGACGTTCGCAGCTGGGAAGCGACGAGTTCCGCAACACTGTTTGCCAGGCGATCAGGGAGCATGTTTCAGAATCCATGAGGGATCGATCGAGTGTCGATGGATTCCTCAAGCTGGTTGATTACATCAGTTTGGATGCAACCAAGACCGATGACTGGAGACTGCTCGCAAGTCGGCTTGACGACACACGGATCAGGGCCTTCTATCTTTCGGTCCGTCCAGGGATTTTCGGCAGCATCATTTCGAATCTCAAAGGGCATCAGATCGTCAACGACGGATCAAGAATAGTCGTGGAGAAGCCATTCGGGCACGATCTCAAATCGGCGATGCAACTGAACGCCGTGTTGGCAAGTGTGTTTGACGAGACTCAGGTGTTTCGGATCGACCACTACCTCGGGAAGGAAACAGTTCAGAATCTTATGGCGCTTAGATTTGCCAATGTCCTGTTCGAGCCGCTGTGGAACAGCCAGTATGTCGATCATGTGCAAATCACGGTGGCGGAAAAGATTGGCGTTTCAGGCAGAGGCGAATACTACCAGCGCGCCGGAGCGCTGCGAGACATGGTGCAGAACCACCTGATGCAGCTCCTGTGCTTGGTGGCGATGGAGCCACCGGCAAAGTTCCTGCCGGACGCGGTGCGCGACGAAAAGCTCAAGGTGATCCGCGCCTTGGAGGCAGTCGAGCATGGAAACATCGTCAGGGGCCAGTACAAGGCGGGACCCGAAACTGCCAGCTTTGCCGAGGACATTGGCGATGCCACGAGCGAAACCGAGAGCTTTGTCGCTCTGAAATGTCACGTTCGCAACTGGCGGTGGGCCGGCACGCCCTTCTATCTGCGAACTGGCAAGCGGCTGCGATGCCGAATGTCGGAGATTGCCGTTGCCTTCAAGGATCCGCCGCACTCCATATTTGGCGATCGGAGCAAGCTTAAGGGCAATGTGCTGGCGGTTCGCCTGCAGCCGGACGAGGGGATCGACATGCGGCTGACGATCAAGGAACCCGGCCCCGGAGGAATGCGCTTGATCGACGTCCCTCTGGACATGAGCTTTGCCCGAACGCTTGCCGTCGGCAGCGAACACCTCATCAATGCGTACGAAAGACTGATAATGGATGTCATTCGAGGCGATCAGACATTGTTCATGCGCGGTGACGAAATCGAGGCTGCGTGGGCATGGACAGACGACGTCATCAACATCTGGGCCGAATACGATTCTCGGCCAATCAGGTATTTTCCCGGTTCGTCCGGGCCTGACGACGCATTGATGCTGCTGCACCGCGACAATCGCCGCTGGCGCGAGATCTCCTGACAAATGGCGGATGAAGAGTGTCTGGAGCCATGAAGGGGTCTCAACAAGCGAAACTGAAAGGTCCCGACAGAGTGGACCTGATCTGGCGGAGGCTGGAGCGCCACAGTCGCAAAGTCGAGAATCGGCGGATTTCTTCCCTGTTCGACGACGATGCCGGGCGGGCCGAAAGGTTCGCAGCGGAGCATGACGGGCTGTATTTCGACTATTCGAAGACCAACATCGATGAAAGGACACTTGACTGGCTGATTGAACTGGCGACAGTCGCCCGGGTGCCGCGGCAGCGGGACAGGATTTTTGAGGGACATTGCCACAATCAAACCGAGCAGAGGGCTGTCCGCCACACGTTCCTGCGCGATCACGCCGTTTTGTCATCCGAGAACGAGGTCGGAGACGTTCGGCATCGGGTCGGACAACAGCTTGGCAGAGCCCTGAACTTTGCCGCAAAGGTTCGCTCGGGAGACTTCGCTTCCTCGAGCGGTAGAGAGTTCTCGGATGTCGTCAATATCGGAATCGGGGGTTCGGACCTGGGCCCCGCGATGTGCACCGCTGCCGTTGCCTCAGGCACGCAAAACCCGCGCGTTCACTTCATGTCGAATGTGGATGGAGCGCATGTGGCCGACGTGTTGCGTCCTCTGAATCCGGAGCGAACGCTTGTAATTGTCTGTTCCAAGACTTTCTCGACGCGGGAAACCATGACGAACGCGGCGACCGCCAGAGCGTGGCTCAATGCTACGGTGGGCGAATCCGCGTCGGCAAGCCACATGGTTGCGGTGTCCAACTCAATCGGGCGGACATCCGAATTCGGAGTACCAGCCTCACAGACCTTTGCCTTTGACGAGGCAATCGGCGGCAGGTTTTCGGTATGGGGGCCAGTAGGTCTCAGCTTCATGATTGCCGCAGGTCGAAGGAAA
>JAPOOS010000028.1 GCA_026713305.1 Paracoccaceae bacterium
ATCATGGTGGCGTAGCTGGAATCGTATCCGACTTCGAACCGGCCCTCCTTCCGCACGACAAGCGCCTTCAATCCAAAGGATTCCGTGAAGGTGGCTGAAGGAACACGCATTCTGCGCACGTTCAACGAAGTCAGTTCGGACATCCGCTCGTACATGTCCGTTCCCCCAACAACGAAGAAACGATACGCATCCGAAACCTCGACAAGCGACATGGATGCCGAAACCACACCAGCCTGCATGAGTTTCAGGAGGTGTTCATCCTCCTCAATCGGCGCGCAGACCAGCCATTGTTCCGGGCCAGCGTGAATGATTTCTGCATTGCCGCCCACCCACATCCGGTCAGGAGATGGAACATAGCCAGGAAACGCCTGTTTCGCCCAGCGCTCGAACACGGTTGACGGACACCTGCAGTCAAAGACCGCTTTCATGAACCCTTTCGTTTCGCGCGGCATTCGATCCATCTCAACTCCTCAGGCGACTGCCATCTGGATCGTAGAAGCACGGCTGCGTGACACTGGCCTCAATTGGGTTGGAGCATTCTCGAACAAGCACGCTGCCGCCGATGCGCCTTCTGCCATCCTCAAGCAAGCCGAGCGCCACTGAACGGTTGTGCACAACACTCCACACAGATGCCGTGACAAATCCCCTTGAGCGCTCGTCAACCGGAGAATCGACCAATGGCGCACCTTCAATGTCCACAGCCTCCGGATCCTTGGTCAGCAAGCCAACGAGCTGGCGCCGAGGCCTCGGAGACTGCCTCCTGATCATGACCGCCCGCTTGCCGATGTAGTCCTGCTTTTTCGAGGACATTATCCAGCCCATTCCGAGATCATGGGCATCCACCGTACCATCGACCTCGTGCCCAAGCGACATGAACCCCTTCTCCACTCTCAAGACGTGGTTCGTTTCCGAACCGACAGGCGTGATGTCGAAGCGGCGGCACGATTCGATGACATGATTCCACAGTTTCGCAAGGTGACGCGAGCGCACGTTGATTTCATAGGAGAGTTCGCCGGTGAAGCTTACCCGCGCCACACGCGCTTCGATGCCAGCCACCCTGCCGAAGCGAATGGCCATGAAGGGAAACGCGTTGTTGGACAGGTCAATGTCGGTGCCGATTTCCTCCAGCGCTTCCCTGGCGAACGGTCCGCAAATCGTGGCGTTCATCCACATGCTGGTGACTTCGACAATCTTCACGTCCAGCGAGGGGTAGTCCACCGCAAGCAGTCGCTCGAGATGGCGTTGCACGGTCTGGGCGTTGGCCGTTGAAGTGGACATCAGGAAGCGATCGCGCCCCAGCCTGAAGCTCACGCCATCGTCGAGAATCAAGCCGTCGTCGCCTAGCATCAGGCCGTAGCGTCCACGGTAGTCCTCCAGCGTTGAAAACACATTTGTATAGACAAGATCCAGAAACCCCGCCGTGTCCCGACCGTTCAAGTCAAACGTTCCAAGCGGACCGCCGTCGTAGATGCCCAGGCCGTTTCGAACCGCATTGGCTTCGCGGCATACGCACTCGTGCATCGACTCGCCGTTCCTCGGATAGTACCCTGGCCTTCGCCACCGGGCGCCGGCCTCATACATCACTGCGTTCTGCGAGATGTGCCACGGAGCAACCGGTGTTGTGCGATAGGGGAGCTGGCCCAGCCCACCGAACTGACCAAGTCCGGCAAAGTGGACAGGTACCGTGGGAGGGCGAAACGTTGTTGTGCCGACCTTGGCAATGTCCTTGCCGAGCCGAGTTGCCACGGCGCCTGCGACGTTGAGGTTTCCGGTCCGGCCCTGATCAAGCGCCATGCCTGCAGTCGTGTACCGCTTTACGTGTTCGATTTCCGAGAAACCCTCGGAGATCGCCAAATGGATGTCCCGCAGGGTCACGTCATGGAGCAAGTCCACGAATGCCTTGTCGGCCTTTGACGGATTGCGACTGTGCCAGTACGGCTGGATGGTGAAGCGCCTTGAATCGCAGACTGGCGGATCCATCTGCTTCAGCGACAGTCCAAACCTGCGTGCAATTTCAGCGCCCGCGCTGATGCCCTCCTGAATCGCCTCTTGAAGTTGCATGGCGCCGTTGCAGCCACCAACGGCCAACATGTCGGCAGCCTTTCCATCCGGAACCAGCGTAGCCAAGCTGTCGCTGTAGCGAACCGGCAATCTGCACTGAGACCATAGTTGGATCGCCGGATTCCAGCCACCGGACAATCCCAGCACGTCGCACGAAATGCGCGTGCTCCTTCCGCCCGTGACCGGGCGAATGCGTACCCCTGCAAGCCCGCGTCGGCCACGGGTATCAAACACTTCGTGTGCCAAATGGACGGTCGTGCCGCGCGCCTGCGTCAGGACATCATGCGAAACAGCCCACCTTACGTCCACGATGCCAGCGACTTTCATGCCAATTTCTTGAAGCTCTCGGGCGCAGTGGTAGACGCTGTCATTGTTGGTGAAGAAGACAATCTGCCTGCCTGCCGCCACGGCGTATCGAACGGCATAGTCCCTCACCGCCGAGGCAAGCATGATTCCCGGGCGGTCGTTGTTTGCAAAGACGATCGGACGCTCGTGAGAGCCGGCGGCCAGAATTGTTGTCCGGGCGCGCACCCTCCAGACACGCTGCTGAACACGGCATCCGGGAACTGGATGCTCTGCGAGCATGATCAGATTGTGCTCTCGACAGGCCCACGCAACCGTCCTGTGAAGCAGCCTGACGTTGCGCGCAGCAGCCAGCATGTCTGTGACCCCCTTTGCCCAAACATGACCTGCAACCCCTCCAATTCGCTGACTGCTGGACAGCAGCGAACCGCCAAATTCTGTCTCCTGGTCGACCACAAGCACATCCAGACCGGCCTCAGCGACTACCTGAGCGGCGGCAAGTCCTGCAGGGCCCGCACCAACGATCAATACATCGCAATGCCAATTGCGGGCTTTCAAGTCGTCGAGTTGCCTGGCCTCCACCGGAGCAGGCGCCAGTCCGGCCAGCTTTCTGATCGTCGGTTCAAACAGCTGCCAGTTCGGCCATTGGAACGTCTTGTAGTAGAAAGCCGCCGGCATGAGCGGTGCAGCCAATTGGAGGCAAGCGGCAAGGTCCAGGGATGCCGAGGGCCATCCCCTCACGGAACGGGCGGTCAGCCCGTCCGTCAGCTCAACGCGTGTTGCAGGTTCGCTTCCCGATGCATTGTCGCCTGTCAGGTGCACATGGCACGAAGGCTCTTCAATGCCGCTTGAGACGATGCCGCGAGGACGATGATACTTGTAGCTGCGCGTGGCAAGCCGCAGCCCACTTCCCAACAATGCGGAGGCAAGCGTATCGCCGGCAAACCCGCTATGGGTCTGTCCATTGTACTGGAATGCAAGCGTCCTGTCCCGATCAATTTTCCCGCCGGTGGGCAAACGCGATCCGCTCACGACCGGGAGGCCCCTTCGGGAGATTCAATGTCGTGCGTCAAGGTGTTTCGCCGGATCTTGATCCATTCGCCGCATCCACGCACATGCCACCAGTACTCTTCGGCGATTTCACCCTGCTCTTCGGCGATCAGCAGGTAGTCCAGCCATTCCCTGTCACTCGCAACCTCCGCAATCCGACCACGCGGGGGCTTGGCCAGCCCTCCGTAGTCGAACTCTCTTTCGTCTCTGCTGCCGCAAAATGGACATTCGATGATCAGCAAACCGCCTCCTACACGACCGTCGTCGTTCCAGCTTCCATAATGTAGTCCAGACGATCGAATCGAGCGAGCGTAAACGAAGATGCCAGCCGATGATGCTCACCGGTCGCGATCAGCTTGGCAAGGCACAGGCCGCCGGCAGGTATCGCCTTGTAGCCTCCCCACCAGCCTGCCGTCACAAACAGTCCTCCAACGGACGTCCGGTCGATTATTGGCGAACCATCGGGAGCGATGTCAAGATGGCCGCCCCACTGCCTGAGCAGCTTGAGGCGGCCAAACGACGGGAAAAGCTCAAGCAGGCCCGACACCGTGCCTTCGAACACATTCTGCTTGATGTCCCGCCGGTAGGACAGTCCCGGGTCCGGATGACCGCCGATGATCAGTTCGCCTCTTGCAGTCTGCGAAAAGTAGCACCCCAGGTCGGGACAGTTCACGACGACATCCACAACCGGCTTGATCGGCTCGGACACAAAGGCCGTCAGATTGAAGGTCCTGAGGGGCAGCCCAAGGCCGGCGGTTCTGGCCAGCATGAAGGTGTGACCGGACACCGCCAACGCCACCTTTCGGGCCGAAATTGTCCCGAACTTCGTTTCGACGCCCGAAATGCGGCCGGAACTGTCCACCACCAGTGAAGTCACCTCGGTGTTCTGGTGTATTTCTACCCCCAGACTGTCGGCAGCCCGGGCATATGCCCATGCCACGGCATCATGCCGGTTGACGGCAGCATCCTTGTGCACCATCCCGGCGATGATGGGCAGCCGGGAACCCTCCCGGGCGCCGGTCAATGCAGGAATCCTCCTCCTGACCTCGGAAACCGAGATTTCCTCGTAGCTTGACCCATGCATGTCCATGATCTTCATTCTGCGCTTCAGTTCACGCAGCTTTGGGGAGGTTTGGACAATGTCGATCATTGTTCGACGCGAATGCATCAAATTGTAGTTCAGCTCGCGGGACAATTCTCCAAACATCCTGACGGAGCGCGCGAAGAACGGGATGCTCTCGTCCCGCAGGTAGTTGGAGCGGACCGTAACCGTGTTGCGGGCGACATTTCCGCCGCCGACCCAGCCTCGTTCGAGCACGGCAATGTTCCTTCCGCCAAAGCGGCTTGCCAGGTAGTAGGCGGTCGCCAGTCCGTGCCCGCCGGCCCCAACAATCAGAACGTCGTACTTCGACTTTGGCTGGTGCCGCCGCCATGCAGGACGCAGTTTGCGATGCCCGCTGACGGCATTTCGCGCCAGTGTCCAGAAAGAGTACCGATCCATGTTCATGCAAACCGGGATGCTTCGGACCGGTTCCAAATCCGCATGTCCTGGTTTGCCTTCCTGGCGGCGGTCCAGTCACCTGCTGAATGCGAAGGTTCGTTTGCCGAAACCGATGCCGCCATCCGGTTTGGGCGAGCTTGCATCCGGCTGTCAAGCATCCGCATAGTATCCTATCGTGTCGCCCTGAGTCGAAACTCCCAGACCATTCAACAGCCTGTTGGCATAGCTGAAGTAGCAGGCCACCTGATTGACTTCGAGGATTTCAACGTCCTCCCATCCCAGCTTCTGCAGCCTCGTCACATCCCTTCGCTGCATGTTGCCAGGTTCCAAGGTCAGCTTTCCTGCATATTCAAGCATTGCCGCCTGTCGTTCCGAAAACACGGCCGAAAAATCTCCGCTCTTGAAGGACTCTTCGATCCGCAGGCTGAGATCTCCGTCGCCAATCAGAGTCTGTGCATTCTTCCAGTGATTGCTGTAGGAATATTCGCAGGAATTGAGCAGCGAAACATAGCTCCCCACCGTTTCAAGAAACCACTTGGGAACCTTGGTTGCATCGTTGTGCAATATGGACCGATAGAGTTCCATGTGTCCCCGCATGGTTTCCGGCCGAAGCGAATGAACACGCATAACGTTGTCGACAGTTCCGTGCGGAGTTCGAGCCAGATCGAGAGCCGCTGCCAGGTTTTCATCCGCATCCTCGTCGGAAACCATCTTTATCCATGACGACATCGCATTGCCTCCACCAAAACTGGGCGGTCAAGTTCAACTTTCCGATCGAACGATGCAGCATGCACCCCTGAACTGCAACATGTGAAGCGCATGCCAATGCCGAGATCAGGCCGGCGTCATGACGGCATGGGGACATTCATGCCAGTTCTGAAAGTCTGCAGCGCTGCGTGGAAGAAGTCGCTGCCTGGGCATGGAAACATTGTGACACATCCAATCCACCGCAGCCTGCCAATCAACACCATGTCCCGGTCTCCTTC
>JAPOOS010000265.1 GCA_026713305.1 Paracoccaceae bacterium
CGGCTGGAAGCCCGAGAAACTTCCTCCAATCGAGGTAATTGACGGTCAACATCGGCTCTGGGCCTTTCAAGACGGCCACCCGGACGAAAACTATGAACTGCCCGTGGTAGCGTTCGTTGGACTGGATCTTAGTTGGCAAGCCTACCTCTTTTACACAATCAACATCAAACCGAAGAAAATCAATGCAAGTCTGGCTTACGATTTGTATCCATTGCTTAGGCATGAGGAATGGCTTACGAGATTTGACGGTCATGTCATTTACAGGGAAACCAGAGCACAGGAGCTAGTGGATCTGCTCTGGTCCTGTCGCAAAAGCCCCTGGTACCGCCGAATAAACATGCTGGGAGAAAGTGGATCGAGAGGACTCAAAGTAACTCAGGCGTCGTGGGTGAGGTCGCTTCTCGCGTCGTTTGTAAAGAGCTGGAATCCACATAGAATTCAGATTGGTGGACTGTTTGGGTCAGCTGTGGGCGAGCACAGGACAGTGTTGCGTTGGACCCGAATTGAACAGGCCGCGTTCCTGATCGTGGTTGGCCAAGAGATTGAGAAAGCCATAGCACGGTTGGATGAACCATGGATGCAGGCGCTGCGCAGAGAAAAAATCCAATCAAGGCTTGAAAATGACGACGACTGGGCTTTCGTTGGTCAAGGCAATCTTCTGAATGCCGACCAAGGCATTCGTGCGATTCTTCAAGTTGTGAATGATGTACTGTACATTCGAGCAGATGAACTGCAGCTTCATTGCTGGGGAGGCGATCAAGGCACTATAGGCGCTGATTTGGGGGATATCGACGAATGCATTCTTTCGCTCAGGGATCAAAGCAAGATCATTGATCTGCTGACACAGTTGGCGACAGCCTTGGCAAAATATGATTGGCGCTCGTCAAAGGGCCCGGACTTGACTGATGAAGAAAGTGTTCGCAAGGCAGCTTTCCGCGGAAGCGGTGGATACAAGGAATTGCGCCGGGACGTCCTACACCACCTATCGGAAGACGAAAGCGACATTGCATGCACGGCACGTGAAGTCATTCATCGCTTGGGTTATTGAGGCAATGGCGCAAAACTCCAGTCGCGATGCTGAGCTTGAGGCGTCGTTGAAACGCGCAAGCGGACAGGCAATTCGAGATACAATTCCTCACCTTGTGGAGCATTGGCAGGCGAAGTCATGGCTCGGTCAGAGCAATGCCTATCGTGAAGACCCCGTCCAGAGGCTTAAGGACAATGATGTCAAACACGACGACTTGTCCGAATATGTGGCTGCGTCGGCGATTGCTCATTGCTTTGATGGATGGTCCTACCTCGGCCGAGCATTGGAAGCCGAGATTGCAGGTGACCCAAATGCAGCACGGCATTTGGGATATTATTCGGAACTTCGCGCAGCCATGTCCCTTTTGGCCAGTGGCGGCATCGGCGTCTTCAACAGAAAACACGTTGTCGTAGAGAGTAATCGTTGCTGCAAGGTAATCAAAGGTTACGTCACTCACGTGTTTGTTTGGAAAGCACTCGAGATTTGGATCGGATTGTCAGCTGGAAGTGATTCAATTCGGAATTCAGTTGCACCAGGCAGCATTCCACTGACTGATTGGCTGGAACAATTCAATGCCGGAAGTGACTTCGTACCCGAAGCATGGCGGACCCAGTGGGGATTGGATTTGTCCAGGCTTGCCGAAGACAAGGACGCCCGCAACAACGCCAGTTACCGGCCAACCGCATTTACGTCTCCAAGCCCTCGGTCAATTGAAAGCACCATGAGGGGAATACTGCGCCTTTGGGAGTTGTGCGACCCCGGGACCAGCGGTGGATTTCCGGTGCTGGACAGTCACCTGCTCCGCACCTGCGTCCACATGATTTGGCAGCAACGAAAATCCCGTGATGACAGCGACTCATATCGGCAACATCTTGATGGCGTCTTGGCTGCCATTTCTCCGAAAAGTTGTCCGGCAGGACAATGGGAAGAGTTTTTGTCGCATGAACGTCTGTGTGATCACCATGAGT
Organism: Paracoccaceae bacterium; assembly: GCA_026713305.1. Lineage (GTDB taxonomy): Bacteria > Pseudomonadota > Alphaproteobacteria > Rhodobacterales > Rhodobacteraceae > MPNP01. Next base: position 1,996 of record JAPOOS010000265.1, read on the forward strand.
TGATTGTAGACGCGCGTGGAAGAAAAACCCCTCTTGACAAAGATCATTCGAAGCAAGTGTTGGCAAGAGCGACCCTCTTGCTTCGCATTTCCACTGGTTGCGTCGCACACTTGCTTGAAGAAACAGAGCTGAATGGAAGTAGCGGCCTTGAATTTTGGAGTGGTGGACCATCGGTTCGACGTCGGCTATGGCCGGAATCCAGCCCCGTCGAATCGTCCGTAGACCTATGGACGGATGTCGAGGACGCCTCAGAATCTATAGAGCAATGGCTCGATAGGGACGAAAATGGTCTGTCGTTGTCTAGTCACGCAATGTGGACAGAACAAGCGGCAGCTGCCGCGACACTGACTACAACGGAACGCGCGTTCCTGTGGGGCGCAGGACTATAGGGTACATGGCTTCCAAGCGCTGGATGCTCCAGAATAACCTTGGCGATATGCTGTGGAACCGGTCATGCTGCGCGACAGGTGGATCTGCATCGTGGCGGTTGGCCGCTTCCTTGCGTTGGTCTTTGCGGCAACAGCGTTGCAGAAACCCGAGATGATTTGCAAGCGGCTCTCAAGGGCTTACAAAGCCTCGTGAATTCCCCTCACGAAACAGTCCCTGAGTTTCCCTGCCTGGTACACCGGTGATTTTTCTTCGTCCTCCTGAGTCCTCAGTGCCCGATTGGAAAGTCGGTTTTTGTGCCTTTCGGATGGTGATCGGCCCGTCCAGCATGGTATTCCGCTGAACAAAATTCCAATTATCAATGGAGGATACCATGCCTTGGAACAAAGCCGATCGCCAGACATATAGGGA
>JAPOOS010000113.1 GCA_026713305.1 Paracoccaceae bacterium
AAAAACGCAGTTTGGTTCGACTTGACACACAACACGATTTGAGCGGCAATGCACGAATGGTTCTGGCCAATCCTTCGGCATCTTCAAGCAGGACCGATCTTTGACGCCGGAACCGCTGCCTCGAGAAGCCAGCATGCTTGGCGGCACATTGCCTGCAGCGGCGGAGCGGCCCGCGAAATCGACGCACGAGCTTGCTCTGGATGCGACGCTTGGGTGTCCCGCCAAACCGCCGAATGACCGCATCTACAAACAAAGGGGATGCCGCGCCGAGGCCCAACAGCCCGTTGACAAAAAGGGTTTTCGGAGCATCCGATGTAGCGGAAGTCGTACCATCGCAGCAGCACATCGCTGAGACAGACATTGCAGTCTCGGGACTGCGTGTCGTCCTTCAATAGTTTCGTCCGCAAAGAGCCGTCTCGACCAACAGGGCAACTGGAAAGCAGTTCCTGATCAATTCAATCTGGCTGCACAGCAAGCTTCAAGTCCATGTCCAAAACGTCAAACGATGGCCTGCACATTGGGAACTGGGTGTACTGTACGAAGTAATCTGCATGTTTTGCAAATGGGCATTGAGCACACACACCAAGGTCTAAGCTCGCCAATCGGGTTCACACTGTCGATTCTTCCGATTCCACGCCAGAAACGAGGCAGGAACAAGGAGAGAATGCTGAACAGGCCGTTCCAGCTTGCAGGCGACCATGTCCATCGGATCAGGCGCTTGTTTTCCGAACCTGCAAGGCGAGCCGAAATTGCGTGACAAGCAGCCTTTCGGTGGCACCATGCAGAAGCCCCAACGTGTTCCTGCGCAGCTCTCCGTTCGATTCTGCAATTCGCCGCTCGCCGCAGCTACTCGAAACGTCCCTCGTTCAATCGCCAATATAAGTCGGTCGAACGCAGCTGGGAATCTTCTGGAACAAGCTCAAATGGCACTATCCCTGCATCACTACGAGCTGACGGGTCCGCTCCGGCATCCATCAGAGCCTGCACAACTGCCGGTGCTTCGCTTTGAGCAGCCGCAGCGTGGAGAGGGGTATCACCGACCACGTCGCGGGCGTTCATGTCCGCTCCGGCATCCATCAGAGCCTGCACAACTGCCGGCGCTTCGCTGTGAGCAGCCGCAGCGTGGAGAGGGGTCAGACCGTACGCATCGCGCACATTCGGGTTCGCTCCGGCATCAAGGCATCGCTCTACCGAAGTCGGCGTGGCGGCACGGAAAAAATCACGAGTATTCCAGTCGTCGCAACTCTCCTGGGATGCAGCGGGCTGAAGCGCCATCAGCAATGCGAGAAACGTGGCAACTGAAACTGCCCTGATTGGGCGAGATGTCAAGGTCATTGCAATGGCCTCCTGACTCAACGCAGTCCGACTGCACTTGTGGTGGGTCCTGCCCCTCCGCCTGACGCGAACTGCAGGCCGAAACGGGCTGCCCCATCCGCATCCTGTAGGCGACTCCGGTTCGCATGTCCAACCGCGACGTGCCCGACGGAGGCCGGTGACCGCTGCAAAGGAGACGACAACGCGCACTTCCGGCTGCACCAACATAGCCGGATTGGTCACAGCGACACCACGGCACGCATTGTGCGAGTTCCACCTGTCACTGTTGCGGGAAGCAGCGCACTCGAATTCGTGACGTCGCCGAACCGATGCCTTGTCGCGCGACATCAGTGCCTTTCTGTCACTTAGTGCCCGATTCGAAAGTCACCTTCCCCTGTTTCATGCACACTCACGCCGGAACATTGTTCTCTTTTTGCCTGGCCCTGGCACGGGCAATTCGGCGCACCATGTTCCGGCACGCCGCCA
>JAPOOS010000286.1 GCA_026713305.1 Paracoccaceae bacterium
AAGCACCGCCCCATTTTGCACTGGTGGCCCTACGCGCTCAGAGTATCGTTTGCGGCTACGACGTTCTCAACGAGGAGGTCACCAACTTTATGGGCGAAGACCGGTCGTGTCTGCGCAACAACGTCGTTCCGCTGGACGGCATGGAGAGTTTGGCTCGGCAACCCTGCGAATACCCTTGGTGCGGGGAAGGCGCATGCACCTCTGTTTGGAATTGTACAGCTTGTTGATCTTCCGCTCCGCAATGGACGTACCGGATCGCGCGCATTCGTCGGGATGCCAAAGCGCTTCCGAGCTGCCTTGATCCAAGCCATTGACAGCTCCATATTGTTGCTGGAACCGCTGCAATGGAAACCCGTGTCCTGCAGCCATTCACGGACAGACTCATAAGATGTCGGCGGAAACGGTGGCGACATCAGTTCCATTCCTTGTAGGGATCCGTTGGGATGATTGGTCCAATGAGCCCTGAAAGTGTTCGCAGAGATAGTCCAGATTAACTGTGGAGCGTGGTTGGCCGATGCCAAAAGTGACCAAGGCAGAATTCGACAATTTCAAGAGTCAAACGCGCAAAGAGGGCGAAGATTGCAACTGCCCTGTCTGGTATAACAAAGGCGCACTGGGTCACGAATATGCTGTATCCTTGCCTTCCAGAGACTATTACTGGTCTCCCCGAGCCGGCGGATTCTTCCAGCTGCATTCTCGAGCCAGGCGTTTTTGGACGGGCATTGAATCGAAGAAGCGGGTCTCCTCCTGGATCTGGCAGAGAAACAATGCCTTTGGAAAGCTTGGTGAGAACAAGCGGGCAGAAATGCCAGCTATATCAGAAGAACTCGCCCGCGAAATTGCCGCGCAATCGCTTCCATCTACCGAGGAACGGATAGACCGTGCCTTGTGGGAGATCGGAGAGCCGCCAAGAGCTTTGGAAGGACCAATAGGGTTTCTCAATGGCGAATTTCGGACGAATGAGAACGAGTCATCGCTGTTCCAGGCAGCTACTTGTTGTGGCACTGACTTGGCAGAAATGAACTGGCTGCTCGATGAGCTCTTGGCTGCCGGACTCATCCGCAACACCAGTAGCGAAAAACACATTCCTAAGTACATGCTGACCCTCAAGGGCCTTCATCGCCTTGAAACAGGAGGCGAGGCATTGGTCTCGAACAACGCGTTTGTCGCCATGTGGTTCGACGATGATGTCAGCATGGCGTTCGAGCAAGGAATCGAACCGGCAATTAGGAACGCAGGCTTTGCACCGCTCCGCATTGACCGGAAGCATCATGTCGGCAAAATCGACGATGAGATTGTAGCTCAGATCCGTCGGTCACGCTTCATTGTCTGCGACTTGACCTCGAGTCTGCTGGATGATCCTGACGCAGAGTCAGGAAAGACCCCGGTTGCAAGAGGCGGTGTCTATTACGAGGCTGGATTCGCTCACGGTCTTGGCAAGACCGTTATCTGGACCTGCCGCAGGGATGTTGTCGAGCATATCCACTTTGACTTGAGACAGTACAATTGCATACTTTGGGAGCGCGGAAAGGAGGAGGTGCTCCAGGAAGAGTTGAACGCCAGAATTCGAGCGGTGATTGTGTGAACTACATTTGCGGTCGGTTCTCCTTGTGCGTCGTTCACATGACCCTTTCGAACCGAATGTCGGTTGCCCGGATGCACATGTGAGTTTCCTGCCTGACATGATTTTCCCGCTTCATTGCCTGACAACAGGATGGAACAAGAGATCGAGGCGGGTGTGAATTGCTCCGACAGTGCAAAGTCAAGTGCCGCTTCCTTGGTCAGAGTTCAGGAGACCGTTGCCGTAACCGCGCGAATGGCGTGTAGTGCGCTAGCGAGTTCAACCATGTAGATCGTAGTGGGAAGCGCCAGTGCAACGCCCCCGCTGCGGATGTACTGCCGAAAGCACGGTGCATCCCTTGAAGGCACTGGCGTCAAGTGCGCATTTGTGTCCGATCCAGCGAAGGTCGTGCTGCGGCTAGTTGTCATCCAGCAGGCCAATGTTCAGTGTGATGCATATCTGGACTTGGAACGCGCGACTGCGAGTTTCGGGACTGGAAGGGTCAGGGAATTTGCACGCAGCTTCGAAGGCTGTGGAAGGGGATTGGCCTCAGAACCAAAGGCGACATTTGGCGTGTCCAATCGTTCGTAGTCTTCACCCTCCAACCAAACTGTCCCCTTGACGATTGGCATCGCCTCCGACCGTCGCAGCAACTCTATCCACATCCTTCATCTTTCACGACTGATTGCCTTCAAGAGACCCACCTGTTCTCGTCGCCTTGCGGTACATCTCTCCATGACCATTGAAGACTAACATTCACGTCAAGCTTGTGGTGTGATTATCGAACTACTTATGTTAAGTTGTGTCATGTAATGTTCGACTTCTAGTCTGACATTCCACTGCCGTTGCGGTGGTGTACTGGAGAAAGGAAGCATGACCATGAACGCAAAGAATTTGGGAGCAAGTCTACGTTCCGCTCGCAAGACCCGAGGCCTGAGCCAACAAACCGTTGCACTTAAACTGGGACTTCCCCGCACCGCCATTACGCATATCGAAGCTGGCCAACGTTCTGTATCTACGCTCGAACTTGTCCAAATGGCAGAGCTCTATCTTGTCCAAGTCGGCGACCTGCTGAGCCACAACTCAGGTGACATTGGACAGGACGTCCTCGTGGCTCTGCACAGAATTGCTCCTGGACTGAACGATGACCCGGCCACCCGCGAACAAATCGACCGTTGCCTTGCCCTGTTTCGGGAGGGTGTCGCGCTCAGGCACAAGTTGCACAGAGAGAACCGCTTGTCCGCGCCTAAATACGAAGCTCAACCTCTCCGCACCTCGGGTGACGCGGTCTGGCAAGGTGAACAAGTGGCCGAGCAGGAACGCCGTAGGCTCGGGATTGCCAACGAGCCAATATCCGACATTTCAGGTCTCATCGGCAAACAAGGAATTTGGGCATCCAGCATTACGCTTCCAAGCCACATATCCGGCATGTTTCTGCAGCATTCCAGCATCGGAATGGCAATTCTCGCAAGTTACTCGCATTCAAGGGGTCGGAAGCGATTTTCCTACGCGCACGAATACGCTCACGCCTTGCTTGATAGGAACGGCATCGCCCAGGTTTCCGTTGCCGCCAAAAAGTCCAGTCCAGTCGAGATACGCGCCAACGCGTTTGCTGCGGCCTTTCTCA
>JAPOOS010000027.1 GCA_026713305.1 Paracoccaceae bacterium
TCACCTGTTCGCTGCGGGACAGAGCGAAGTCCCGTGGAAAGATCTCATCGGATGCATAGCCCGAATCGATCAGCTGCTTGTACCCTTCCATTACCTTCAGCCAGTCCGCCACGGAGCATCGATTCCGCTTCTGGAACGACCCGTGGAACTCCTTCTGCACTGGATTGGGGAGATGGCTCCAGATGTACCGCCATGGTCCGCTGGGAAGCGTCTGTCCGCTGCCTTGCCCGCCGTAGGGATACGGGTAGGGGAAGTTTCCCTGCTGTATGTTCTTCCGCTGCGATTCGCCTCCCTGCTGCGAGTAGGGAGGCTTCCCCGGCAGCAGGATCATGAACATCATCGTGGCCACTGCAAACAGCTCGTGCTCCTTCGTCCGCAAGTGAGCGCTGTAGCTGTCCCAATGCTGGATTTCCGGCGCCGAGAAGTTGATCGTCCCTACGGGGCAGGGAAACTCTTCGATCTGGAAGCTGTCGACGTCGACGAAGTAGGGAGCGCTGCCGTCACCGTGGGCAAGAATGTTGAGCGGATTGATGTCGCCTATTATGACGTTCATCCGGTGCAGGTAGTCAATCCGCTCCAACACCCCGATGCACAGATTGACGAGATTCCTGCGGGTCCAATCCGGGAACTTCTTGCGCAGCAGCGGACTGACGAACACCGACTTCTGCAGGGGGTGGCCGTGCGCATGAGGCATTAGAAATCCGACAAACTCTCCCTGTGAATTCGTAAGAAGCTCCTCTGGCCAGCAGATGCCCTTGCAGTCAACTTTGGCTTCCACCATGCGCTTGAGCTTTTCGTGCCTCCACCGAGTGATCCTTTCCCTGCGGTAGATCTTGGCGACCTTTCCCGGGATTGAAGTCAAGAATACAGTGCCTTCTCCCCCTGCGCCGACAGCATTGCCCAACCTGACCGCAACGCCTGATCTCGACGGTCTGACCATTTCCTCAAAACCAGGAACGCTTGTAACCGGAATTGGCGTGTCCTTGACAACCGAAACCGAAGCTGGGAGTCGGAATCGCTTGGAGGGAATGCCCTTCGACGTTGTGTCCCGAGTGTTTGAGGATTCTCGCTTTCCCTGCCAAACTACCGACTTCACTCCTGCCTGGGCTGCGGCCCGGTGCTGGCTCTCGTCCCGCGTCAGCAGGCCCAGTTTGTAGTCCCTGGCGATCGGAAAATTTCTTTCCTGCCACGACATGGAGCGCTGTGGAGACTTTCTCTCAATTTGGTAGAGTGCCGCCTGCCCGAGATCGAAGCGAAGAAACTTGTCGTTGTTGCGAGGTGTCATCCCGTTTGGAAGCATTGCAACACTGCTGGGCTCTTCTCGGTCGAGAAATTTGCGTATCTTGGCGGCATTTTCCGATTGCGGCTTGTTGGAGCCTCGCTCCGTGGTCGCTTCGAGTTCCTGGCACAGCGTCGTGGAGATGACCGGAAATGTCTTGTCCTGCAGCCGCATGATCACGTTTGGATCAGCCACCAGCACGGATGCGTCCACGAAGGCACCGGGGATCCCTTGCCTGGCTCCGACCTGCCTTTGGAGTTGTGTAGACCGTTGATTCAAGCCGACTGTTCCTGTTGTTTGGTTCATCGAAATTCGAAAATGGCAAAGATTCTGATCCGTCTGGAGCTTCACGAATAGTTAAAAGCAGCAGAATTGCCAATGGTTCAATTGGGACGTTCAACGATCCCACGCTGGCATGAGTTGTCAAATCGCGCCGACTCTGTGGAGCGCCTGCACGGAGTGAAATCCGCTCAGGTCTCACCGTTCAAACGAGTTCGACAGGAATCGAATCAGGAGCGGACATTGGGGGAACTTACCCA
>JAPOOS010000248.1 GCA_026713305.1 Paracoccaceae bacterium
ACTTCCCATTGCAGTTTCTCCAGATCGGGACCCGGCCCAAATACTGAATTCCGGCAGGGAGTTCGAAGTTGTGTGGAGCGTGCTTAGAGCGCTTCGCTCGCATGACGATCGGTTCGACGCCGAAATCAACAAGATTGATCTTAACAGGGAGCCGACAAAGAGGATAGTCATCATAGACGGGAATGGGGAGGATGTTGATCCTTACAAGATTCCATTTCCACCTCTGGATGTGCCTGCCGGAGCAATTTACGCGAAAATCGTCGAGAACTGTGGCGACCGAAAATACTGGAAGAACTGGGCCAAGGATGTTGCAGACATCTTTTCGCGCCTCGTTGTGCGAATTCGTGGTTTGCTCGAAGCTCCAGGCAATGAAATCCTGAAGGAATGGTTTGGAGATTTTCATGGCGAACTAAAGGCAACAATCAATGACTCGATAACAGTGGGCAGAGCTATCGACATGATGGCTCAGCATATCTTGACCCGCCCTGTCTTTGAGGCGTTGTTCGACAGTTACGATTTTGCGAGACGCAATCCCATTGCAAGGGCGTTGGAGGAGTTGCGGCACGATTTCGGCGAGTTCGGGTTGGAACACGAGACCAGGGATCTCGAAAGCTTTTACGAAAGCGTTCGGCTTCGCGCACAGGGTCTTGACAACATTGAAGCCCGCCAGCGCGTTTTGATGGAGCTCTACGAGAACTTCTTTGCAATCGCGCTTAGGAAGGATGCCGACCGGCTTGGCATCGTTTACACCCCAACAGAAATCGTTGATTTCATTTTGGCAAGCACCGATCACGCCGTGCGCAGTGAATTCGGATGCAGCTTGAGCGACAAGGATGTGCACATCCTTGATCCATTCACTGGTACAGGAATCTTTCTTGCTCGCCTGCTTCTGTCCGAGTTGATTGGCACTAGCGACATTGGCAGGAAGTATCGGAAAGAGATGCACGCCAATGAAATAGTGTTGTTGGCATACTACATTGCTGCAATTCAGATTGAACTGGCATTTGTGGGGCGCGGGTGTGGCGATGGTGATCATATGCCGTTTACCGGTATCGCACTTACCGACACGTTCAACCTGAACACCAAGAATGATGAGTCCGCACCGATATGGATTCCGGAAAACAGCAAGCGCATTGGGCGTCAGCAGGAACTGCCGATCAGGGTGATAGTTGGCAACCCACCTTGGCGCGCAAGTCAAACAACCTCAACCGACAACAATCCCAGTATAGACTATCCAGAGTTGGAGCAGCGTGTCTCAGACACTTACGCCGCCCGCTCCACAGCTACCCTAAAAAACAAACTTTACGACAGCTACAAGCTGGCAATTCGATGGGCTTCGGACAGGATAGGCAACAAGGGCGTGATTGGCTTCGTCACCAACGGGTCGTGGCTGACGGGGAATGTGGACAGCGGCGTGCGGGCTTGCCTAGCCGAGGAGTTCTCGTGGATCCATGTCCTGAACTTGCGTGGCAACCAGCGAACACAAGGTGAACTGTCGAGGCGCGAGGGAGGCAAGGTGTTCGGCCAGGGATCGCGTGCGCCCGTGGCAATCGCGATATTTGTCAAGAACCCGGATGCCGCTCATGAAGGCTGCCGCATTCTCTATCGTGACATAGGCGACTACTTGAGCCGCGAGCGGAAGTTGGCGCAACTCCGTGAATGGGGCTCGATTGAAGGAATCGACGATTGGCAGGTCATCATTCCCAATCGGCACAATGATTGGATTAGCAAGCGAGAGGACGGTTTTGACAGACTTCTTCCGCTTGGTACCAAGGAATGCAAGGCTGGCAGGATTGAGGATGCAGGCTTTGAGCTCTACAGCAATGGATTCGCGACCGGGCGAGATGCTTACATCTACAATTTTTCGCGAAAGGCATGCGCCGAAAACGCTCGCCGGATGATTGGAGATTACATGTCGGCGATGGAGGAACTGGGCGAAAGGCCCGACAAGGCCGAGGCGAGTGCTGCCGCCAGGCGGCATTCAGCCAACTTCAAGTGGGATGGCAATCTAGAGGGCAGACTTAGGCAACGCAAGCACATGAAATTCTCGCCCGTCCATATATGGCAAACCTTCTATCGACCATTCGTCAAACAGAACTGCTATGTGGAATACACGCTTGCCAACAGGAAGTATCGGCAGGACAGCATCTTCCCCACCGCCGAAACGAAAAACCGCGCGATCTGCGTGCCTGGCGTTGGTTCGACGAAGCCTTTCTCGGCACTAATGGTAGATGCGATGCCGGATCTTGAAGTTATTTCCAAAGGCCAGTGTTTCCCCCGCTACAGGTACGAGATTCCCGCGGAGAGCAGGCAGGAAAGCCTTTGGATGGACCGGGGGGGGGCAGCTGACTTCAATCAATCGATTCCGAGACGAATCGACAACATCACGGACTTCGCACTCAAGCTGTTTCGGGACCGATACAGCGATGTAGAGATCACAAGGGACGACATATTCGACTACGCCTACGGAGTTCTCCACTCACCCGACTTTCGGGCGGCCTTTCCGAACGCACTCTTCAGGGAGCTGGCACGAATTCCGCTGGCGGAGGACTTTCAAGCGTTCGCTCACGCAGGCGCCGAACTCGCCCGGCTGCATCTCGGATACGAGACTGGTCCCGAATACCCATTGGAACTGCAGTTCAAGGGCGATGGCACGCCTAGTTCGAAGCATTTCCGCATCGGTGCCAAGAAGATGAAGTTCACCGACAAATCGAGAGGCACGCTCAAGATCAACGACCATGTTTCCATCGCAGGGATTCCTCCCGACGCGCATCAATACCAGGTCAATGGCCGCACGCCGATCGAGTGGTTCATTGATCGCTACCATGTCAAGACGGACAAGAAGAGCGGAATCC
>JAPOOS010000053.1 GCA_026713305.1 Paracoccaceae bacterium
CTGGCAGGTTCGAAGCTCGGCAGGAGGTGGCGGCTGCCCGACAGAATGAATGCAAACGGCTTCTTCAAGCATCTGGTGCACCGAGGGGCCCTTCAGCAACTGCCCGACGGTAGCGTGCACTGTCCAATCCCGAGTTTCCGGAGGTACATGATCGGTCTTGGCGAGAAGTAGGACGGCAGATTTGCATTTCACATTGGGGAAGGGGATTGAAACCAGCCGGTTCGGCCAGAACGGTCTTCAGAGAGGCAAGACGCGTCTCGCTGGACAAATAACTTCCGCGACCGGCACTGCGGCTGCGCAATCATTGATTTGACTTGCGGCAATCCACGGTCCGGCTCCCTGTCCTGCACAGTGCATTCTCACGGGAATCCAACGGCAATCATCTGCAAGGCCGCGCGCCCAGCGGTCGCAATGCCATCTGAATTTCCTGCTGCGACTATCAAAGGCCAGTCATTGGGTGCGAGATTCACTGCGTGCGCTGTCATGCCAAGGCCGGCAGCATCCGCTTCCTCCTCCAATGCCTATGCAAGCGCTTCCGGACCGCTGTTGGCAGGCGCCGGCAGCATTCTTCGGATGAATTTGTGACGACCGAAGATCATTGACCAATTGTCCGACTTGCACTGCCCATGCCGAGATAGGTAGAGGGGACTTGCTGCAACAGGTTTCCCAGCATGTGCGGCAGGCGAAAGCGAGAGGGTGGAAGCAAGCCAGCGACGCTCATGGGGCGAACTGATTCCCTCATGGCAAAGAGTGTCACCCCCTTTCACGGAACTGGCGCAAAATAATGGTTGTTTCAAATGCCCCAAAACTTGCCATCACTGAATACTAGACCATTGCAAAGAACGCGGATGTCAGAATGAAAACCTTATTTGGAGCTCAGCCAACCGCCGGCGATGTGCTTCGGCGCATTCGCACCCAGAGTCGCGATCTTTCCGAAATGGGACGCTGGTTCGAGAACCTGTTCATGCGCGTTGCGAGGCAAGTGCCCGAATTCGAGATTGACAACATTTGGCGATGGTCGGACTGGCCCATGCGTGAGGAACTGACAGGTCTGGACGGTCGCGACACCGGCATTGATTTGGTTGCAATGAGAGGGGGGGGGGTAGCTCAATAGCAATCCAGTGCAAGTGCTACGATTCAAAGCGTACACTTGCCAAGGGTGACATCGACTCCTTCCTTGCTGCTTCACAGCGCAAGGTATTCGAACATCGCTGGATCGTGGCAACCTGTCGCTGGGGTCCGCATGCGGAGCAGGCGATTCGAGGCATAGAGCCACGGGTCACGCAAATCGACTTTAGGCAATACCTCGACATTGCGGTGGAGGAGCAGGATCGAGAACGACCTGTCACGCAGCCTTGGCCACTTCAGACCGAGGCAATCAACGACGTCGTGGAAGGACTTGGCAACCATGACCGAGGCCGATTGGTCATGGCCTGTGGCACAGGGAAGACATTTACATCTCTTCGCATTGCCGAGCGGATCGTAGAGGACGGAGAGCACATCCTCTTCGCAGCGCCGTCCATCGCGCTGGTTTCGCAGGCCCGACGAGAATGGCTTCGACATACGTGCCGCAAGCTAAGGAGCATTGTCGTGTGC
>JAPOOS010000026.1 GCA_026713305.1 Paracoccaceae bacterium
ATGCGCTTGTCGAAGTCGCCATCGATTCTGGCGTGGTGGTAGGTCCATCCATCAAGGTATGCGGCTATGCGCTTGATTCCTGCCTTCTCCATTCGTGGCTTGATCACGAAGTCCGCTCGCGTTTCGGCCCCTACGCCCCTGCCTTCCAGCAATGGGACCTGCGGCTCGATGATCCAGGCGGGAGCCTCGCTGCCCATGCGCAGAAAGTACCCGATCTTGTGGTTGACGAGCATCTTGCGAAACTTCCCCCCGCGCTTCTGCGCTGCCATGCGGAGGCGATCGATGAACATCGCTTCAAGCTCGCTTTCCAGGAACCTGTTGCGATCAATGCGCGCAATGGTTTCCAGGGCCTTGAGCGACTGCCAATTGCTGAGAATGTCGCGAAATGTCTCAATGGCGCGCAGGCGTGAGATGGATGCAAGTTGTCTGGATGTCCTGTAGGCATAGACGCATCGGTAGCACCCGTCTTCCGGGTCGTCCCCGTCGGCCTCCAGGCTCCTGCCGCATTCACATGCTTCCATGTGTTCATAGGCCTTTCGGAACACTTCCCGAAACTCGTCATCATTTGCCAGCAACTGCTTAAGGTAGCCCGTGCCTCCTGGAACCGTGTCGTAGAGGTAAAGGTATTGCCTGTCGTCCATGCCTTTCGACGACAAGCCCAGGGTGGACGCCAGGTGGTCCACACGACCCTCGAAATGAAGCCGCAATCCAAGGTTCAGGCCTGCAACAAAGGAGTTTATCCCTTCCTCCTTGCCGACGGAGCCGACCGGCAGCAGTATGCGCACCGCCTCCGTCGAAAACTCGCGGTAGAGCCCCGCATGCAAGGTTTTGTCGGAAGACATTTCCGCTTTCCTGTTGCGGCATTGTGGAGCATGCCATTCCATTTCGTGGCTTCGACCGTCATTGCGGGACCTGCCGCAGCCCATGCACAGTTCGAACTCCCGCGCAGAGATTTGGCGCTTGGCAAATCTGAACGGATCGATGCCGGAATCAGGATGACCAAAATTGATCTCGCGAAAAGTGCACTTTCCGATGAACTCGAAGCCAAACGGGACTGGGGCATCGGTCAATTCATGGGCACGATCGACGGAAGCCATCGAGGGAAGAGGAACAAGCTCGCATCTGAAAAACTGAACGCTTCGCTGTTCCTGGGAATCGCCAATGCGAGACTTGGTCGCATCGGCGTTGGCTGCCGCCTTGCGCAGCCTTATCAGTTTCCGGCGCTGCGCACTGTCCTGCCATCCAACGTCGGAGCATGAAGGACAGCCTTCGTTCGGTTGACCGGTGGACGATTCCGCTTCCATGTAGGTGCAACTCGGACAGAACCTGAACGTTTCGACATCCTCTTCGCTGAATTCCACCTCGTTGATCCGCACACAGTTCTGCTCGGCGTAGAAATTGGCGCCGGGCGCCATCTCGCGAAGCCCAACCGAGGCAGGGCGAACGTACTCGCTGACCTTTGGAGCCCGCTTTTTGTCCTCGTCCGCCTTCCATGGCAGGTAGAGGACCGACTTGAGAATAATGCCTTCCTCCGGAAACGCATAGTTGGGCACGATCCCGGCGTCCGTCAGGAAACCGAGGAAATCCTTCTTCCTGATCAAGCGCATGCGTGCTCGCACGCCCTTTCGTTCGTCCACCAATCTCCGTTCCTGATCCTCCTGGCTTCCGTCTATGAGGCGGTTTCGCCTGAGCTTTCTCAACTCCAAGTTGATTTTCCTCACGCGGGTTTCCAGTTCGCTCAGCTCCTTCCTCGCGCCCTCGAATTCGTTCGCAATCCACAGGACAAACTCGCTGTCCATTCCGGACGCAAACTTGGCAAGTTTGGCCGGCACGTCGCTTCGGTCTTCGTCAAGCTCGGGAAACAGGGCAAGAAACTCCCTGACGACGCTTTCCGAGCGGTCGTTCAGATGCTCAATCCAGGAAACGGGGAATCTGTCGATTCTGTCCGCCCGCAACAATTCGATGCATTCCCCCAGCCTTGGCAGATCCGTGCCGGCGTGGGCCACTTCGCGATTCCACTTGTCGAGCGAAAAGGCGGCCAACTGCCTCTTCAGGATCTCGAACGCCGTCAGGTGAACGCCTGGAGGCCGCACAGCGCCGGAAAGCATCTCCATCGGATCCTCCCAGAAATAGAGGTCGTGCGCCCGTCCTGCGGCTACCGTGATGTTCAAGGAGTTGCCGTCGCGGCGGCCACTTCTGCCGATGCGCTGGATGTAGTTCGACGGACGTGGC
>JAPOOS010000255.1 GCA_026713305.1 Paracoccaceae bacterium
AAGCACCGCCCCATTTTGCACTGGTGGCCCTACGCGCTCAGAGTATCGTTTGCGGCTACGACGTTCTCAACGAGGAGGTCACCAACTTTATGGGCGAAGACCGGTCGTGTCTGCGCAACAACGTCGTTCCGCTGGACGGCAAGAGCAAGCTGAACAATGATGCACCAAGCTGGTGCCAATCAAATCCATTCCAGATACCACCTGTGCCGGGAACGACATTTCTAGAACTTGCCGACAAAGCAGTAACCTTTTGCCGACAATGAGCAGCGTCATTCGAATCGTTGTTCGCGCGCCCTATCCTCTTCGCGCTCTTCTTTGCGGGCGTTCTGGACCAACATCCTACATCGTTCAACTGCCACTTTGGCACCAGACCTGATTCTCGGATCCTGGTGCTGGAGCAATTGCTCGAACTCAGCCTTTCGGGATTCCATGACGGCAGCACGACTGCCCTTCCAAGAAATAGGCTGGATCCTATCTGTGAGAGTCAGAAGAACGTCCTTGGGAATGGGCGAGGCCTCAATGAATCGGACGAGGGCCTCTCCAATTCGAAAGATCCGGCCCTTGCTGGTTGATTCCCGAATCTTCATGCCGGTTGCAATGATGTTCCAAGCCTTGGGACAATTGCGATGCTCGCACCATTTGATCAAGTCATCCACTTCGGTGCAAATCCAGATGGACTTGGTTTGAGCCTTGCGTCCAATGAAAGATGTTCGCTTCAGTCGCCGGACCTTGTCTTCGGTAAACACCCGATCAAGGAACTCGTGGGGCATCTGTCCGCAAGTCACAATCACGGCACCACGAAACGAGTTCAAATTCTCACTCCTATCGTCCATTTGGTTGAAAACGGCATCAAGCCAAGCGGACTTTTCGAGTTCGTTGCCACCGAAACGAAGGCTTGCTCGGAGTACCCTCTCAATGTGGCTTTGTACAAGACTATGCGGTGCACTGTCTTGGCACAACACTCGCCGAGTGGCGGCAATCAAACCAATTCGCCTGATTTCTTCCCCCAAAACGTCGGCATCGGAGCTATTTCCACGAAGCTTGACGTAAATTGCTTCAAGAACGACATCGCTGCCATTTGGTTTCTCCAATACCGCCCGTGCGACGTCCAGAAACCTTTGCGCAGGTAGTGAGGCATTCTGGATCCTCACGAAGAGGCCTATAACCACTTTGACCGAGACTTCCGGCAGATCCAAAACTTTGAGGCAGCGGCCCACATCGTTTTCACCAAAGGACTCAACTGGGTGAAGGTCGATGAGTATCCGGCCCAGCTTCGAATCATTCGAGCACTGATTCAGCACGCTCTGAGCGTGGGATCGGTCGTCGTGATCCAGTTGTTGGACAAACCCGGCAAGCACTGAGTGATCGGAATTCTCGGAGGCGGATTGATGCGAGTGCTCAACCAGATCTTCCCACATGGCCTGCTTGTCAGGAGCTCCCACAGCCAACCCCTGCCCAAAGGAGTTTCGGTAGGGCATTGGGTCCTTGGAAAACAGTCTTGGCCCCAACGCTGCAATGGAATTTCTGCTGTGAGCAAAGCACTCGCCGAGTGCCTTGGCATTCTGCTCTAAGCGCGCTTTCGACGCTTCATAGCCGTTAGATTGATCACAAGTGTACTCTTTGTCGAGGTACCGAGGCCAGCTGTTATGTCCGAGCACATAGACTCTGATGCGCGCAATTAGGTCTCGTGGCTCAAGTTGCTTTTCCAACAGTTCCAGTTCAGGTGGCAATGGCTCTTCATTTTGATCGGACGCTGGCTTTGTGTAGTTGCAAACAATCGTTTTCCTGACTGCGACCCAGCCTACTTCGATCCATGATGGATGTTGATCATGGAGTCTTTCCGCTGCATTGACGAGCTTCTTTCTCATTGAAGGCATTTTCCACAAATCTAGAAATCTGTCTGCAAATGTTTGCCGGGATTGCTGAGCAAGATCCCCGTCTTCGCGCATTCCGTATTCGACGGCGACATCAATGAACTGGCTGTACCATTCATCAACTTCCTCACTGCTTGGCTCAAAACCAGAATCCCGAGGCTGTGCACCAAATTCATTCAGCCCATTTGAGAACCAAGGCGGACCACCCAACGCGGTGGAGAGCATTTGGAACCCAAGTTTTTGTCGTGAAACCATGCCAGAGTCCAATACTCCTCTCAAAAGGCTCAAGCGCTGGTCAAGCGACGCATGCGTACCAGAAAGGTAGAGTTGGAAAAACTTGACGAGCCTGCCTTCAACTCCGGCATTATCTATTGCGTCATATTCGTAATCTGCCACCCGCAGCAGCAGCCTTGCGCAGCAATCAAAAGTATCTCGTTCATAGGCCAATGCGCAAAGCAGGTTTACGATTGTTTTGTCAGGGCTGTGCATAGGCAGCAGACTGGCAAAACTGAACGTAGGCGGCAGACCGGCAAAGTCAGCAGAGTCAATATCGTTGGCCAATCGGTCGAGAACTGCGTCGGGCGCTGCCGGTGCCGCAAATGCCAGCAACTTCAAGCCCTGCTTGTTCAGGGTGAGGATCGAACCAAGCGGTCCTTCATCGCTAAGCCACGAGCGAACGATTTTTTGCGCATCCCGATTATCATGCATCAAACCTAGGCGATGCCCAAAAGACGTCAACAAACGCCCTCGTCCATCAGCTTCGAAGGTGGATCGAAGCAACTCTATGCGAATGTGCTTAAGGGCTTCCCTAGCCAATCGGTTTGCGATTGCTTGAGGCAGAATCGCCCGCCAGTCGGAACGCTCTTGCGCGACTTGACGGTTCATAAGTTCCGCCACCGAGCTGTACAACTGTTTGCCGGAAACCTCACAGAGTGAACCTAGCACTGCCAGTTCATCGCATCCTTGATTGGAGGAATCCACAGAAAACGAATACACAAGCGCCAGCAACCGGGCATGTTGTCGAAGCTCTCCATCCTCTCCCTTTCTTTGGATGAAGAGACGATCGAAGAGTGTGGCATCCGAAAGACTTGCCAACGACTCTCCCGATTCCACACCTTCGGCTACAGCCAATGCAATCCGACAATTGCCGTCCGCGAATTCCGCAAGCCTGCGTGCATTGCTTGTGCCAATGCCTGGAAACCGTCGCAGGACCAACTTTTCCGCAATTGTCGGTCCATCTGCAATGACTTGAATGACTTCGGTGGTCTGCGGCTTGTCATCTCTGATGTCATACTCAATCGTTATCAGACGGACATTTGTACCCTCCGATGCGATTCTTTGCGCCAGCGTGACGTGCAGTTCGGAAGGACAATTGTCGAGCACCAGAATGGCTGTACGATTTTCTGCAAGTAGGCGTTCCAGCATTACATTTGCCGAGGGGGTGGGTTCATCACCCAAATCGACGTAGATGGCGGATGTTCGGTCAAGAGGTTCTTCGCCCACATTCTCTTCGAAGAGAGCTTGCACAATTCGAGTCTTCCCCACGCCGGATAGCCCAAAGATCCGAATGGCCTTCCTCGAAGGCCAGATCAATTTACGCATGGGAGCGATAGCATTCCTAATGCTGAGTTTCTGATAAGGATTTGAAGGAAGAATAACCGTCACGCCCTTCTCAAGGATCAGACTGTCGTCGGCATCCGCAGGCGGTCTGCTCCACCTTCCGTATGGCTCCCAGCCCGAAAGCGGTTGCCCCACGACACTACGCGTCCAAATTATGACAGGTTGATGTTGCCTCAACCACTGCCAAAGTTTGGAACGGTCGTAGAAATCCAAGAGTATCTGGTTCGCAAATGGAGTGCCCTTGAGGGCAGCCTTCATTTCGCCAATCCTATTCCTCTTCATTCGCTCGGAACAGTCATCAGCCAAACTAACAATTGTATAACTACCTGATTTCCGGGCTTGTTCGGCGATGGCAGACAGGAGTTTTCCCGATGGACACATCTCTTTCTTGATCTTGCCGGCGGACATTGCGGATTTCTTCACTTGGAAGATGGTATTTGGCCTAGGAATGAATCCCTTTTGGTCACCCAATCTCTCGGCGTCCACACGCACATCGACGCCAACGTCCGGAGCATTGATTGAACCAGACCAGTGGACGCAACTCGGGCTCAAGCCGAGTGAAGAGAGTTCCGCTTCGGCCAACCGAGCAACGAGTTCTTCAAGCTGCTCGGCCGAGAGTCGAAGCAGTTCGTCCTTGGAGACTTCAAAGATAGACATTCAGGAAACCGCGCCCCTTGTCTTGATGTGTATAGAAAGGACTAACCATCCGACTTCGCCGGTTGTCCGCAAACCGCTCCAAAACAACAGGAAGGACGCCCGGCTTGTAATTCATGGAAGCACAGAGCCTTGTCCATTGAAGAATTTCGGATTCATCGATCTGTGGGTTTCGAGCATCAACCGACAGCCGTCAGCCATGAGTTATCCAAGAATATTGGAAAGAGAATGCAAAGTGAACATTGATAGACACTGCCGACCGGAATTCGCGTCACGGAGCCACTTTGCCTGAGAACTACGTTCCGGGCTTGTGCAGCAGTGTTTGCCCGCTCCGCGCTTTCACGCATTGTGAGCCCAGGCTGGCAGTTGCCATTCTTGTCGGGCGGACGATTTCCGCAAATCGCGTTTTCCCTCGTGTTGCTGTACCAATGACACCGACGGTCAGGTACATGCGAGAGTCCGCTGGCCAATTCTTCGGCTGCATCAATGACATGGATTGCTCACCTGCATCTGTGGGCAGCCTCTACAGGCGGCACATTGGGCTCTTGGAAGGATGTCGGCGGCCGACGAAGTCATTTGGCCGTCGGCGAGTGAGCATAGTGGCATTGCAGCGATTGTCCATGCGCAGCGCAACTGGAGAATTCAGCAGCGACGCAAGCCATATCGCTTCTGAGCGAGTTGACTGGCATTGAGATGCCTTCAGGAATGGTTCAATGGGCCGTACGGACATGGGACTATCATTGAAGTCGTCAGACCAGGCTGCTCCCGAAAGTCCCTCACAGCGCTAACCGCAATGGTTTCCTCTACGAATTTGAAGCCCCAATCATGTACAGGAAAGCTTAGCCTTCCAACAGGTTTCCTGTTTGGAATGCATGCTGCCCCAGGCATGGCGCGACATTCGCAATGTTATTGCTTGCCTACCGATGCCGGACATCGACAACTGATGGACGGCATGGAGAGTTTGGCTCGGCAACCCTGCGAATACCCATGGTGCGGGGAAGGCGCATGCACCTCTGTTTGGAATTGTACAGCTTGTTGATCTTCCGCTCCGCAATGGTCGTACCTGATCGCGCGCATTCGTCGGGATGCCAAAGCGCTTCCGAGCTGCCTTGAGCCAAGCCATTGACAGCTCCATATTGTTGCTGGAACCGTTGCAATGGAAGCCCGTGTCCTGCAGCCATGCACGGACAGACTCATAAGATGTCGATAGTCCAGTCAGGCCCTCAAATCAAAGGAAATGACGCGGAAACGGTGGCGACCTCAATTCCATTCCTTGTAGGACTCCGTTGCGATGATTGATCCAATGAGCCCTGAAAGTGTTCGCAGAGATTGTCCCGATAAACTGAGGCGCGTGGTTGGCCGATGTATAGTGTGACCAAGTTAGAATTCGAGCATTTCAAGAGTCGTACGCGCTAGGAGGGCAAGGAATGCAAATGCCCTGTCTGGAATGACAAAGGCGCACTGCGTTACGATCCTGTTATTTGCTTGCCTTCCAGAGACTCTTACTGGTCACCCCGAGCCGGCGGATTCTTCCAGCTGCATTCTCGAGCCAAGCGTTTCTTGACGGGCATTGAAGCGCAGAAACGGGTCTCCACCTGGATCTGGCAGAGAAACAATGCCTTTGGGGAGCTTGGTGAGAACGAGAGGGCAGAAATGCCAGCAATCTCAAAAGCACTCGCCCTTGAAATTGCCGCGCAACCGCTTCCATCTACCGAGGAGCGGATAGACCGTGCCTTGTTGGAGATGGGAAAGCCGCCAGAAGCTTTGGAAGGACCTAAAGGGTTGCCTGATGGCAGATATCAGGAGAATATGGACAAGCAATCGATGTTCCAGGCGGCTACTTGTTGTGGCATTAACTTGGCAGAAATGAGATGGCTTCTCGACGAGCTCCTGGCAGCCGGACTCATCCGCAACACCAGTAGCGAAAGCCAAACTCCCAGATACATGCTGACTTTCGAGGGCCTTCATCGCCTCAAAACAGGAGGCGAGGCATTGGTCTCGAACAACGCGTTTGTCGCCATGTGGTTCGACAAAGAAGTCTGGATGGCGTTCGAGCGAGGAATCAAACCGGCAATCAAGAACGCAGGCTTTGAACCGCTCCGCATTGACCGGGTGCATCATGTCGGCAAGATCGACGATGAGATTGTAGCTCAGATCCGTCGGTCACGCTTCATGGTCTGCGACTTGACCTCAAGTCTGCTTGATGATCCTGACGCCGAGTCAGGAATGACCCCGGTTGCAAGAGGCGGTGTCTATTACGAGGCTGGATTCGCTCACGGTCTTGGCAAGAAGGTTATCTGGACCTGCCGCAGGGATGTTGTCGAGCATATCCATTTTGACTTGAGGCAGTACAATTGCATACTTTGGGAGCGCGGAAAGGAGGAGGAGCTCCAGGAAGATTTGAACACCAGAATTCGAGCGGTGATTGTGTGAACTACATTTGCGGCCGGCTCTCCCTGTGCGTTGTTCACTCGACCCTTTCGAACCGAATGTCGGTTGCCCGGATGCACATGTGAGTTTCCTGCCTGGCATGATTTTCCCGCTTCATTGCCTGACAACAGGATGGAACAAGAGATCGAGGCGCGTGTGAATTGCTCCGACAGTGCAAAGGCAAGTGCCGCTTCCTTGGTCAGAGTTCAGGAGACAGTTGCCGTTACCGCGCGAATGGCGTGTAGTGCGCTAGCGAGTTCAACCATGTAGATCGCAGTGGGAAGCGCCAGTGCAACGCGCCCGCTGCGGATGCACTGCCGAAAGCACTGTGCATCCCTTGAAGGCACCGGCGTCAAGTACGCATGTTTTTGCCCGAGCCGGCAAGGGTCGTGCTGCGGTTGGTCGTCATCCAGCAGGCCAATGTTCGGTGTGATGCATATCTGGAATTGGAACGCGCGACCGCGAGTTTCGGGACTGGAAGGGTCAGGAAATTTGCACGCAGCTTCGAAGGCTGTGAAACGGGATTGGCCTCAGAACCAAAGGCGACATTTGGCGTGTCCAATCGTTCGTAGTCTTCCCCCCCCAACCAAACTGTCCCCTTGACGATTGGCATCGCCTCCGACCGTCGCAGCAACTCTGTCTACATCCTTCACCTTTCACGACTGATTGCCTTCAAGAGACCCACTTGTTCTCGTCGCCTTGCGGTACATCTCTCCATGACCATTGAAGACTATCATCCACGTCAAGCTTGTGGTGTGATTATCGAACCACTTATGTTAAGTTGTGTCATGTAATGTTCGAATTCTAGTCTGACATTCCACTGCCGTTGCGGTGTTGTACTGGAGAAAGGAAACATGACCATGAACGCAAAGAATTTGGGAGCAAGACTGCGTTCCGCTCGCAAGTCCCGCGGCCTGAGCCAACAAACCGTTGCACTTAGGCTGGGACTTCCCCGCACCGCCATTACGCATATCGAAGCTGGCCAACGTTCTGTATCTACGCTCGAACTTGTACAAATGGCAGAGCTCTATCTTGTCCAAGCTGGTGACCTGCTAAGCCACAACTCAGGTGACACTGGACAGGACGTCCTCGTGGCTCTGCACAGAACTGCTCCTGGACTGAACGATGACCCGGCCACCCGCAAACAAATCGAACGTTGCCTTGGCCTGTTACGGGAGGGTGTCGCGCTCAGGCACAAGTTGCGCAGAGAGAACCGCTTGTACGCGCCTAGATACGAAGCTCAACCCCTCCGCTCCTCGGGTGACGCGGTCTGGCAAGGTGAACAAGTGGCCGAGCAGGAACGCCGTAGGCTCGGGATTGCCAACGAACCTATATCCGACATTTCAGGTCTCATCGGCCGACAAGGAATTTGGGCATCCAGCATTACGCTTCCAGACCACATGTCCGGCATGTTTCTGCGGCATTCCAGCATCGGAATGGCAATTCTCGCAAATTTCTCGCATTCAAGGGGTCGGAAGCGATTCTCCTACGCGCACGAATACGCTCACGCCTTGCTTGATAGGAACGGCATCGCCCAGGTTTCCGTTGCCGCCAAAAAGTCCAATCCAGTCGAGATACGCGCCAACGCGTTTGCTGCGGCCTTTCTCATGCCTCGAGAGGGAGTCCGCGCCTTTCTGCACGGCTTGGGAAAAGGGCTGCCGAGTCGCCGCGATCATCTGATCTTTGATGCAGCGAGCGGGTCCCACGTCAATGCAACTCAGCGCATGCAGCCGCGCTCGCAACGCATCGACTACAAGGACAACGCAATGCTCTCGCGTCATTTTGGCGTAAGCTATCCAGCAGCAGCCTATCGCCTGAAAAGCTTAGGCTATGTATCCGGCCGAGAGTGCAGCCACCTTCGTGAACAGCAATGCTTCGGGCGCCAGTATCTCGACATGTTCATTGATGGTGACCAAAGAGGAAGCGAGCCACATGGGGGTCGGGAACTTAACAAAGAAATCGCGCATCTGGCAATCGAAGCCTACAGCCGTGGGGAAATTTCCCGGGGTCGGATTCTGGAGCTAAGCAGAACCCTCGGAGTCGAGGGAGACAGGCTCTTCCAATTTGCTGAAATCACGCTCGGCGAATGACACTCGTTCAGGTGAATGCACGGTCAGCGACTATCGTTGCGGACACGTCTGTAATCATCAATTTTCTCCGCATAGACCGCGTTGATCTTTTCGCGGACCACTCCCACGCCTTTGTTGTGACGAGCCATGTCGCGGCGGAAGTCACCGACCATTATCCTGGCCAAAAGCAACTCCTCGCTGCTGCTGCCATCAATGCCGTGGCCATTGTAGAGAAACAGGTCGATTCATAATGTCCAAAGGGCGTGGTGACACCTTCGATCATCTCGATTAGTGCGCCCTCGATTTCTATTCCGGGGTCGGAGACCAGCGAGCCGCATGCCAGTTTTGCGACGGCGCCGGTCATGCCATCGCAATCTTGCTGGCAGTGTCGGCGATTAGGATGCGCGCTTTCTGGCCGGGGTGGGCGGCCTTGTCCGTGTCGTGCCACTTGAAGCCGACTTCCAGAGCGATGCCAAGCGCCAGGGCCACCGTGACAACAGCGCGGCCGGCCCCATTGGCATCCTGTCCCTGTACGGAAATTTCGATGTCGGAAAGGTAGTCGTGGCCTTTATCTTCCTTGCGGCCGCTGACCATATTCACCGGGCAAAGCTCCTGGAGCTTGTCGAAGGTCCCCACACGCTTCATAGCCCGCCGCAGCAATTCATCGCGCAGGACTTTCCAGTTCGGCTGCGCAATCCGTTTGCCCGCGATAGAAGCGTCCAACACCTTGGTATGGGTTAGCGGCGGCAACTGGCGAAAGTAGATGCGCCATTCCTGTGCAGTGCCATCGGGGGTCTCATCGTTAGCGGGTGATGCGTTCTGTTCAAGCGCATCCAGCGCGCGGTTGATCACGGTATCGTTCATATCTACCGGCAGTGTCGTGAGACTTTGCAGGCGCTCGAAGGTCCGGTTCTTTAGTGAAACATCCGGCATACTGTCCTCCATTGTAAAATGGCTGGTTGAGGAAATTCGAGAATGTCGAAACAATGTCTAGTGTCGTTGCAGGGTAATTTTCGAGCTTTGAGACATGCTGCTTTCAGAGTCTACAGTTTGTTGTGATTGTTGAATGCCCGCATGCTCCCCTGGTTGTCAAGAGTTGCGTTCGATGAAACAGGCTTGATCAGGATTGAGAGCCATGTGGTCCACACTCGGCGGGTGGCGGTGGTTGATTTACGAGTCGGCGTGAATGAAAGTCGGCCGCTGGCCCTGCTTTCCAGCGGCACGGAGCGAGTGCGCCGCATCAAGCGAGCGCAGATTCTTCTGGCTGCCGACCGAGGGGCGTCCGACGCCGAGGTTGCCAGGCTGGTGGGCTGTGCGTTGTCGACTGTCACACGGACAAAGCGTCGTTTCGTCAAGGGCAGCCTGGAGCGGCCCGCAAGCTCAGCGCCGCCGAATATGTCCGGTACCTCGAAGGCGTGAAGGTGCACACGAACGGGGTGGAGAGCTTCCGGAGCATGTTGAAGCGGGCTCACAAGGGAACCTTCCACCGGCTGTCCCCGAAACACCTCCAGCGGTACGTGAACGAGTTCGCCGGGCGGCATAACATCTGGAACCGGGACACCATCGACCAGATGACGGCGATCGTGGCGGGGCAGGGGGGGGAGCGGCTGATGTACCAGGAAATGATCCCGCCTGCCGGCAGAAACGTCGGTGGGGGGGTGGATAATTGGGGTGGTTTCGCTTATTTCCTAGGAGGGCGCGCCGCGGGGGGGCCTCCA
>JAPOOS010000264.1 GCA_026713305.1 Paracoccaceae bacterium
AAGCCTTGGCCTTGCCAAGGCGACTGAATGACAATTCAGGATCATCTTCGGGAACTCGGCAGCGATCGGGAAGAGATGTCCAGGTCGAAGTCGCAAGTCCACGACGAGGAGGATTCAGGACACGCTGGAGGATTTGGACGGTTTCACCGAGAGATCGCCTGCAGGTCGGCAATTCTTCGTTGGGGGATGTCGTTTTGGATTGGACCTAGACTTGGTCAAGGTCACTGCGAACTGCGCTGGGACGCATGAGCATCCAAGCATGGCTGCCTGGCCCAGGGGGGATCAAGCTGCCCCGCAGCCGTTGCGTTGCGGATCATTGTTTGCGGGATGAATGCAAGGGCTTGAAGGCTTCGGCTGACGATTGTCGGAGGATTGGGATTGCTCTTGGTTGAGCCCGCAGCGGCGGTGTCGCCGATGGCGGCGCTGCTGCGCCATTGGTTGGGATAGACCCGTCAAGCAGTGTTGCCATTGTCGAAATGCAGGCTGCTCCCACTCGAAGGGAAGCCAGTTCTGCATTGGGACGGCGTGCTGGGTCCGCTCCAAAGGGAGATTTGCCGCCGGAACTGTTTCAGATTTCATTGCAGCGCTGCCGAGACTTCAATCGCGCAGACGTCCGGCGTCCCGGCGCCTGCTCGCAGGGAACAGGCTGGACCCGGGACGCCGAATGGCAGGACTAGTTGTTTCTGTTCCGATCCCTGCGGCCCCTGCGGCCGTCGTCATCATCCCACTGTTCGTCCTGCGAGATGCTGCCGTCGCCGTCAGTGTCGAGTCTCTGCACGATGTCGCCAAATGGCCGATCGTATTCCTCTCGCGTTATGATGGCGTCGCCATCAGCGTCGAGCATCTGAAACACCCGCACAGTCATTGGCTGCGTGAATTCCTGCCACAGCTCCGAGAACTCGTCGAGGCTCAGGTTGCCGTCGCCGTTGGCGTCGTGGGCTTCAAGGCGTTCGATGCGAAACGCGTCGATTTCGGCTTGGGTGAGCGTGCCGTCTCCGTCCGCGTCAATCGTTTCGAACAGTCCCGCCGCTGACATGCCAAATGGACCGTCGTCGAAAAGATCCATTCCTCTGCCCTGACCGCCGAAGCCTCCGTGATCGGCCTGAGCCACGCCCGCCAGAGCTACACCGCCCAGCGCTGTAACGACACTGATGATGATCAGGTTGTTCGTCTTGTCCTTCATTGGTTCTCTCCTTCCTGGATTGATGTTGGCAGTCAATCAGGTAGGCAGGCACAGCAGCCAATCCAGTTGCCAATGCGGCCAATGTGTCGCCGATTGTGTCCGAGGCCTGACATGACACACTTTGTTACAATTCCTTTTGCGCAATCGTAGGGGACGCGCCTAAACTACTGCCATGGAAGATTCTCCACACATTCTCGTGGTTGACGACAATCGATCAATCCGCGAGCCGCTGGCGCGGTATCTGAAGCGTCATGACATGCGGGTAACGATGGCCGAGAGCGCGGCAGCTGCACGTCGAGCCTTGCGAACGGCTGCAATCGACCTTGTTGTGCTCGACATCATGATGCCGGGCGAGGATGGTCTTTCCGTTTGCAGGCATCTTCGTGAAACGTCTCAAATCCCGGTCATTCTTCTGACTGCGATGGCCGAGGAGACGGACAGGATTGTGGGCCTCGAAGTGGGTGCGGACGATTACGTCACAAAGCCCTTCAATCCCCGCGAGTTGCTGGCCCGCATCAAGGCTGTGATTCGGCGTTCACGGAGCCTGCCGCCGAACAGCGAGCTTGGACGGAAGCGATTGTACAAGTTCGACCGCTGGTCGCTTGACACTACCCGCCATGAACTCGTGGACGATGCCGGTGTGGTTACTCCGCTTTCGACAGGCGAACAGCAACTGCTGGTTGCGCTGCTGGAGAGGCCGGGAATGGTGCTCTCCCGTGACCAGTTGCTTGATCTGACAAGAGGCCGTCGGGCCGCGCCATTCGACCGGGCTGTCGACAATCAGGTCAGTCGCCTGCGAAGGAAGATGGAACGCGATCCGAAGAATCCAAGACTTCTGGTCACCGTTTGGGGCGGAGGCTACCGATTCACGGGAGAGGTGGAGCGCAAATGAGACTGGTGCCCCGAAGCCTTGCCGGACAGCTCACAATGCTGTTGCTGCTCGCGCTGGCCGTCATGCAGGGCGTTGCCGCGGCATTGTTCGCCCTCGAGCGTGTCGAGGCGGTGCGCCATGCATATCGTGACAATGTCATCATCCGAACCGTAACTGTGATCAGGCTGCTTGAGGAAACTCCTTCCCCGCTGCACGAGGCCGTTGTTGTGGCTGCGAGCGCTCGGGTGACACAATATTGGCTGACCGAGGAGCCGGCGGTCGAGACGATTGGAACAGGCGAACAGGCTGCAGCCCTGGCAAGCGGTTTCGCCGTCGCGCTTGACGCCCTCCCTGAGCAAGTGAGGATTGCACCGCTTTGGACTCACTATGGTGACGAACATGACGAAGACTCGGGCCAACGTGGTTCCCATCGAGACCCGGAGGACCACGACGATCGAGAACGGCATTCGGACCGCCGCACTCTCGATTGGTTCACGGCATCGCTGGCCTTGCCGGATGGCCGCTGGCTAAATGTCGCCGTGGCGCCGCCGCGTGGATCGCCCTGGGGCCAGATGTTCTTGCTGGCCACCTTGCTGTCGGCGATAGGCATAGCGGTCGTGGCCGTTCTCATGGCGAGGCGCATCGCCAAGCCCATGCGCACATTGGCCGAGGCGGCAGGCCGGTTCGGAAAGGGCGAAGCGGTGGACAACCTGCGCGAAGCCGGACCGGCGGAAATGCGTCAAACACTGCGTGCGTTCAATCTCATGCGTGAACGGCTGGATCTCTACGTGCGAGATAGGACGGCCATGCTGGCGTCGATCTCGCACGATCTGAGGACGCCTATCACGAGCATCAGGCTTCTGTCGGAGTTTGTTGAGGACCGTGAGACGAAAGCCAGAATCGAGTCGGCGCTGGACGAAATGCAGCAGATGACGGATGACGCGCTCCTGTTCATCCGCGACGACATGCGAAGCGAACAGACGCGCAGGACTGACATGCGCGCACTGGTCGACAGCGTTGCGGCCGATCTTGAGGACATAGGACACGAAATTGAGGTTGAAGACGGAGACAGGGTCTTGCTCAACTGTCGGCCGATCTTGATGCGCCGCGCGTTGCGCAATCTGTTGGAGAATGCGGCCGTCTACGGAAGTCGAGCAAAGGCGCGGCTGGTTCGAGAAGATCGTCGGCTGCAAATAGTCATTGAGGATGAAGGCCCGGGCATTCCTGAAGCAGAACTGGAGCGCGTGCTTGAACCATTTGTGCGGCTTGACCAATCGCGCAGCCGCGAAACTGGTGGCTCCGGGCTGGGACTTGCCATTGCACGGACGATAGTGCGAAGTCACGGAGGCACGGTCAAGCTGGAAAACCGCGATGAGGGTGGCTTGCGGGCTACAGTTTCCCTGCCGGGCTTGGACGGCAAATGATCAAGCCGGAACAATTCGCCCGATGGCAGTGGGCTGGCTGCGTCGGGCAATCCGAATCCCAACGGGACGCATTCCGAGCGCCTGACCGTGCCGCAACGATGTAGGCTCAAACTGCTCTCTTGGGCTTCTTCGCTTGCCCTGTCGAACATGCTGCGTTCATCCCTGTCAAAGGCGCAGAGGATGTGGTCAAGTGTTTCACGTTGTTGACTTTAAGTGCGTAGAGCCATGCTTGCAGGACTTTGCTGGCAGTTGCCGCAAACCCACATTGACAGCGTGCGCCGTTGACGAAGAAAGTCATGTCGAACTTGCGTGGTTTTGCTGCACAATCTGGATTGAGGCGGAAGGGTTGGACAGGTAGACGTCCAGCCAAGTTTTTTGAACTCGCCACGACGGCCTTCATGACGTCAATTGCCTTCGGAAAGTTGCCTTTGCCTGCTGCATTGGCACCATTGATCGCCGCCGTCCTTGGAAGGCGAATCTTGCCTTGTCCCGACACATGCTCTCGAACTTGAACGTGAGATCCGTGCTCCCTCGCAGCGCTTGCAACCATGTTTAATTGCGACCTGTCCTTAAAGGACTTGAAGCTTGATACAGAAAGGACAGCGAGCGCCGGTTCATTCCAGCAATTGCAGCACGAATCTGTACGTCGTTGGGAAGAGCGCTTTGCAAATGCACATGTGTCCTGTTGCTGTCGTCTGTCGCCGTCAACTTTGCATTTGCGGACGCAATGAGCCGGAACTTGCTGTTGCGCCGCGCGATTGATAACCTATATGTACGACTTGCAGGCAGGCGAGTTGGCGGAATGGCTACGCAACGGATTGCAAATCCGTACCATACCGGTTCGAATCCGGTACTCGCCTCCAACTGCTCCTGTTCCGCAGTCAGCGGGAGTTGGGAATGACGCCCGCAAACTTCCGTTCATGCATCTTCAGCAAGGTCCGGTTGCAAGACCGGCGAGGTCTGGAACGAGTGATTTTCCTGCCATCCATCACCTGGCTGGCAGAAATGAAAACTCGAAATTGAACTGGCGCCATGGATTTGTTTCTCTGTGATGTCAGCCAGCTCATGGTTGGTGTTCGCCGCTGGCGGGCGTTTTGCTCCGCGGCAACGCATTTTTGCAGGAGCCACTGAGCGGTCAAATGGCCATGCCGTGGATTCATGAACCAACTGGTCCGTTGCAACTCCCAATCCGTTTGATCTACTGCATTTGAAACAACCGAATTGGCTCGGGATGGCAACATGAACGAAATGCTGTGGCAGCCAGGGAAGGAACGCGTCCAGAAGGCGCAATTGACTGCATTCATGAAGCGGCTCAGTCGCGAAAGCGGCCGAACCCTAGGCGATTACGATGCGTTGTGGCGATTCTCCATTGCGGAGCAGGACACCTTCTGGAATGCGGTCTGGGACTTCTGTGGAGTGGTTGGAGAAAAGGGCTCAAGGATTGTTGAGCCTGGCCAGGACATCCTCACTGCAAGGTACTTTCCCGACGCTCGTCTGAACTACGCCGAGAACATCCTGAAGGCGCAGGGCAACAGGACGGCCATTGTGTTTTGCGGCGAAGACGGCAGTCACCGCGAGATGAGCCATGATGAACTGCGAAACGGCGTTGCCTGCATGCAGGAGGCAATGCGGCAGGATGGCATCGGGCCGGGCGACACTGTGGCCGGAGTGGTTGCGAATTTACCGGAAGCCATAGTCGCAATGCTCGCAACCGCCAGTCTTGGCGCAACCTGGTCCAGTTGCTCGCCCGACTTCGGAGTGGCCGGAATTGTCGACCGGCTCGGGCAGATTCGCCCTAAGCTGCTGTTTGCT
>JAPOOS010000147.1 GCA_026713305.1 Paracoccaceae bacterium
GATGAGGCTTCACATCCACTGCCGACAACTGCTTCTCGGCCGCGTCAAGCGTCGCCGGCAAGGAAGCCGTGTCGCCGCCTTCGTGCGTCTGCCCCGCCAAGCAACCACAGTGCCGCTCCCCAATTGGAAACCTCCGTGTGACCGCCTCACCATCCAAATTTTGAATCAACTGCCAGGGCGACTTTAACCACGGGCAGATGGGCGTCGACCACAGTTAAATCGCCCAAGCAAGGCGAAAGGAAGCTGTTTTGAGCAAGCGTGAGTTGATGAAGCAAAAGGACATTGTCCGAACATCTGTCGACAATGTCTTCAATTCTGTTGGATGCAATCCATGCAGCAATCTTGATGCGGAAATTTGCAAGAATGACTCACTTCCGGTAGATCTAAGGATGCGGCCATCAACCAAAGGCAAGCATATTTTGGAGATTTGGAAATGGATTTTGACACTGCGTTAGAAACCTGCCTTTCCAAGTATTTCACGTTCAGCGGTCGGGCGCGCCGCGCTGAGTTATGGTGGTTTGTAGTCTTTTACGTCGCAGTCTCCCCAATTGTGTTGATGTTTGATTTTCTTGCAAATTTTGAAGGCCCAATTCTTTGGACCATCTTTTCTTTCGCAATGATTGCACCCTTCTTGGCTGTTTCGGTTCGGCGCTTGCATGATCGAAATATATCGGGCTGGTGGATGCTGTTAAATCTAGTGCCCCTAGTGGGGATGATCCCGACACTAATCCTGTTCATCCTACCCGGCACCAAAGGGGCTAATAGATTTGGGCCAGACTATACATTTGCGGTGTGATCTTGTTTGACTATGGGCTATCAACGCTGTCTTCAGTTGTCACGATGGCTACCGGCGCACCGCATGCCAAAAATGTGCCTCCAAGACAACGATAAGGGCCATGAATGTCAGTCGTTGCATTGACGACCATCCACGCATTGGTTCCCATTGGATCTAAGTCCAGACAACCAACCGAATTTGTCGCAATTGACGGGGGCAATTCCCCTTGTACAGTGCCACCGTCCCGTGGGCAAGAGATGCAAGGCAATGAGCAATGACGGCAATGAGCCGAACCGGTTTGAGCCTGCATTTGGGCTACTGGAGCCAAGTGGTGGCAATGGCCAAGGTTCTATCCTGACCATGGGCAGTACATGTATGCACATCGCGTCTTCATTCGAGCGAATAGCCAAGAGACTCATGCTGCCTACTTTCAGACTGACAACCGGTTCCCCATACAAAGTCCCGATTGAATCCAGTGCGACGCAGACGGGCAGTTTCAGGGTTAGGTTGTCGCTTGGACTTTCCTCCGGCAAGATGCTGGATTGCTACAATTGCCCGGAGAGCTTTCATTGTTCACGTGAGACTACCCATGCAATCAGCGCGCCATACAGGATAAGCAAGGGCAAGAAATACCTTGGAAACCTGTAGAGTCCGACACACAAACCAACTAAGTATACAACTGTCAAAGGTATTTTCAAGACAGGTGTAACCTCGGCCAGATGGAAAAATAGTAATAGAATGAAAGAGCTGCCGCACACCAACAAGAGAAACCTGGAAATGCGGAAGCGTCTCCCTGCTTTCTGGTTGGTTTGAGCGCTTGTCGGACTGCTGGCGCTAGCGCTTGGGGCTGCGGTGCTGCTGTGCCCTTGCGTCCTTTTGGTTTGAGCGCTTGTCGGGCTGCTGGCGCTAGCGCTGCGAGTTGAGGAGCTATGGCTGGAACTCGAACTCGGGGACGCTGCGCTGAAATGCCTGTTCTTCAGTCTTTCCTTTTCCAGGCACTGCGTGCATTTGGGTTGTCGCCCCTCAAGTTTCAGGAATTCGAAATGCGTCGAGTGGATCGAGAAATTCTTGCCGCAGGTGGAGCAGAGGATTTGTTTCTGTTCGCCTTGCCTTAGCTCAAAGTCACGTGGAAACAGTTCGTCGGTCGCATATCCCCTTTCGAGGAGCCAGTGGTATTCCTCCATCAATTCCAGCCAATGCAAGACCGGGTGGCGAATGTCTTGCCGGAACGTTTGATGAAATGCCTCCTGTACCGGGTCCGGCAGGTGACTCCAGATGTATCGCCAGGAACCGGCGGGC
>JAPOOS010000024.1 GCA_026713305.1 Paracoccaceae bacterium
ACGGAGGTTGCGGCATGGGAGAAACGGAGAAATGAAGACAAGGGACGGATAAAATGGATGTTCACCCTCGACAAGGCCAGGGACAAAATGGGCAAAGCCTATCCCAAGCCCGAAGATTCGAAACCGCAATCCAGCGATTCAAGACCACTGTGAAGAGACACTAGCACTCATTAGACTGTTACCCGACTCGCGTATGATGCTACGAGACCGTGAATCTAAGGAGAGTCAGGAAAACAAGCCAATAGCAGATCCCGCTCCCAATCAGTCCTACTCACCCAGTTACTCGCAGCCAACTACCCTTGTAGAGTAGCATCTCCTTAGCGGTTAGCTGTTAGCAGGCGTTTTGCCTTGTACCTAAGAAAATGCACGATGTCCGCAAATCGGTTGGAGAACAGTTCCTCTGTCGATATGCGATCAACGTATCTCCTGACAAGTCTCTTTGTTCCAAATGGACTCTTGCAGCCAAGAGCACTTTCGAGTTCTTCCAGCAATAGTCGAATATCTCGGAGCGTTACTGTTTGCACCTCATTTGATAGCCACGAATGAGTTCGCATGCTTTCTCCTAGTAGCCGATGCAACAAGTCCATGTGAATTTGCCTAGCGTTTCGTACTTTCACATCCGCAAAACGCGTGCTTACCTGTTTTGGGTGTTGCCTATAGTAGTACAAGACCTCATCGACATTCGCGAGTTTCGTCTCTGTGCACATGTCGCAGTAAAACTTGAAGTCTTCAGCGCGGTCTGCTCCCTGCTGAAACTCTAACCCAGCTGGAATTTCAGACCTGCGAATGAAAGTCGTTGCATTTAATAATAATATGGTACCAGTGACCAGCATATGAACACACTCTGAATGTGAATTTGGGCTCTTCAACAGTCTCCCTTGGCTGGGTTTCTGAACACCCGATTGGAACGCAATCGCATTGCCGCCGAGAATGCCGATTTCGGGATGTGACTCCATGTAATTGTACTGAACGTCCAGGCGTGAGTTTGTGCAAATGTCATCGGCATCCATGTTGGCCAGGTACTTGCCACGGGCCATGCCATATCCATGGTTTAAGCCGTCTATCTTACCTGGCCTTCCGGGGTTTGACGTCAGTAGAATCCTATTGTCGGCAAACGACTGCACAATCGAAACAGTGTTGTCAGTTGAGTTGTCGTCGACAATGATGAATTCGAAATCGGCAAACGTTTGTTCGAGTACCGACTGAATTGCTTCTTCGATGTACTTTTCGCCATTTCGAACGACCATCACGACAGAGATCGCCGGGCTTGGCGCACCAGAGTTGGACATTGGGAACTACTCCTACAAGTTTGACGCGACCCACCCACCCCGAGGCTTGAACAAGGGCTGACCATTGGCGAGCGCCAAGAGCGCGTATAACGACGAACTTCATCCAAATGCAATCAGTCCTTGCGAACTTGAACCGACTAATTGCAGCACGAAAAGAGACTGTTGGATCGCTGCAATCCACAATGCAATTGCATCAAGATGCTCAGATGTCCCCGCTTCATGCGGGGAGTGCAAGCTGGAATTCAACCCGCCAAGGCAGGACCGGTCTACCGTCTGCTCAACTGCTGGACGCCCAGTCGGCCGCCTGCATTTCGCGCAACCTGGATGCTGCGCGAACAAAGTCGAACGACCCGCCACCCTCTATGTAGAAATCCTCGGGTTTTGCTGCTGCGGAAATGATCAGATGCCCCGCGCCTCGTAGAACACATCAACAAGCATCAAAATTCGCTTCGCCTCATTGTAGTTCGTTCCCGAAAGAAGCGGAACATCTTACAGGATAAGCAATCGCACTCCATTGGCGATTGCAAGAAGGTCTGCCGGACCGAGCGGTGGTTCGCAGAGATTCCAAGAGTACGATTTGAGCACACCATCGGAAAAACTCGGGCAGCATTATCTGCCGCCATCTGAGATTGATTGAAGGTTTCTTGCTGTTGCCGCCGGAGTAGTTTTGCCAAATCTCTCCCATTACTCTGGCGGTGTCCCTGCCTTATGGATTGAAAAAGGTTAGCTCACCGACAAGCCGCTTGATCCTGTGGTCTTAGTCGCTTCCATATTCCTGGGAAACACCTCCTTCTTGCACTAGGAGGCCGCGCAGCGGGTGGCCCTCAAGAATGCGTTGGGTCATGATGCAGCCACAGCGGCCTTCCCTTGGTTCGTTCGATCGCTGCCAGCAAGCCGAAAAAACCCCTTGCATGCATCTAATCTTTGGTGTGGTGGGCAAGCCATTGGCTTGAACTTTTGCAGGACAAGTTGCCATGGGCACGACCTACCGCCATTATGAACCGAACCAGCTGATTATGCTGCCGGGGGACATTCGG
>JAPOOS010000102.1 GCA_026713305.1 Paracoccaceae bacterium
AACCGACCATACCTAGTGGGTGAATGATTTATGTCAATTGAAGTTTGTGCATTTGATGCCTATGGCACGCTGCTTGACGTCACCGCGGCTGCTCGCAGGGCAATGGCGAACATAGACCCGCAAAGGGGGCTTGCTCTGGCGTATGACTGGCGCTTGAAGCAGCTTCAATACACGTGGATACGCGCCATTGCCGGCGCGCATGCAGATTTTTGGAAAGTCACCTCCGACAGTCTCGATTGGGCGCTCGAAAGGCAAGGCCTCGATGGCAACCCCGAACTGAGGACGCACCTCATGGACCTGTACGCTGAATTGGATGCCTTCCCCGAGGTGGCGGGGATGTTGAGAATCCTGAAGGGCGCCAACATGAACACCGCCATACTGTCGAACGGTTCTCCGGACATGCTGCGGTCGGCGACAAGGGCCGCCGGCATCGAGGATAGTCTGGATGCGATCCTAAGCGTGGAGGAAGTGGGCGTGTACAAGCCGGACGACCGCGTTTACGGACTTGTCGAGAACCACTTCGGCTGCAGCAAGTCGCAGGTGCTGTTTGTCTCGTCCAATGGTTGGGATGCTGCAGCTGCAGCAGGATACGGCTTTGTATCCGTCTGGGTGAACCGCTTGGGCGAGCCTATTGACCGGCTGCCGTGGCGTCCCCGACATGAACTGGCGGAACTGTCGCAAATTCCCGAACTTTTGGCATCGCAATGACTTCCTACAGCTACTTCAAGAGCTCCGACGGCCTGCGACTTGCCTACAGGATTGGTGGCAGCGGCCCGCCCCTGCTGTGCCTGGCCGGACTCTCCCGGCATTCCGCCGAGTTCGACTACATTCGGCAACGACTGCACGGCGTTACCTACATCTGCCCGGACTATCGTGGGCGCGGGCGTTCCGACTGGGACAGAAATCCCGACAACTATGTGGCACCGATTGAAGCAAGGGACGCCGTTGAACTCCTTGACCATTTGGGAATTGCCTCGACGCCCATTCTCGGAACTTCCCGCGGCGGCATAATTGCAGCATTGCTCGCGGGTGTGACCGCTTCGCGGGTTTCAGGCGTCATTCTCAACGACATAGGACCCAAGCTCGAAATTGACGGTCTCGACCGGATTGGCAGTTTCATTGGTCGTCGGCCTTCGGTTGGGTCGCTGGCCGAGGCAGCCGAAAGGATGCCCGAGTACAGGCAGGGCTTCGCGGACGTTCCCGCCAGCCGATGGCTGGAGGAAGTCGAAAGAAACTATCTGGAGCGTCAAGGTCGATTGAAGCTGCGATACGACCCCGAGTTGCGCCAACAGTTCATGTTGGCGGTCGAGTCGGGTCAGCTTGAGATGTGGGATTTGTTCGACTCGCTGAAGGACCTGCCGTTTCTGCTGTTGCGCGGCAATGGGTCCGATCTGCTTTCCGAAAGGACGGCAAGCCAGATGCAGGAGAGGTGGCCGCACATGGAGCACTGCGAAGTGCCCGGGCGAGGTCACTGCCCGTTTCTCGATGAGCCCGAAAGCCTGGAGGCGATTGCATCGTTCTTGAGGAATGTCGGCCATGCGGACTGCAACATTTCGTAGATCGGCACGGCGGCGCGATTGATGGCGCCGCCTGCGGCGTTGCGGTCACTGGCCACGGGTTCCCGCATTGCGGTTGTCAGTAAAATGGGGTAGTGGTGTCTTCCACTTCCGACGCATTTGTCCCCATCAGCTTCGGCGAGCCTTCTGATGTCCACGCATTCATTTTGGCCGCAGTGGCAGATGTCCGGACCATACCCCAAAGCTGCAGAAACCCTCAGTTCAATCCAGAGTCGTTGAAGGACGAAACCCATGAAATTCAGCAATTGGTGGTCGGTCGCATGCGCCCCGTGGCACTCCAGACTTCAATTTTCACCCGGCTGCTGCGGACGTGTCAATTGCTGCTGCCACTCGCAACAAGCGCAAGTCTCGGCGGTCGACAGTGAAGCTTGCCGATTGCACACATTTCAGGCTGTAACTATAACTGCATTCTCTCCCTAGCCAGGAAAGTTTGTGTCTGATCGATCGCTGAACTGAATTCGCGCTGCGGTCATTCCAAAGAGATTCCCGTCGGTGTTTGACTTGTTCTGACTTTGTTTGAGGTGCTGTAACAACACGATGGCCAAATGACAGTCATGCCCAAATTCGTTCATGAAATCCGCGATCCAATTCATGCTTTCATAAAGCTGACCAGTCAGGAACGGAAAGTACTGGACTCTCGGCCGCTTCAACGACTGCGGCACATTCATCAATTGGCTCACACCTATCTTGTCTATCCTGGTGCGACACACAGGCGTTTCGAGCATTCTCTCGGTGTGATGGAACTTGCCACTCGTGTGTTCGATGTGGTTACCGATATTCACAACACCTCGGAATCAGTTCGAAAGTCGCTGGAGGAATTGTCCGACCTAGATCAGCTCCGCTATTGGCGCATGGTTCTACGCATGGCTGCGCTGTGCCACGACATTGGCCATCTGCCATTTTCCCATGCCGCGGAATCTGGTCTGCTGCCAGAGGGTTGGAACCACGAAACAATAGCTAGATTAATAATTGAATCCAGCGAAATGCAAGACATATGGGATGAGTTCAAGCCGCCTCTCAAAGCAAGTGACATCGCCATGCTTGCGGTTGGACCTGAGAAGGTCGAGAAGAACGATTTCGGGTACTGGCAATCTATCTTGGCAGGCATCATAACGGGAGATGCTCTGGGTGTCGACCGCATGGACTATTTGCTGCGAGATTCGCGTCATGCAGGAGTTGAGTACGGCCGGTTCGACCATTCCCGGTTGATCGACACTCTTAGAATCTTGTTGTCTCCCAATTCGGACGGACCTGCCTTGGGCTTGCAGGAGGGAGGACTGCATTCGGCAGAGGCACTGATGCTCGCGCGTTATTTCATGTTTTCGCAAGTTTACTGTCATCCAGTTCGCAGAATTTACGACATCCACCTGATGGATTTTCTCAAGGAGTGGCTTCCAGGCGGAAAGTTTCCCGAAGACATTCAAGAGCTGCTTGCATTGACCGACAATGAGGTCAACGCTGCCATTTTGGACGCAGCGAGAGATGAAGGCAGCAAG
>JAPOOS010000023.1 GCA_026713305.1 Paracoccaceae bacterium
ACAACAGGATCTGGATGATCACGGCATCCGGACCCGCCGTTGTGCTTGCCAAGCGGCGGTAGCCGGAAATCGGGCCGCTTGGTTGAATGTCGTGCACTTCACAGGACCTGTGATGTCAGGAATTGCCGGCAGCGCTCCACAACGATGATTGGCGAAGAGCCCGTGCAGGTCAGCGTCCTGCAACCGGCATTTGTGGTCGATGCACAATTTTGGCGCCGATATGCAGATTGGGTCCGCTCCCGTGAAAGGTTGGCTTGATGGTCTGAATTCTCCAGGGTCAAGCCCAGTCGCGTTTCAAGGACAGCGCAAATGTCGCGCTTGCTTGAATTGTTCGTTCCAGAGGAGAAACAAGCACATCGCCCTGCCGCCAAATGCTTGGGCAGCAGTTGGTGTTGATGCCGACCATTCGAAAGGCTTCAACTGCGGTCCATAGAAGGCTTGCTGTTCGAATGCCGATATGGAGCAATCCGATGCTTGCATGCTGTGATACATGGCCAAACCTGTACAGGCTGTGCCTTCGCGTTTCATGCCTGAACATTGTGCGGGAAAATTTCTCGGAACGGCATTGCATGAAAGGGCTGAACGGACCAATGTGCTGATCGATTGCCAAATTGAACCCCTCACGGGGATTCTGCTTTGCCGACCAAGCGCTGAGCTCGGAAAGCTGTCGGGGTCAGATGGGCAAGAAGCTTCCGAGGTTTTCGAACCAGATGATCCGATTGAAACCGAAGCCGCGTTCACTTCAGAATCCGCCGGGCATGGTAGGATCATTACCCTCCCCAATGATATAGGGTGCAGTCTTTGTAACAAGTTCACGCACAAAGGCTCCAGTCGCCATTTCTGAAACACGGCAAAGCCTGTCATGAGTCATTTTGGCATGGCAATTGTCAACCGGAAACCAGTCGGGATTGCTGTGCCGGATTTGGCAGAGACCTCGATAACCCATGGTGATGTATCGCAAGTCCAATTGTTTTTTCCGAGTATCATGTGCCTTCTCGAAAAGGATTTCGAGATGTCTGTCGAAAAACCGCTTCACCCGCTCAAATCTCTCTTCGTCCTCCTTCAGCAAGTTGCGAACAACAACCCTTCGAGCCATTGGGTGAGAAACAGCGGCGAGAAGGCATTGGTCCCGCTGTTGTCCCTGCGATTGTTCCCACCTACAAATGAGATCATCGAATACTGTTCGCAGTGCGGCTTCGTCCTGAACCGCTCTTCCAACCCCTTGGTAAATTGACCACTTGGATGGCCAAAGATTGATTCGCAGTCTTCTAGCTATCCTTCCTTCCGGATTCACCATCGCGTCCAACAGTACCCGCACGACATCCCTAGGACAGCCAGTGAAGAGCCATGTAAGAGGCAAGTGGAGTCGGTTTACTTTCTTGCCCTTCCACTGATTTGGTGTGTCACAATCGACAAACCGTTTGAGATCGTCAGACAATAGCCTCGTAGCCTCAGCCAACAGCTTCCTGTCGGATTCGTGCTGCCGCCGATCATCTGCACGAGGCGGGCGTCCATCCGAGCCCAACGGGAATAGGTTACCCTGCCACTGCTGTTTCGTACACATGTATAGTGCGTCTCTGAGCGTGTGATCTGTGTTTCCTTCGCCAGCATCGACCACGCGCTTGAGCAAAGGCTTAAGATCGTTCCATCCCCCTTTGCTCGCCTTGAAAATGTAGAGCTCGGGAATGCTGCGAAGTTCCTCCGGTTCAGACACGGCCATCTCGCCCCAATTGATTGGGGCTGCAAGTATCGGAGTCGCACCGTTCGGAAGATGTTCCGCAAACTCGATTTGTGCCGCTCCTGAAAGCGGTCGCACTGTCGCGCGCGGCTCAATCACCATTTCATGGTCACTCGGTTGAATCGTGTGTCCGGTGTTCCTGCCGCTGTAGCGTTCGTCCCAATTCCTTTCCCGCCCTCGGCGCAGATGAATGTGAATGTGCTCGATGCCTGGCGCTAGACTTACACGTCGTTCCTTGTTCAGTTTGCTCTTGTAGGTCTTTCCAGCTGGAATGGCCTCGTCTGCCTTGATCACTTGCTTCCAACCTCGAGTGTCACCTTCCGGATCACGTACTCTCATTTCAATGCAGGGCACATGGTCGAGCCAGGCCGGTGAATCTTGTTTCTGCCCAAGCTGAACAGCCAATGTATCAGCCGCGAGTGCCGTGGCGGCACAGGTAACGGACCAGACATGCAGAAGAGGCCCGGCAGTCTGGCGAACCAACTTTACCAAACCAGCAGTCATCTTCCCTTCAACAGGGCTCTCAACGACAATTCCCAGTGGCTTGACATCGTTGCCATCCCGAAACATGCGTATGGAATTCTCGAGCGCATGAGGAAGGAATCCTTCAACCTTCGGCGCTGACGGGAAACCCAATATTGTCTGCCAGTTGCCATGAATTGTAGAATTTGCAGGTCTTGTTGGCCAACACTGGTTCTCAGGTCCCTTTAGGTGGATTCCGAGTTTCTCCAGCGAATTCAAGGGCATGTCGGTGGCCAGAAGCTCCGCCAGCCGGGTCCAGCGGCAAATTGCCTCGATGTCTCCCGGGCCGACAGCCCGTGACAGTCGACAAAGGTCGCTGAAATCATTCATGCGCACCGCATGCGTGATGTCGAGCACACGCTGCTCTTCCAGTTCCTTCCACGCCTCAACAATCCTGCGTGCGGCCCAGGATTCGCCTTCTTCGCATTCCTGCATCTCGGGTCTTCTAACAATGCAAAGTGGGTTGCCTGCATGACCATTGGGTGGCCAGGGGCGAAGCTCCAGCACGTTCCAGCATATGCTTCGGTCGACATTAATGACGAGTACCGCTCCTGCAGCCTCTCCGAGTCCGTCCTTGCCCATTGCAGCCTTCAGGGCCGCAACCGAACGCCAGACAAGCTCGAATCGACATCTTCTGAGCTTGTTTGGGCGTGCCCTGACAAATGTCTCGTGCAGTGTTTCAAGCGACGTTTTCCCAGTGCCGGGACGAACGGTCGGAGTTCCAAAAAGCGGGTTGTCAGGGATGACAATGGCAAGGTGCAAAGGCTGTTGTCCTGACTTGGTGGTTTCCTCGACCAGTTGCCACAATGCGTTGGGCAATGCTGCCCTGTCCTCTTCCGCGCAGTTGCCTTCACCGGCTGCCGCCTTGAGCGCGTCTCCCATGTTCATGAGCTGAGGTTCGGCATCTCCTGAACATGAATGCTGACTCGAAAGCTCAAATCGCGCTGCGGAAAGCGCTCGATCTCCAACTAGCCACACGTCCTCATGCTTTAGCATGCAGGTCCTAAAGCCGATTGCTCTCGCTTTGCCGCCATCGACAACGTGGTCCAGCCAGCCATTCAGGTCTACGGTCAGAAACTTTCCCATGTCAGGATATCGCTCCCTTGGCCCACTTCTCCAACCTGCAATCCCATGAGTCGCACTCGGTCCAGGGAAGCTCTCCCACTAAAGCCTCTCCCTCAGTTGGAGTTCCTGAAACATTCCACCAGAGCGAGCTTGCATGCTCGGTGTCGGCGACTGCGCCAATCATCTTGACGCCATCACCACAGCAGAAGGCAACAACTTGCCCTTCGGTGCGTCTCGAGACCAACAAGATGCCCTCAACTCCACTGTGCGCCAGGTACTTTCCTTGGTTGGGGATTTCCTTCGCACCCAGCACAGGAGCATGCGCCAGCATGCCACAGCCCTTGATCCTGTGTGCAGCTTCCCGCAACTTCATCGCAGCGCGAACTGACAGCAATTCCATGAAGGTCCGATGTTGCCACATCCACTCAAGTTCAGTTCTTTCGCGCAGTCTGAGCAGTTCATTCCAGGCGCGGAAGATTTCGCGGTAGCGGACATCGAAGCGGAGCGGAAAATTCGGCTTGACCGGAGGCTGCGCCTCCTGAACCCCGTGAATTCGCAAAAGCGCTTCAACTCTCCGGGCGCGGTTCTGGTGAGCTTCAATGACAAGTCTGCTGGCTGCCATGCGGTCGTGTGCGCCGAGCCAAGCCCTTGTTTCCCGAACCGTCAACGCTGCGAATGCTCTCAAAACGCGGTTTTCCAGTGTTGAAATGGTTTCGTAGCGTTTCGGGGCCTTGATGCGTTGTCGTGCTCCCGCTCGTTCGGCGGTATTTCTGCCAGGCTGTGCCGATAGCCATCGCAGCGTTTTTGAATCGGTGCGTCGAACATTTTGCAGTTTCAGCATTCGGTGTTCGGACCGCAGAACTGCTCGAGGA
Source organism: Paracoccaceae bacterium (assembly GCA_026713305.1). GTDB lineage: Bacteria > Pseudomonadota > Alphaproteobacteria > Rhodobacterales > Rhodobacteraceae > MPNP01. The sequence continues at coordinate 4,198 of JAPOOS010000023.1, forward strand.
TGCTCAGAAAGGTTATTGAGTATGTTGGCCAAATGATGGGCGTGTGCAGTTAGAAGTTCGCCCCTTGGATCTGCCTGCTCCAACTCTCTATCCTTCCATGAAGCTTCCAGCCGTTCATAAGCGTCCGAAATTGAGGGCGCCGTGGCGAATGCTGCTGGAGTCGCTTCAAGGAATTTTGCTGCCCGCCACAAAACCCCTAGCTTTGCCGATATACTGCTTTTGTCGCCATTCAGCTTGCCGGGAAATGGCCACTTTGAGACGTCCAGTTCAACTACGGTCTCTCGGGTCAAGGTAATCTTCATAGTCTTGGCTGCTCCGGCACGCCATGGAACCAGCCAGGCAGCAATTGCTGCATCTCGAAACCCAGAATTGAGCAGTAAACTCTTGTCTAGCCGAGTTTGGCAGCCTCCTGGAACCCTTGGAAGCGTTTGCCGAAGACGTCCCTCCAATCTCGGAAATGGTGGTTTTATGTCTTGTTCTGCGCCTACTATCACTGGAGGCCCGTTTTCAGGTGATGGAGTGAGCCGCAATCGTTCGCCAATGCCTATCTTGATCGGGCTTGCTTCATTTATACCTGCTGCACTTTGAATGAAGTCCTGATATGACTTGTACAATCTGATTGATCCACAATCATTCATAGGTGTAACCCCAATACTGTTTGAGAAAGTCCACGCATGCCAACGGGTTTCCTGTTCAGAATGCATGCAGCCAGGCATGAAACGATGTGCAGCAATGCGTTGGTTGCCGAGCGGCGCCTGCTGTGTTCCAGTCGCATGCCCTCCTTGAGACAGCCGAACATCGTCTCGATGACACGACGCTGGCGCAGATGCAGCTTGTCTTCAACCGGCATGAGACGGTTGATCATGTTGCGTCGGATGCTGGTGACCAGCTTCAACCCGCGCTTGCAGAGCTCCTGGAACAGCTTCCTGGAAATGCATCCCTTGTCGCCGAAGATCCTGCCCTTGAGGCCTTGCGTCAGAGCCTCCACCTGTGTGCGGTCGTCGGTGTTGCCAGGCGTTGTGCGCATGGCCATGAACTGTCCCTTGCTGTTGACCACCACATGCAGCTTGAGGCCGAAGAAGCGGCCGTAGGAGGGCAGGTCGCCGAAATGGCCGCGACAGACGCCTTCGACGCCGTGTATCCAGAAGCGCTTGAAGTTGGTGTAGGGAGAACAATG